>JACRAB010000240.1 GCA_016213575.1 Actinomycetota bacterium
GACCAGGACGTCCTGGTCGTCGGTCAGCAGCCGCCCCGACCGGGTCCGCCGCGGCAGCGACGGGGTCCGCCCGGTGAACGTCCGGACCACGACGGCGGCATGAGCGACCTGCAGCCACAGAGCATGGTTCTCCACCCGCCGTGCCGCCGCGAACCCCGAGATCGCCCCGTCCGCGAGGTCGTCGACGAACCCTTCGACCGCCGCCTGTTCCGGCGTCCACGCCGCCGCCCCGTCCAGGACCTCCAACGATGCCGCGAACGACCCCAGCCCCGGCGCCCCGTCGAGCACCGTTCGGCGCTCGACCGCGTCCCGGCGGTCGTCGGCAGCGACCTGCGCGTAGAGGGCCGACAGGTCGGCGTCCCAGTCCGCCTGCGCCCCAACCGGATCAGCCCACCACTGATCGACGAGCCGCTCGGCGCGAGCATCGGCCAGCATCCACTGCAGGTCGTCGTCCTCGCCGGGGCAGTCCGCGAGATCGACTGCCGTCAGGCGGATCTCACCACCCAGCGGATCGGCCGCGAGCGCGTCGTCGGAGCCGGCGTCACCGACCCCGGCTCCAGACTGCGACCCCCGCTCGACCATGATCCGATCCTACTGCACACTCAGATCTATGTCGAACATGGGTTCGAATCTGAGGTTGCAGGTGCAATGCCGCCCGGATCACCAGGAGAGGATCGCCCGGTGAAGAAGTACATCCTCTTCGACCACGACGGCGTGCTCGTCGACACCGAGCCCTGGTACCACAAGGCCGGCGAGCGTGCCCTGGCCGGCATCGGTCTGACGCTCGACAGGGAGCAGTACCTGCGGGACATGGCCCACGGTGCGGGCACCTGGGTCGCAGCCAGGGCCGCCGGGGTCGACGAGCGCACCATCGACAGGCTGCGCGAGGTCCGCAACGGCTACTACCAGGAGTACCTGCGCTCCGAGGCGATCGAGATCGACGGCGTCGTCGAGGTCCTCGCGGGGCTGTCGCGGCACGTCCGGATGGCGATCGTGACGACGGCCCGGCGGGAGGACTTCGAGCTGATCCACCACGGCCGGCGGATCCGGCAGTACATGGACTTCGTCCTGGTCCGCGACGACTACGTGCGCGCCAAGCCCGACCCGGAACCGTACGTGACGGCGCTCGGACGGTTCGGGGCCGCCGCGCAGGAGGCCCTGGCCGTCGAGGACTCGTCCAGGGGGCTGCGCTCGGCGGTCGCCGCCGGGATCGACTGCGCCGTCGTCCACAACGAGTTCACGCGGTCGCAGGACTTCTCGCAGGCCCGCCACCGGATCCGCACTCTCGCGGAGCTGGCGGACGTCGTCCTCGGCCCGGGCTGAGACGCCGGGATCGGCTCACCCCCGGGTGCGCACCGTCTCGCACTCGTCCGGCGCGGGCGCGGCGCGCAAGGGCTCGTCCGCCAACGCCCGCAGCACCAGTCCCCCGACGAGCGGCGTCCGCGGCAGCATCGTGTGCGTCGTCGCGTCGTCGGCGCACACGTCCTGGAGCCGGATCGACAGCGTGCCCTCGAGCACGGACGACGTCGGCGGTGCGATGACCTCGTCGCTCGCGCTCCACAGGCTCGTGAACACCGGCCCCCGCGCGCCGTCCGCGACGGGGGGTTCGGGCAGGTCGGTGAGCAGGTCGCTGGCGGGGCGCAGCTGCCGGCAGGCATCGGGGCACTCGGTGCCGTTGACGAGGAGCGCGACCTGGGTGCCGTGGTGCGGCGAGCCGATCGTCACGACGCGGCGGACGACGGCCGCGCCGCCCTGCTCGGCGACGAAGATCCGCGCGACGACGCCACCGGCGCTGTACCCGACGACGTCGACGGACGGCGCCCCCGCGGCGACCGCCTGCGTCGCGGCGCCGGCGACGGCGGCGGCCTGCGCCCGCAGGTCGCCCGTGCCCGAGCCGGGGGTCTCGACCTCGACGACGGTGCGGCCGCGGGACCGCAGCAGGTCGCGCAACGCGTCGAGGTCGCGGACGTTGCCGCCGTAGCCGGGCACGAGCAGCACCGTCCCCGGCACCGCCTGGTCGACCCCCGCGCGCGCCTGCGTCGCGGCACCGGTCGCGGCACCGGTCACCGGCCCGGACGCCGTCCCGCCCGACGACCCGCCGCCGCAGCCCGAGGCCCCCGCGGCGACGAGCGTCACGGCGAGGGCGAGCGCCGTCGCGCGGATCCGCTGCCCCCCGGTGCTCATGCGTTCGACCCTAACCAACGAGGCCACCGCGACGGACTCCCGCGGCGGCGTCACGGATCTCACAGCCGCGGGCGTCGCCCGGGCACGGCAGTGGCGCCGGGCCCCCCCGGGGGGAGGAGCCGGCGCCACTGGTTCCGGAAGGCGTCACACAGGACGCGTCACGGGATGTCGACGATCCCGACCGGGGGCACCGTCACGGTGCGCGCCCCCTTCTTGCCGCCGAGCACGACCGTCCGGTTCGAGACGTTGTTGGCCGTGCTGCCCTCGACGAGGTTGCCGGCGGGGTTCGCCGTCACCCGGATCGTGTACGAGCCGTTCGGCAGGTCGGTGATGTCGAACGACTGGCCGGGCAGGAACTGGCCGTACGTGTCGCCCCAGCCGGCGTCGAGGGTCTCGCGGATCGCGATCGACTGCTGGCTGCCGCAGGCCGTCGACAGGCCGGTCGAGTTCGGCTTGTACCGGGCGCCCTTGACCGTGAGGTCGACGGCGTCGGTGGGGGCGAGGCAGAACGACTCCTTCTGCGACAGGATCGCCTTCCCGGACGACGTGACGAGCTCGTACTTCGCGAAGTCGAGGAAGTGCCAGTGCTCGTGGCCGCTCCGCGGGTCGTACTTGAGCGACCCGGTGCCGGTCCAGCCGACCTGCTTGCCCTTGCTGTCGTAGAAGAACTGGTAGGCGTCCATGAGCGAGGCGCCGGGCTTGCGGTAGCCGTCGACGACGAGCGGGGCCGGGCCGGCGTTCCAGACGGTCGCCGCGAACGCGAGGTACTCGCGCGTCGCCAGCGGGTCGTTGAAGTCGCCGATGATGCTCGCCCCGAAGGCGGGCAGGGCCCGCAGGTCGGGCCGGTGGCCCTTCGGGACCTGCGTCGCGTTCGCCCGGTCCATGGCGCCGGACGACGCAGCCAACGGCGACACCGCGGCTGCGGCGGGCACGGGGACGCTCGCGGCGCCGGGCCCGGCGAAGCCCGACGAGCCCGTCGAGCCGGCCGCCGACGACCGCTGCGGCAGCAGGCCGTCGGCCCGGCCGAGCAGCGCCGCCGGGCCCTGCTCGGGGAACTGGCGCTTCGTGCCCGCCGCGGCGGCCGCGCCGCCGGAGCCGGCCCGCAGGGCGGACGCGGCGGCCGCGCCACCCTCGAAACCGTCGGGGAACGGCACCTCCTTGACGACCACCTTGACGGTCGCGGACGACGTCGCCTTGGTCGTGGCGAAGACCGTGCGCCACGGCGCGGAGATCGAGGTCGTCACGGTGTACGTGCCGTCCGGCAGCGTGTCCGGCGTCGGCTGGGACGGGTCGAAGCCGAAGAAGTCGCCGCCGACCGAGGACGCCCAGTGGGCGGGCAGCCCGGTGACCGCGCCGAGCGCCCACGGGGAGCCGAAGCAGCCGTCGGGGTAGGGCGAGACCGCCTTCGCGTCGGGCTGCATCCGGGAGGCGGAGAAGCCCGCCGGGCACCAGGTCTGCTCCGACGTCGACACCGTCTTGCCCTTGGCGTCCTTGACCGTCTGGGTCGCGAAGCCTGTGAGGCCGCTGAAGCCGTCGACGAGGCCGGCGGGCAGCCGCTTGGTCGTCCGCTGCCCGTTCACCTGGAGGATGAGGTCGGACGTGGGCTGGGTCGAGTAGTCCTTGCGCTTCGTGCGCACCTCGAACGCGGCGCCCCCGGTGACCGCGTACACGCCGATGTCACCGATGAAGACCGGCTCGTCGGGGTAGTGGCTGAGCGTCACCGTCTTCGTGGCGGCGACGAGCGTGACGACCGGCCCGGTCGGCGCGGCGGCCCCGAGCGCCGCCGCGGACGGCACGAGCGCGGTGAGCGAGAGCGCACCGACCGCGGACACGACGACGGCCCGGCGCCTGCGGCCGGATGGTTCGGGCGCGGGCCTGCCGGCCCGCGAGCGTGGACTGCGCACAGTGTTCCCCTCCGAGAAGCGCCCGCGGCCGGACGCTGTGTGATCACCGAGACGCTCAGCATGCCGGGAAGGTTGCGTCCCGTCGTCAGACTTCGGAATGACGTCCGGGATGTCCCGTCTACTCCTGCGGTCTGACCCGGCCCCGCCGCGGGCGGTGTCGCAGCGTGATGGACTGGCCCCGTGACGGCCCCCCTCGGTGAACCTCTCCACGACCCCGTCGACGTCGCGGTCGTCGGGGCCGGCCCGGCCGGGGCCGCCGCGGCGCTCGGGGTGCTGCGGGCCTGGCCGGACGCCCGTGTCGTGCTCCTCGACCGCGCGGGATTCCCCCGCGACAAGACCTGCGGCGATGGCATCGCGCCGCACGTCGGGGACGTCCTCGACCGGCTCGGGGTCCCCGGGCTCTACGACGACCACACGCCCGTCCACGTGCTGCGGCTCGGCTTCCTCGGAGGCACCGACGCGGTCGGCCGGATGCGCCGTCCGGCCCGTGTCGTGCCCCGCGAGGTGTTCGACGCCCGGCTCGTCGACGCGGCCGTCGGGCGGGGGGCCCGGCTCCTGCGGCACCGGGTGCGGCGCATCGCGCCGGTGCCGGGCGGGGTCGACGTGGACGGCGTCCTGCAGGCCCGGGTGCTCGTCGGCGCGGACGGCGCGCACTCCGCCGTGCGCACCGCCGCCGGGCTCGCGCCGCACCGTCGCGACCGGACGGCGATCGCGCTGCGCGGGTACGCGCCGGTCTCGGCGGGCCGTGAGCGCGAGCAGGTCATCGCCTTCACCGACGACGCGGGCTGGCCGGCGTACGCCTGGTCCTTCCCGGTCGGCGACGGCACCGCGAACGTCGGGTACGGCGAGCTGCTCCCGGCCGCCGGGGCCGGGCCGTCGAAGGCCCGGATGCTCGAGCGCGTCGACGAGCTGCTGCCCGGCTCGGCGGACGGCGGCACCCGCTGGGCCGCGCACCACCTCCCGCTGTCGTCGGGCCGCGGCCGCCAGCCCGACGGCCGGATCCTGCTCGCGGGCGACGCCCTGGGGCTGGTCAACCCGCTCACCGGGGAGGGCATCCACGCCGCGGTCCGCAGCGGTGCGCTCGCCGGCCTCGCCGCCGCCCGGACGGCCCGCCTCGGCACCCCGGACGCCGCGGGCGCCACATACCGGCGCGCGCTGCGCGCGGCGATGGGACGCACCTGCTCCACATGGACGTCGTCACCCGGCTCGCCGTCGACCCGCGGACCGTCGCGGCCGGGCTCGACGTCGCGGGCCGCGACCCGCGGGTCTTCGACGCCTTCGTGGACATGGGCCTGGCGGACGGCGGCCTCACGCCGCACGTGCTCACCGGGCTCGTCCGGCGGGCCGGGGCCGGCGGCCTCGCGAAGGCGCTGCTCGCCGCGGTCCGCGGGCGGCGCGCCGCCTGACCCGTGGACGGGCCCCGCCCGTGCCAGGATCGACCCGTGGACGACGCGGCGGACCGTCCTGAGGGCCACCCCGGCCAGGCGGCACGCACCCGCGCCCTTCGGCTCGTGGCGCTGTCCCTGCTCGCCTACGCGGTCTTCCACCACCTCGGCACCTGGGTCGGTGCGCTCGGCGACGTCGGCGGTGCGGCAGCACCCGGCGCGGACCCCGACCGCGGTGCGGCGACGACCCGCTGGGCCGACTGGCTCGACCTGCTGACCCCGTTCGCCGTGCTCGTGCCGGCCGCGCTCGCGCTGCGCGCCGCCCGCGCGGACCGGCGCTCCTGGTGGCTGCTCGGCACCGGTGTGCTGCTCTACGTCGAGGGCCACGGGATCCACCTCGCGGCGAACTCCGTCGGCAACGTCGCACCGGGCCGGACGGCGCACCTGTGGGACGAGGTCGTCGGGCACCACCTGTGGTACCTCGGGTGGTACCTCGTCGTCGGCGCGCTCGTGCGCGCGGTCGGGCCCTGGGCGACGCCGACGCCGACGTCGACTCCGACTCCGGCGGCCGGCCGGGCCGCGGCGCTCGCGCTCGCCGTCGCGGTCGGCGCCACCGCCGGCACCAACGCTCTCGAGGGCGGCACCGTCGCCCTCACCGGTCTCGCGGCGGCGGCCGCGGCGGTCGTCGGGCTACGACGCCGGACGGCGCTCGCGGTCTGGCTCGTGCCGGCCGCCGGGGTCGCGCTGCTCGTCCTCGCGGGGTGGGGCCTGTGGGCCGGTGGCTTCCCGCAGCCCTCCGAGGTCGGCGTCCCGCCGCGCTGAGGCCCCGAGCCGGGAGTGCGTCGCCCATGTCAGCGAGTACCCGACGAGCACGACCGCGTGGAGCACCCACAGCCACAGCAGCAGGGACGACGCGACACCGACCCCGGTGAGCCCGCCGAACGGCCGCCCGAGGTCGAACGGGATCGCGAGGAAGACGAGGAACCCCTGGAGGAACCCGGAGACGAACGCCGCCGCGACGACCGCCCCGGTGAACGCCGCCCGCCACGACGGCCGCCCCGGGCCGACGACCCGGTAGGTCCACGTGAGCGGCGCCCACAGGAGCACCCAGACGAGGGTGAGCGACAGGTAGGCCGCGAGCGCCCGGCCCCAGCCGCCGGACCGGCCGTCGATCGCGGCGAGGGTCGGGGACGCGACGAGGAGCCCGGACAGCAGCAGCGGGGCCAGCCCGAGCAGCGGCAGGGTGGTGGCCCTGACCCACCACGTCGGCGGCCGGGCGTCGTCCGGCAGCGGCGCGAAGCGCGCGAAGGCCCGGCTCAGCCCCTCGCCGTACGCGGTGCCCATGAAGACCGCGAGGACGACGCCGACCGGGGTCAGCGCGAGCCCGGCCTGGAGCAGCGCGTCGGTGCCGCGACCGGCGCCCATCGCGACCGGCAGCGTGCTCGTGAGCCGCTCGCCGTACCGCGCCGTCCGGTCCCGGCCGAGCAGGACGCCGGCGAGCGAGACGGCGACGAGGACCGAGGGGACCACGGTGAGCGCGCTGTAGAACGTCGCCGCGGCCGAGGTGAGCGCGAGGTCGTGGCCGCGGACCCGGCGGCGGGTGTCCCGCAGGACCGCGCCCGTCGCGTGCAGTGCAGCACGTGCCGTCCGCGGCGGTGCTGCGGTGACCCCCATCCCGCGATCCTGCGGCCGGGCGGGCACCTGCGCAGACCGGCGCGGTCGTCGCGGGTGCGCCGTCCGGGGGAGAAGGCGACCTTCGGTGCGCATGCTCACGAACGCGTGGATATCGTTCGCCCCATGGCGCAGGAGAAGGTGGCGGGCGGTGCGGTCCGTCCGGTCCGCGACCTCGCCCTCCTGCCGGGAGCGGCGTGGTTCCACCTCGCGACCGCGGTCGTCACGACGGCGGCGCTCGTCCTGCAGCTCGTGCTCACGACGACGACGACCGGGCAGCCGCTGCCGGTGCGCTGGCTGCGGCTCGCGAGCTACTTCACGATCCAGAGCAACCTGCTCGTCGCGGCGGCGGCCTGGGCGCTCTGGCTGCGCCCGGCCCGCGGGGCGCGGCTGCTCTTCAGGGTCGTCCGGCTCGACGGCGTCGTCGGCATCACCGTCACCGGCCTGGTCTACCTCGTCGTGCTCCGCCCGACCGTCGACCTCGACGGCTGGTGGGCCGTGGCCGACGCGCTGCTGCACTACGTCGTCCCGGTGCTCGCCGTCGTCGGCTGGGCGGTCTACGGGCCGCGCCGCCGGACCGACCGGCGGGTCGTCCTGCTCGCCCTCGTCTGGCCCGTCGCCTGGTTCGCCTGGACGCTCGCGCACGGCGCGGTCACGGGGTTCTACCCGTACCCGTTCGTCGACGTCGACGACCTCGGCTACGGCACCGTCCTCGGTAACGCCGCGCTCGTCACGGGGCTGCTGCTCGCGGCCGCCGGCGCCTACCTCTGGGCGGACCGGTGGCTCGACGCGCGGGCCCGCCGCCCGCGATGGATCGCCTGACCGTGCCGCGGCCCGTGCCGCGGCCCGTGCTGCGAGCCGGTCGCCCGGACCGCCTGCGAGACTGACGCCGTGACCGCCCCCGCCGACGACCCGCACCCCGTCTCCCGCGCCGTCGCCGCGGTCGAGGCGCTCGGTCTGCCGCACCGCGTCGTCCGGCACGGCCCGGTGCGCAGCCTCGCGGAGGCCGCGGCGGCCCGCGGCGTGGAGCCGGCGGACGTCGTGAAGACCCTCGTCGTCCGCCGCGGCGACGGCGACTACCTGTTCGTCCTCGTCCCGGGCGACCGGACGATCTCCTGGCCGAAGCTGCGCGCCCTGCTCGGCGTCCAGCGGATGTCGATGCCGGACGCCGAGACCGCCAAGGCCGCCACCGGCTACGCGCGCGGCACGATCACCCCGTTCGGCTCGACGACCGCCTGGCCGGTCGTCGCCGACGAGCGGCTCGTCGGCCGCGAGGTGACCCTCGGCGGCGGCGTGAACAACACCGCGATCGCCATCGACGCCGGCGTCGCGATCGCGGCCCTCGACGCGACCGTCGCCGACGTCACCGACCCCGAGAAGGAGCCCTCGTGAGCCAGACCCAGGCCGACGCCGTCGCGCTGCTGCCCGAGCTCGTCGCGCAGGAGGCCGACCTGCGCTTCCCGAGGTTCGACGAGGACGTCGCCTGGGCCGTGGGCGTCCGGCTCACCGAGGCCGCCCGTGCGGCGGGCCTGCCCGTCGTCGTCTCGGTGCGGCGCAACGGCCAGCGCCTCTTCCACGCCGCGCTGCCGGGCACGTCGGCCGACAACGACGCCTGGATCGACCGCAAGTGCCGGGTCGTCGACCGGTTCTCCAAGAGCTCCTACCGGGTCGGGACGGAGTGCCGGGTCCGCGGGCAGAGCTTCGAGGAGGTGTTCCGGCTCGACGCCGACACCTACGCCGCCCACGGCGGGGCCTTCCCGGTGAACGTCGTCGGGGTCGGCGTCGTCGGCACCGTCGCCGTGAGCGGCCTGCCCCAGGCCGACGACCACGCGTTCGTCGTCGAGCAGCTGCGGCACTACCTGACGACGGTCTCCGAGGGCTGAGCGGGCTCCGACGACGGGACCGCAGACGGCGCGGGGGCCCGCTCCATCTGCCGCCAGACCGGGAGGACGAACGGGGCCAGCGTCGCGAGCAGGTAGACGAGACCCGCGACGACGAGTGCGGGCCGCAGGCCGAGGTGGGTCACCCCGAGCCCGCCGGCGAGCGCCCCGACCGGGATCCCCGCGAACGCCAGTGCACCGACCGCGCCGAGCACCCGGGCCTGCAGGTGCCGGGGGACCCGCTCGTACTCCACCGCGCCGAGGATCGGGTTGATGCCACCGGCGCCGACCCCGGCGAGGAAGCTCAGGGCGACGACGGGCACCGGGGTCGCGAACGCCGCCATGGCGAGCAGCCGCGGGGCGCCGGCCACGAGGAAGCACCACGCGAAGGTCCGTCGCCGCGACAGCCGCGGCGCGAGCCACGTGAAGACGACGTTGCCGAGGACGGCGCCCGCCCCGAGCGCGCCGAACAGCAGCCCGAGGGTCACCGGGCTGCCCGTGACGTCCTGGGCCCAGACCGGTGCCAGGACGCTCGCGACGGCCTGGTCGACGAGGTTCGTCACGAGCACCAGCGTCGCGATGCCGAGCAGCAGCCGGTCGCCCGCGAGGTGCCGGAACCCCTCGCCCAGACCGTGCAGGTAGCCCCGGACCGACGGTTCGGCGGCCGGGCCGGACGACGAACCGCGGCCGGGTGCCGCGGTCCGCGGGACGAGCGTCACGACGAGCAGGGCCGACACGACGAACGTGGCGGCGTCGACGACGAGCACCGCCGGTGCTGACCAGAAGGCGACGAGGACGCCGGCCAGCGGCGCGCCGACCATGCCGGCGAGCCGGTTGACCCCGTCGGACAGGCCCGCGCCGCGCTCCATCGGGGCGCCGGCCCGTTCCGTCACCCCGGGGACCATGACGTAGCGCGAGGTGTCGCCCGCGCCGCGGACGGCCCCGGCGACGGCGACGAGCGCGCACAGCGGGGCGAAGGAGAGCCCGACGGTGAGGTGCAGCAGGGGGACGAGCCCGACCGCGACGGCGGCGGCGAGGTCGGTCGCCACGGACAGGCGCCACGCGCCGACCCGGTCGACGAGGGGGCCGCCGAGCCCTTGGACGAGCACGTACGGAGCCATCTCGGCGAAGGCGAAGACGCCGGTCCGCGCCGCGCTGCCGGTCGTCACAAGGACGAACCACGGGATCGCGAGCATCGACATCCGGCTGCCGAGGATCGAGACCCCCTCGGCGGTGAGGAGCCCGACGAGCCCGCGCCACGACCGGCCCGCCACCGTGCTCACCCGTCGGCCCTCGCCGGGTGCGCCCGGGCCGGCACGTGCGGCAGGACGTTGAGCTGGACCGCCACCCGCTGCGTCCCGGCCGGCGCCTCGTCCTGGCGGTCGGGGGCGGCGTCGCGGTAGCGC
>JACRAB010000241.1 GCA_016213575.1 Actinomycetota bacterium
GACCGGCCCGTGGTCGTCGTCGTCGCCGAGCTCGACCCGGCCGCCGAGGACCGCCCGGAGCCGCTCGTCGCGCCCGTCGGCCGCCCCGCCGTCGAGCGGTTCGCCGCGGCCTGGCAGTCCGTCGTCCGGCCGCGCGACCCGCACGCCCCCGTCGTGGGCTTCCACCGCGAGGTCGTCGCGGTGCTCGGCGCGCCCCTTCACGGGTCGGGCGGCCAGACCGGCCCGGGCGTCGACCGGCTCGTGCGCGACCTCGTGCGCGAGGTGACCGGGGACGGCGGCGGCGGCCGGCGCTCGTTCGGCACGGGTGTGAGCCGGGTCGCCGCGACGCCGGTGCAGATCCCGGCGGCCTACGAGCAGGCCCGCACCGCGGTGCGGGTCGGGCGGCGGATGAACGGGCCGGGCAGCGTCGCGCACTTCGACGGCCTCGGGGTCTTCCGGCTGCTGTCGCTCGTCGAGGACCCGGCCGAGCTGCGGTCGTTCGCCGCCGAGACCCTCGGCGATCTCGCGAAGGTCGACGACGAGGAGGCCCGCGACCTGCGGCGCACCCTCGAGGTGCTCCTCGAGACGAACCTCAACGTCGCCGAGACCGCCCGGGTCATGCACTTCCACTACAACACGCTGCGGTACCGGATCGCCAAGCTCGAGCGGATGCTCGGGCCGTTCACCCGGGACGCGCACCTGAGGCTGTCGCTGCACCTCGCGCTGCAGGTGCTGCGGATGCGCGGGGCCTGACCGACGGCGCCCCGGGCGCCGACGATCAGACGGCCACGAGCACCAGCTCCGGGTCGAGGCGGCGCAGGTCGCCGGGATCGCTCGTGAGGACGGCCTGCCCCGCACGACGGGCGCAGACGACGACGTGGGCGTCGACGACGTCCGACGTGCCCGACTCCCTGAGCAACCGCCCCACCGCCACCGCGTCCCGCCGGTCGAGCGGGCGCACCTCGGTCGTCACCCGACGGAGCAGGAGGGCGAGCCGTGCCTGGCGTTCCGGCGACCTCACCGCCTGGGCCAGCGCTGTCGCGGGGATCACGACCGGCTCACCGGTCCGCGCGACGCGCAGGATCAGCTGACGGACCGCCCCGTTGCCCTTGTCGAGGGCGATGAGGGCACCGGCGTCGAGCGTGACGCCGACCCCGGCGGGGGACTGCCCGCTCATCGCTGCCGCCCTTCGGGATAGGGGTACGGGCCGGGGTCACGCGGAGGGCCGTCCCGCCCGAGGACCGCGTCGGCCCAGGCGAGCTCGGCCTCGGTCGGTGGCCCGCCCGCGGCGAGCAGGTCCGCCTCCAGCGTCGACTCGAGCAGCTCGGCGGCGTCCAGCGCCTCCTGGACGGCCTCCTGCACGAAGCCGGAGACGCTCTCCACGCGCCCGGCGGCGAGACGTGCCTTGATGGCCGCGACCTGGGCGACGGTCAGCGTCACGGTGACCTTCTCGGTCTTCGCCATACTCATCACCATACTGCTCATGGCAGAACGGTAGACGATCACCCGGAGGGAGCCACGAGGTTATCCACAGGGCTGCACGTCGTCGGTGGCCGCTCGTACGCTGGCGACCATGAGCGTCCCGGCGACCGCGTCCGACCACCCGGCGACGTGGAAGTTCGACTTCCCGGTCTACCACCCGGCCGACCTCGCGGCCTGGCGCGCGTGGCTCGCGGAGCACCACGCGACGGCCCGCGGGTGCTGGGTGGCGTCCTGGCGCAAGGGCAGCGGGCTCGACCCGGTGCCGTACGCCGACCTCGTCGAGGAGGCGCTCTGCTGGGGCTGGATCGACTCGACGGTCAACACCCTCGACGAGGCCCGCGGGCTGCAGATGATGACGCCGCGCAAGGCCCGCAGCACGTGGACGAGGCTCAACCGGCGCCGCGTCGAGGCGCTCGAGGAGCAGGGCCGGATGACGGACGCCGGGCGGCGCGCCGTCGAGGTCGCGAAGGCGAACGGGTGGTGGACGATCCTCGAGCCGGTGGAGGACCTCGTCGTCCCGGACGACCTGGCCGCCGCGCTCGACACCGACCCCGCGCTGCGCGCCGCGTGGGAGCGGACCGCCCCGTCGGCGCGCAAGCAGGCCCTGCTCTCGCTCGTCACCGCGGCCGGCGCGGACACCCGGGCCCGGCGGATCGCCGCCGTCTGCCGCGGGCTGCTCTGAGGCCACCCGGGCGGCGGCGCCCTCCTGCACAAATGTGCACGAGAGGCGTTGGCGAACTATGCCAATGCTCTGCGTGACCGGGAGCCCTACGTTGCGCTGAACACCTCGCTGCCGGACCGCACCTGGCGGGGGTGCAGGACGGCGCTGCCCCCCAGGAGGCTCGTCATGGCATTCGGTTGGACGCTGCACGGGGACGGCAAGTCCCTGGCACCCGGAGAAGTGGTCAGGCCCGACGAGCGCCTCAGCTGGGGGCGCACCGTCGGGCTCGGAGCGCAGCACGTCGTCGCGATGTTCGGTGCGACGTTCGTCTTCCCGCTCATCATGGGGCTCAACCCCCAGCTCGCGATCCTCATGAGCGGTATCGCGACGATCTGCTTCCTGCTCATCGTCGGCGGCAAGGTGCCCAGCTACCTCGGCACGAGCGCCTCGTTCGTCGGCGGTGTCGCGGCGATCCGCGCCCAGGGCGGCGACTCCCCCGACGTCACCGGCGCCATCCTCGTCGCGGGCATCGTGCTCGCGCTCGTCGGCGTCGTCATCCACTACATGGGCTCGGCGATCGTCTACAAGGTGCTGCCGCCGGCGGTCACCGGCGCGGTCGTCATGCTCATCGGTTTCAACCTCGCGCCGGTCGTCGCGGACATCTACTGGCCGCAGGACCAGTGGGTCGCGCTCGCGACGATGGTCTTCGTCATCGTCGTGAGCCTCGCCTCGCGCGGCTTCCTCGGCCGGATCGCGATCTTCCTCGGGCTCGTCTTCGGCTACGCCCTGTCCTGGGTGGCGGACAAGGCCTTCGGGCAGATCACGTCCTTCGACGCCGCCGCCGGCGAGGTGACGACGCACTCCCGGACGAACTTCAGCAACATCGCCGACTTCCCGCTGTTCGGTCTTCCGCCGAGCACGGGCTCCCTTGGCCCGGACGGCAAGCCCATGGTCGGCTTCCACGCGCCGTCCATCTCGCTGACGTTCGTGCTCCTCGTCCTCCCCGCAGTCATCGCCCTCATCGCGGAGAACGCCGGGCACGTCAAGGCCGTCGCCGAGATGACCGGCGCCGACCTCGACCCGGTCATGGGCCGGGCGATCGCGGCGGACGGCGTCGGCACCTCGCTCGCGTCGCTCGTCGGCGGCTCGCCGACGACCACGTACGCCGAGAACATCGGCGTCATGGCCGCCACCCGGGTCTACTCGACGGCGGCCTACTACGTCGCCGCGATCGTCGCGATCGCCTTCGGCTTCTCGCCGAAGTTCGGCGCGCTCGTCTCGTCGACGCCGGGCGGCGTCCTCGGCGGGATCACCGTCGTCCTCTACGGGATGATCGGCCTGCTCGGCGCGAAGATCTGGAAGGAGAACGGGGTCGACTTCGGCAACCCGGTCAACCTCGTGCCGCTCGCGGCGGGCATCGTCATCGCGATCGGCAACACGGAGCTGAAGTTCACCGACACCTTCAGTCTCGGCGGCATCGCCCTGGGCACGATCGTCGCGGTCGCGGGCTGGCACCTCGCCAAGGCGCTCGCCCCGGCGCACCTGCGGGACGCCGCCGTCGGCGGCACCTCGATCGTCGTCGACGCCCCGGGCGCCTACAAGGAACCCTGACCGGACCCAGCAAGCAGCAAGCAGCAGTCCCCACGACGGCGGGGCCGGGAGAAACTCCCGGCCCCGCCGCCGGTTCCCGGCGCACCACCCGGCAGCGACAGGCAGGATGCTCGTGTGAAGCCGTCCCCGTTCACCTACCACCGGCCCGAGGGTCTCGAGCAGGCCCTCGCGGTGCTCGCGGACGTCGGGTCCGAGGGCAAGGTGCTCGCCGGCGGGCAGAGCCTGCTGCCGATCCTCTCGATGCGCCTCGCGGCGCCCGCCCACCTCGTCGACGTCAACCGGCTCACGGACCTCGCGTACGTGCGCAGCGGGCCGGACGGCGTCCACGTCGGCGCGCTCGCCCGGCACCGCGACGTCGAGCGGGACGCCGAGGCGCACGCCGCGCTGCCGCTGCTCCGGCAGGCCCTCGAGCACGTCGCGCACCCGACGATCCGCAACCGGGGCACGAGCGTCGGGTCGCTGGCCCACGCCGACCCGAGCGGCGAGCTCACCGCCGTCCTCGCCCTCACCGGCGGCCGCGTCGACCTCGCGTGCGCGTCGGGACGGCGCAGCGTCGCCGCGATGGACTTCTTCCTCGGCCCGCTGGAGTCCGCCGTCCGGCCCGGCGAGCTCGCCGTCGAGGCCTGGTTCCCCGCGTTCCCGGCCGGCACCGGGACGGCGTTCGTCGAGTCGGCGCGCCGGCACGGCGACTACGCGATGGCCGGTCTCGCCGCCGCCGTGACCGTCGTCGACGGCCGCGTCACGAGCGCCCGCGCCGCGTACATCTCGATGTCGCCGGTCCCCGTCGTCGTCGACCTCACCCACGACGCGCCGGCCGACGCGGACGCCGCGGCCGAGCCCGCCGCCTGGGCCGGCGCCGCGGAGGCCGCGGTCGACCGGCTCGAGCCCGAGGCCGACCTGCACGCCTCCGCCGGGTACCGCGCCCACCTGGCCCGCACCCTGATCGGCCGCGCGATGGCCCGCGCCGTCGCCGCCACGGTCGCGACCGCCGTCCGACCCCGTGCCGAGGAGACGCCCGCATGAGCGAGCAGCTGCTCGACATCACGTTGTCCGTCAACGGGTCCGCGCACGCCGTCCGGGTGCCGTCCCGGCGGCTGCTGTCCGACTGCCTGCGCCACGACCTCGGCCTCGTCGGCACGCACGTGGGCTGCGAGCACGGCGTCTGCGGGGCCTGCACGGTGCTCCTCGACGGCGCGCCGGTGCGGTCGTGCCTCATGCTCGCCGCGAGCGCCGAGGGCCACGACGTGACGACGGTCGAGGGGCTCGCCCCGGACGGCGCCGAGCTCGGTGCGGTGCAGCAGGCCTTCCGCGAGTGCCACGCGCTGCAGTGCGGCTTCTGCACCCCGGGGTTCCTCACGACGGTGACCGCGTTCCTCGAGGAGAACCCGGCCCCCACCCACGACGAGGCGCGCGACGCCATCGCGGGGAACCTGTGCCGCTGCACCGGGTACCAGAACATCACCAAGGCCGTGCTGCGGGCCGCCGAGCTCAGGGCCGCCCCGGCCGGCGAGGGGGCGACGGCGTGAGCGAGACCCCCGCGGACGGGACTCCCGCGAAGAAGGCACCGACCCGCAAGGCCGCGGCCAAGAAGGTGCCCACGACACCGGCGGCGGCTCCGCGGCGGCGCGCGAAGCCGGTGCCGCCGGCCCTCGCGTCCCCGTTCGCCCCCGTGCTGCCGGGCCTCGCGACCGCCGAACCCGTTGCGCCGCAACCGGTCCCGCGCACGGTGCCCCGCAGCTTCACCGGTGGCTCGTCGCTCGTCGGCAGCAGCGTCGTCCGGCGCGAGGACGCCCGGCTGCTCACCGGCGGCGGCCGTTTCCTCGACGACCTCGGCCGGGACGCGCTCGCCGCGGCGTTCGTGCGCAGCACGGTCGCGCACGGCCGCGTCACCGACATCGACGTCACCGACGCCCTCGACGTCGACGGTCTCGTCGCGATCTACACCTACGAGGACCTGGCCGCCGCCGACGCCGAGCACGGCACCCGGGTCGCCGAGGCGCTGCCCCTGCTCATCCCGCATCCCGCGCTCACCCACGGCCGCACCGGTTTCGCGCTCGCCCGCGACGAGGTCAAGTACATGGGCGAGCCGGTCGTCATGGTCGTCGCGACGGACCGGTACGTCGCCGAGGACGTCGCCGGCCGGATCCGGGTCGGCTACGAGACGCTGCCCGCGGTCGTCGGCATCGAGCAGGCCCGCGACGGTGCGGCGCTCGTCCACGCAGACGTGCCGGGCAACGTCGCGGCACACCTCGTCCAGGAGGTGGGCGACGCGCGGGCCGCGCTGGCGACGGCGCCGCACGTCCTCGACCTGGACCTCGACGTCGAGCGCAGCGCCTGCACCCCGCTCGAGGGCAAGGGTGTCCTCGCCCGCTGGCACGCCGACGAGGGCCGGCTCCAGATGTGGTCGTCGACCCAGACCTCGACGGGGGTCCGGGCCGCGGTCGCCGCGAAGCTGGGCCTGCCGCTCGTCAAGGTCGACTGCATCACCCCGGACGTCGGCGGCGGCTTCGGGGTGAAGATCGTCCACCCGTGGCCCGAGGAGGTCCTCGTGCCCTGGGCCGCCCGGCGGCTCGGCGCCGCGGTGAAGTGGACCGAGGACCGGCGCGAGCACTTCGTGTCGAGCGCGCACGAACGCCGCCAGCTGCAACGGGTCCGGGTCGGTTTCGACGACGACGGCCGGCTGCTCGGCCTCGACGTGACGCTCTGGCACGACAACGGCGCCTACACCCCGTACGGGATCATCGTTCCGATCATCACGGCCACGCAGCTGCTCGGGCCGTACAAGCCGGGCGCCTACCGGGTCGAGTTCACCTCGCTCTACACGAACACCGTCATCGTGACGCCCTACCGCGGAGCCGGTCGCCCGCAAGGGGTCTACGCGATGGAGCGGGCGATGGACGCCATCGCGAAGCACCTCGGGAAGGACCGCGCCGAGGTCCGCGCGACGAACTTCATCCGGCCCGAGGAGTTCCCCTACGACCAGGGACTGACCTTCCAGGACGGCCGGCCGCTCATCTACGACTCCGGCGACTACCCGCAGATGCTCGACAAGCTCAAGGCCCTCGTCGGCTGGGACGACTTCCCGGCGGTCCGCGCGGAGGCCGCGGCGCAGGGCCGCCGGGTCGGCATCGGGATCGCCTGCTACGTCGAGGGCACCGGGGTCGGCCCGTACGAGGGCGCGCACGTGCAGGTCGAGACGTCGGGCCGGGTCAACGTCGCGATCGGGCTCACGACCCAGGGCCAGGGCCACGAGACGGCGTTCGCGCAGATCGCGGCCGACGTCCTCGGCGTCCGGATCGAGGACGTCCACGTGACGTCCGGCGACACCCGCCGTTTCGGCTACGCCGTCGGCACCTTCGCCTCCCGGGCCGCCGTCATGAGCGGCAACGCCGTCGGCCTGGCCGCCGGCAAGGTCCGCGAGAAGGCGTTGCGGATCGCGGCCGACGCGCTCGAGGTCTCGGCGAGCGACCTCGAGATCGTCGACGGCGACATCCGGGTCAAGGGTGCCCCGGCGACGCACATCCCGCTGAAGACCGTTGCCGTGCTGTCGAACCCGCTGCGCTACGCGTTCGACGCGAGCGCCGCGGCGGCGACCCAGTTCGCCGGCGGCGGGTCACCGGACACCCCGCCCGTGGCGGAGGACGACGAGCCGGGCCTGGAGGGCACCGACTACTACTCGCCGGTCCGGTCGACGTTCGCCTCCGGCATGCACGCCGCGGTCGTCGAGACGGACCCGGAGACCGCCGAGATCCGGGTGCTGCGCTACTGCGTCGTCCACGACTGCGGCACCCTGGTCAACCCGATGATCGTCGAGGGCCAGGTGCACGGCGGTGTCGCGCAGGGCGTCGGCGGCGCCCTCTACGAGCGGATCGCCTACGACGAGAACGGCCAGATCCTCAACGCGTCGTTCATGGACTTCCTCATGCCGTACTCGACCGAGGTCCCGACGATCGAGACCGACCATCTCGAGACGCCGTCGCCGCTCAACCCGTTGGGTATCAAGGGCGCCGGCGAGGCGGGCGTCATCCCCGGGATGGCCGTCTTCGCGTCCGCGATCGAGGACGCCGAGGGGCTGACGGTGCGCCGGATGCCGATCTCGCCGTCCGAGCTGTACGACCTGCGGGCGGCGGGCGGCGGCTGACCGTGGTCGACCGGCTGCAACCGGACATCGCCCGGACGTTCCTGCGGCGCCACCTCTTCGACGCGTCGATCGAGGACATGCTCGGCCTCGCCGAGCGCGCCGTGGCCGGCCGGGACGCCGCCCTCGTCGACGACTTCGCGCGCGCCGTCGCCGCCGTCGAGAGCACGCTCGATCGGCCGATGCCCGAGGGCGCGCTGCTGGCGATGGTCGAGGGCGACGCCAACACGTCCCTCGACGACGCGACCGAGGCCGGCGCACGAGCCTGGCTCGAGGCGGTCGTGATGCGCCTGCGCGCCGTCCTCGACCCGGCCACGGCGCCGATCGCACGGTCGCGGGTGGCCGCCCGGGTCGACCGCGCCCGGGCCATGACCGACGAGCGCCTCGCGGTCGCCCCACCGGGGTCGCTCCGGACCGTGTACACGTCGATCCGGAACCAGCTCGAGTACATGCGCGAGACGCTCGCCTCGGGGGTGGGCCCTGCCGTCGCCGACGTCAACCGGCTGACGCTCGGGGTGATCGCCGTGCGCGAGTTCGAGGCCTCGGACCTCGCCTACTGCGACGCCGTCTGCGACGCGGTCTTCACGTTCAAGCAGCTCTGAGCACGGCGCGCCGCCCGACGGACGCCGGCACGGTCGGTCGGGCCCGGTCAGGGCCTGATCATGGCCCGGTCAGGGCGGGGACGGGAGCGTGGCCTTCCAGGCCTTGTACTGCACGGGGAGGCAGCTCGCGCAGGGCCGGTAGCCGGCGGCGCGGGCCGTCTCCTCGTCGAGGAAGAAGACGCGGTGCGTCACGTAGTGGCCCTTGGCGATCCAGCGCAGCGCACCCGGGCAGTCGAGCCGGCCGTAGATCCGGTTCCTGCGGTGGCCGCCCAGGGTCCCGGGGACGTCGTTGTCGTACGGACGCCCGTCGGCCCCGACGAGCCGGTAGGTCCGCCCGGTCACGAGGAGGGCTCGGCGGCCGTGGCCACCGGCGCGCGGTCCGGCAGGCGCAGGGCGACGAGGACGCCGGGGACGGCGGCGACCGCGAGCGCGGCCAGGGCCAGGTGCGGGGTGCCCATGAGCGCCTGGACGACGAGCACGAGGACGGCGCCGCCGAGGTTGCCCGCGAGCAGCAGGAACGCGGTCGCGGTGGCGGCCCGCCCGGGGCCTGCCTCGAGCTCGGACCAGTCGAGCGCGACCGGCAGCCCCGCCAGCAGGAAGAAGCCGAGGACGGCGAGCGCGCCGGTCACGAGCCACAGCGCGTGGACGAGCGACAGCAGCCCGAAGACGGTGACGGTGAGGCCGGTCGTCGCGACGAGCACGAGCCGCCGGCGGTCGCGGCGGGCGGCCATGCCGGGCAGCACCGCGGCACCGGCGATCCCGGTGACCGTCATGAGTGCGATGAGCCCGCCGCCGACCCCGGGGTGGCCGAACGCGTCGAGGATCGGGTCGAGCCACGTGGCGACGGCGTTGAAGACCCCGACCCCGACGAAGAGCAGCGCCGCGAGTCGCCACATGAGCGGGTCGTGCCGCAGCCAGCCCAGGGACGTCGGCCCGGTCGCGTCGGCCTCGAACGCCGCCGGCAGCCGCAGCGCGACGAGCACGGCGAGCGCACCGGCCGTGGCGACCGCGGCGTGGACGCCGAGGAGCAGCCGCAGCCCGCCGGCGTCGAGGAGCAGCCCGCCGGTCGTCGCCGCGACGAGGATGCCGACGAACTGCCCCGCGCTCGCGACGGAGATCGCGGTCGCCCGCTCCGCCGGGGGGAACCACCGGGCCGCGACCTTCGTCGTCGCGTTGAGCACGAGCGGCTGGCCGACGGCGATCGCGACCTGGCCCGCGAGGACCCAGGCGTAGGACTGCGGCCCGGCCGCCCGGACGAGCGCGCCGCCGGCGGTGAGCAGCGCGCCGAGCGTGAGCGCCGGACCGAACCGGCGGTCCATCCACCGCCCGGCCGGGATCGCGAGGAGCACGTAGACGACCGGCTCGAGGCCGGCCAGGTCACCGACCGCCCCCTCCGAGACGCCGAGCGCCCGCGCGGCCTCCCCGGTCACGGGGGCCAGCGAGATCCACAGCAGCTGGGTCGAGGCGACGAGCAGGCCGAACGCCGCGAGCAGGGCCCAGCGGGCGGTCCGCAGCGGGGCGAGGGCCGGGCCGCCGGTGCGCAGGCTCATCTCGTCCCGTCCGTCGCGTCGGGCCGCCGGGCCGGCGGCGTCCTGCCGGCACCCACCGGCGCTCCATCATCACGGTGGCCGACGGCACAGGCTCCGTGGCCGCGATACGGAGAAACACCCGCGAAGTTGTCACGCCGTGCCAGGGAACAGCCCGCAATCGCGGCCGAACTCCCCGCAGATGTGCGCCGGCCCGCTCGGTCAGCCCCGGCCCCACGGGGCGCGCAGGTCCTGCCGGGGCCGGAACCCGACCGCCTCGGCGAGCGCCGCGGCGTCCGCGAAGCCCCGCGCGACGTCGTCCGGGCGGTGCGCGTCGCTCGCGAAGGTGACCTCGGCCCCGCCGCACTCGTGCCACCAGTGCAGCACCTGGGCCGCGAGCGGCACGACGGTGTTGAGCTCGAGGGCCCGGCCCGAGGCCGCGAGCGCCGTGAGCACCTCGCGGAACTCGGCCTCGAAGGGGAACGGGTCGTAGGGGTCGGCGCTGAACGTCGACCAGGCCCGTACCGGGTAGTCGACGTGCGCGAGGACGGCGACCGGCGCGGTCGACGCCGCGAGCCGGTGCGCCTCCTCCAGGTAGGCGCGCATCGCCGCGTCGCAGCCGCGCTCGTGCATGAGGGCGTGGATGTCCGCCGCGGCACCCCGGGCGGTGAGCGAGTGCAGCGAGCCGAGCAGCCGGTCGAAGCGGCCGCCGGCGAGCAGGTCGGACACGGCGTCCGGGTGCCAGTGCGGCTCGCTGATCTCCAGCCCGGTGAGGATCGTCAGGTCCGGGAACCGGCTCCGGCACTGCTCGACGGCCGCGAGGTAGCCCTCGACGTCGAGCGGCGGGGCGCGCAGGACGAGGTCGTCACTCGCGTGGGCCGAGATGTGCGCCGGCAGGACGGTCAGCTCGTACGGCTCGAGGACGACGTCCGTGAGGTCGACGTGCTCGGTGAAGGCGACGAACGGCAGCCCGATCCCGACGGCTCGCGCGCAGGTCGCCGCCATGTCGCCCTCGAGGGTGTCCCAGGAGAACTGGGAGTGGACGTGCGAGTCGCCCGGCAGCCGCGGTCCGTCCGCCGTTCCGGTCATGACTGACACGGTACGGCGCACTCATGGGTGTTCCTTGCGCCGTCGACACGCTACTTTGCCATCGAACATTGGTCAGATCACAGGAGGTACGGGTGCCCATGCGCGTGTCGGAGCCCCTCGACGCGGACGCCGCCGTCGATGGCGGGTCCGTCGGGCTGCGCACCGTCCGTGCACGCGCCCGGGCCGCGGAGCCCGCCCGCAGCTGGCCGCAGGTCGGTGTCGACCTGCTCCGCGACCTGCGGACCCGCCCCGCCGCCGCACCGAGGAGCCCTGTGCCGCACGACACCGCCACCGCATCCCCGTCGAGCGGCCTCGTCGCGGTGGAGCGGCCCGTCGCGCCGCACCGCACCGCCGCGGCCCCGCCGCCGGCCCTCGTCTGCTCGGCGGTCGGCGCCCGCTACCGCAACCGGCGGACGCCGACGATCTCCGGCATCGACCTCGTGCTGCCCGCGCAGGGCGTGCTCGCCGTCGTCGGCCCGTCCGGCTCGGGCAAGTCCACCCTGTGCGCCGCGATCCTCGGCGAGGTCGAGGACGTCTCCGGCCACGTCCTCGTCGACGGCGTCGCGATCCTCGAGACACCGGACCTCGCCCCGCGCCTGGTGAGCTTCGTGCCGCAGCGCGACGCCCTGCACAACGAGCTGACCCCGCGGCAGGCGCTCGGCCTCACCGCAGACCTGCGCCTCGCGCCGTCCGTGCCGAAGGCCGAGCGGGAGCGCCGGGTCGCCGAGGTGCTCGGCCTGCTCGAGCTCGCCTCGCACGCCGACCGGCGCATCGGCCAGCTCTCCGGCGGTCAGCGCAAGCGGGTCGCCGTCGCCATGGAGCTGCTGAGCAACCCGCGGCTGCTCATGCTCGACGAGCCGACGTCCGGCCTCGACGAGGGCCTCGACCTCGTCATGATGCGACTGCTGCGCCGGGTCGCGGACGACGGCCGCGGCGTCATCGTCGTCACCCACTCGACGGCGAACCTCAACCTCGCCGACGTCGTCCTCGCCCTCGACATCCACGGCAAGGTCGCGTTCAGCGGCCCGCCCGACGGGCTGCTCGAGGCCCTCGGGGTGACGACGTACGCCGAGGCGATGGCGGCCCTGCGCAACGGGACGGTCACCGCCGAGACCGTGGGCACCCAGGGCGCCCGCCCGGACGACGGCCGCCCGGACGACGATGGCGCCCGCGCCCGGTCCGTGGAGATCTCCGCCGCCGTCGCCCGGCGCACCCGGCGGGCCCCGGCCGGGATCGCGCCCGAGATCGGCCTCGTCCACACCGCGGCCGTCCTGACCCGGCGCGAGCTGACCCGGTTCGCCGCGAACCGGCTCACCCTGCTGCGCGGGCTCTTCGTGCTGCCCGTGCTCTCCTGCCTGCTCACCGCCTGGGCAGCCGACCGCGGGCTGGCCGGCACCCCGGACGACCCGAACCCGTGGCAGGGCGTGGCGCTGTCCGTCGTCGTCACGTGCACGACGTTCTTCGCGATGGCGATGTCGTTCGGCACGATCGTCGGCGACCGCGACGTCATCGAGCGCGAGTACCGGTGGGGCGTGCGGCCGGTGGCCGTCGTCCTCGCCAAGGCCCTCGCCCTCGCCGGGCCGGTGGCGTTCCAGTCGCTCGTCACCATGAGCCTGTACCTCGCGCTCCGGGACGGCCCGGAGCGGCCGCTCGACGTCGGCACCCCGCTGCTCGTCATGACCGGATCGCTCATGATGCTCGGCCTCAGCTCGGCGGCCCTCGGCCTGCTCATCAGCGCCTCCTCGCGCACGCTCGAACGGGCGATCCTGCTGCTCATGGGCAGCGTCGCGCTGCTCGTCGTGCTCAGCGGCCTGCTCATCCCGCTCGCGCACCCCGAGGGCCTCGGCGGGCACACGCTCGCACTCGTCGCCCACACCACCCCGAGCCGCTGGGGGACCGCGGCGCTGGCGTCGTACGTCGGCTACGTGCCCGACCCGCTGCCCGGCATGGCGCCGGGGGACACGAGCCTGCAGGACGCGCTCTGGGTGCACGACGTCGGCCACCTCACCGACGCGATCACGTCGATGGCGTCCCTCGGGGTGACCTACACGGTCGCCGCGATGTTCCTGCTCACCCGGCAGTGCGGCCGCCGCCGCTGACCTGACGGTCCGCTCCCCCGCCGCGTTGTCACACTTCGCCGACCACGGGCCGGGTCCCGGCAGTAGCGTCGTCCCACCGACGTTCCTGCCCGCGCCGCGACGCGGGACACCGAGCAGGGAGCAGCTGTGAAGGTCAGCGGAACCGCGACGCTGCACGCGTCCCCCGAGCGGGTCTACGCCGCGCTCAACGACCCGGCGGTCCTCGTCCGGACGATCCCCGGCTGCGAGCAGCTCGAGGCGGTCGGCCCGGACCGGTTCCGGATGACCGTCACCGCGGGCGTCGCGAGCATCAAGGGCAGCTACCTCGGCGACGTCACGCTCGCCGACGGGACGCCGCCGTCCGCCTTCACCCTCAAGGCCTCCGGGTCGGGTGCGCCGGGCACGGTGAGCGCCGACGTCCGCGTGCACCTCGACGACCCGGGCGACGGGACGACGCTGCTGCGGTACGACGCGGACGCCGTCGTCGGCGGCGCGGTCGGCGGGGTCGGGCA
>JACRAB010000242.1 GCA_016213575.1 Actinomycetota bacterium
CAGACCCGCGGCGAGCCTCGTGCCCGTCGCGAGCGCCGCCCGCTCGGCGTCCGGGCCGGCGGCGCCGTCGGCCGGCTCGACGACGTAGACGACGTCGACGTCGCTCACGTAGTTGAGCTCGCGTCCGCCGCACTTGCCCATCCCGACGACCGCGATCCGGCAGGGGGCGGCGTCCGGCGGCAGCTCGCTGCGGGCGATCGCGAGCGCGGCCTCCAGCGCCGCCGCCGCGAGGTCGGCGAGCTCACGGCCGACCGCGGGCATCGCGACGACCGGGTCGGGCGCGGTGAGGTCGAGTCCGGCGACGGCGAGCAACCGGCGGCGGTAGGCGACCCGCAGCGCGTCGGTCGCCGCCTCCGGCGGCAGGGTCGCCACCGGCTCCGCGGCGTCCGGGTCGGCGCCGACGGCCTGCAGGAGCTCGGCGCGCATCGCCGGTGCGGTGCGGCTCTCCTCGTCGTCCTCGACGAGCACGGTCCAGTGCTCCGGGTGGCGGGCGAGGTGGTCGCCGAGCGCCGCCGACGCGCCGAGGACGGCGACGAGCCGGTCCCGCGCCGGGCCGCCGGAGCGCAGCACGGCGCGCAGCCGCGCGGGGTGCGCACCGAGCAGGGCGATCTCGCCGGTCGACGGTGCGGCGGGGCGCTCACCGGCGCCGTCGAGGTCGAAGGCGGCGAACGGGTCGTCGGGCTGCAGTCCGATGAGCTGCTCGAGGATCCGCACGAGCGACAGCAGCGCGAGGTCCGGGTCCGGTGCCTCGCCGAGCGCGGAGAGCGCGCCGTCCTCGAAGAGGTCCTCGAACGGGTCGACGATCCCGGCGAGCGCCGGGTCCTCGAGGAGCCGCTCGGCCTTCGCGACGTCGACGAACCCCAGGCGGGCCAGCTGGCCCCCGAGGCTGCCGCGGCGGGCCCTGGACGTGCTCACGTCCGCCACCGTAGCCCGTCGGCCCGGTGCCGACGGCAGGGCCGGGGCGACCGTCGGCGGAGGTCGGCGACGGTCAGCGGCGGGCGACGTGCGCGGCGACGACGTCCGCGAACGCGACCGCGTGGGTGCGGGCCACGCGGGCGAGCGACTCCTCGCCGGCGGCGAGCGCCGGGCGCAGGTCGTCGGGGTGCAGCCCGGCGTCGACGACGGTGCCGTGGCCGCCGACGAGCCAGCTCTCGTAGTCCGCGGCGGTGACCTCGGGGTGGTACTGGACGCCCCACGCGCGCTCCCCCAGCCGGAACGCCTGCCGGGCGTACCGCGGCCCGGTCGCGAGCGGGACGGCGCCCGGCGGCAGCTCGGTCACGGTGTCCTGGTGCCAGTGCGCGACGCCGATCCGCGGCCCGGCCTCGGCGTGGACCGCCCCGAGCAGGGCGTCATCCGCCGCCGCGGGCAGCAGGTCGACCTCGACGTAGCCGATCTCCAGGCCGTGCGTGCCGCGCTCGGCCCGCCCGCCGGTGGCCATCGCGAGCAGCTGGAAGCCCAGGCAGATGCCGAGCGCGGGGACGCCGCGGTCGACCGCCTCGGCGAGCAGCGCGCGGGTGCCGGGCAGCCAGGGGGCGGCGTCGTCCTCCCAGGCGGCCATCACCCCGCCGAGCACGATGATCGCGTCGTGCCCGGAGAGGTCGGCGGGCAGGTCGTCGCCCGAGCCGGGGTGCCGGTCGTCGACGCACGCCGGGCCGAGGCGCTCGCGCAGGTAGGGGTCGAGCCGGCCGAGGCCGGAGTCGTCCTCGTGGACGACGACGAGCACGCGGGCGGCGGTGGCGGCGTCCGACGGTGGCGTCGGGGTGGACAGCGTCGTCATCGGTCGGGCCGCTCAGAGCATCGGGAGGTAGCGGTTGAGCTCGAAGGCGGTGATCTGGTGCCGGTACTCCGCCCACTCGGCGCGCTTGTTGCGCAGGAAGTAGTCGAAGACGCCCTCGCCGAGGGTCTCGGCGACGAGCTCGGACTCCTCCATGATCTGGATCGCGTTGTCCAGGCTCGTCGGCAGCGGCTTGATCCCGAGGGCGCGGCGCTCGGAGTCGGTGAGCGACCACACGTCGTCCTCGGCGCCGTCGGGCAGGTCCAGCCCGTCCTCGATGCCCTTGAGCCCGGCCGCGAGCATGAGGGCGAACGCGAGGTAGGGGTTCGCGGCGGAGTCGATCGCGCGGTACTCGATGCGCGTCGAGTTGCCCTTGCCCGGCTTGTACATCGGCACCCGGATGAGCGCGGACCGGTTGTTGTGGCCCCAGCAGACGTAGCTCGGGGCCTCGCCGCCGCCCCACAGCCGCTTGTAGGAGTTGACCCACTGGTTCGTCACGGCGGTGATCTCGGCGGCGTGCGCGAGCAGGCCGGCGATGAACTGCCGCGCCACCTTGCTCAGCTGGAACTCCGCGCCCGCCTCGTGGAAGGCGTTGCGGTCGCCCTCGAAGAGCGACAGGTGGGTGTGCATGCCGGAGCCGGGGTGGTCCGCGAACGGCTTGGGCATGAACGTCGCGTAGATGCCCTGCTCGAGCGCGACCTCCTTGATGACGCTGCGGAAGGTCATGATGTTGTCGGCGGTGCTCAGCGCGTCGGCGTAGCGCAGGTCGATCTCGTTCTGGCCCGGGCCGCCCTCGTGGTGGCTGAACTCCACCGAGATGCCCATCGACTCCAGGACGCCGATCGCGGCCCGCCGGAAGTCGTGGGTCGTGCCCCGCGGGACGTGGTCGAAGTACCCGGCGCGGTCGACGGGCTCGGGGTCGCGGCCCGGCGCCCACTCGTCCTTGAGCAGGTAGAACTCGATCTCGGGGTGCGTGTAGAAGGTCAGCCCGTGGCCGGCAGCCTTGTGCAGCGCGCGGCGCAGGACGTTGCGCGGGTCCGACAGCGACGGCTCGCCGTCCGGGGTGAGGACGTCGCAGAACATCCGCGCGGTGCCGTGGTGGTCGCCCCGCCAGGGCAGGACGGCGAACGTCGCCGGGTCCGGCCGGACGAGCATGTCGGCCTCGTAGACGCGGGCCAGGCCCTCGATCGCGGAGCCGTCGAAGCCGATGCCCTCGGAGAACGCCCCCTCGAGCTCGGCAGGGGCCACGGCCACCGACTTGAGCGAGCCGAGGACGTCGGTGAACCACAGCCGGACGAACCGGATGTCACGCTCCTCGATCGTGCGGAGGACGAACTCCTGCTGCCTGTCCACGGTCACACTCGCTCATCGATCGGGGGCTCCCGCCCGAACCGGTTGTACGGATCCGCCCAGCCTCACAGGGCCGCGTGTCGCCGCGGTAACAGGCTACGGCCTGGACCTCGCCACGGCGGGAGGCGGCCCCGTCGCCGGGCACGGTCCCCGGCGGGCCGCCGTTCGCTAGCCTGGCCCGGTGCTGGCCCTGCTCTGGCGCGCGGTGCGCTGGCGCCGGGCGACCTCGCTCGCCGTCCTCGCCGCGTCGGTCGTCGCGACCGCCGCCGGCACGCTGGGCCCGCTCTACGCGCGCAGCGCCGAGGAGTCCCTCCTGCGGCAGCGGGTCGCCCAGGCGCCGGCGGTCCAGGTCGGCCTCACGGTCGAGGCCCAGCTCGGCGGACCCGGCCGGCTCACCGGTGACCTGAGCAGCGACCCGACGACCGGCCAGGTCGGGCCACCGGTCGTCGCGGACGCAGCCCGGGCCGTCGCCGCGGACCCCCGGCTGGACCGGTGGTTCGGGCCGCCCAGCGCGTTCGTCGAGCTCGACAGCACCTCCCTCGTGCTCGACGGCGGGTCCGTCGCGGGGCTGACCCAGCCGGTGTGGTTCGAGCGGTCCTGCGAGGGCCTGCAGATGGACAGCGGCGCGTGCTCGCCCGGCCCGGGCCAGGTCCTCGTGTCGCGGCGGACAGCACAGACCTTCCGGCTCGCGGTCGGCAGCACGGTCCGGCTCTCTCTCGCCCCACGGCCGCTGCGCGTCGCGGGGATCTACGCGGACGTCGCCGCGGCGGACGCCGTCTGGGGCGCCCGCTCGCCGATCCAGTGGACCGAGCCGCGCCAGCCGGACGACGTCCTCGAGGTCGACGCCGTGCTCGTCGCGCGCGAGGACATCGACGACCGGACGCTGGGCGGTGCCGCCGGCGCCTACCGGCCGCTGCGGCGGGACACGATCCTGCTCTCGACCACCGGCCCCGTGACCTCCGACGTCGCCGCGGTCGACCGGGACCTGCGCGCGGTCGCCGGCCGGCCGGCCGGTGCGGTCCGCGGCGTCGCCGCCGACGACCTGCCCCCGATGACCCTGAGGAACCAGCTCACCGACCTGCTCGCCGAGGTCGCGCCCCAGCGGCGCGACCTGCGCGGCGCCGCGCTGGCGATCACGCTGCAGCTCGTCGCGCTGGCCTGGTTCGTCCTCTTCCTCGTCGTCGCGACGACGACCGAGGAGCGCAGCGCCGAGGTCGCCCTCGCGAAGCTGCGCGGCCTGTCCCTGCGCCGGACGGCGGTCCTCGCGCTCGCCGAGGCGGGCGTCGACCTGCTGCGGTCCGGCGACTACGGGGGGGTTGAGAGCTCGAGG
>JACRAB010000234.1 GCA_016213575.1 Actinomycetota bacterium
CGCCCCCGGCCCGGTCGTCGACACGAACGGCGCGGGCGACGTCCACACCGGCGCCCTGCTCGCCGGGCTGTCCCGCGGGCTCGCGCTGCCGGCCGCGGCGGCGCTCGGCAACGCCGCGGCGGCCGTCAGCGTCACGCGGGCGGGCGCGAACTCCGGCCCGACCGACGCCGACCTCGCGGCCCTGCCGGCCCCGCACGCGCGGGCCTGACCGACCGGCCCGTCGGCCGGGTCTCGTCCTCGTCGGTGCGCGCTGCTACGTTCACGCCGTGCCCGCCGGTCCGTCCCCCGCCGTGGCCGCCGACCCGTACGGCGCCGCGCACGACGCCGCGCGTGCCCTCGCCGCCGCCACCGGGGTCGAACGGCACGACGTCGTCGTCGTCCTCGGCTCCGGCTGGGTCGGTGCGGCCGACGCGCTCGCCGACCCGGGGAGCACCCCCGTCGAGGTCGACGTCACCGACCTGCCGGGCTTCGTGCCGGTCGTCGCCGAGGGGCACGTCGGGCGGGTCCGGTCGACCGTGCTCGGCGGGCTGCGGGTCCTGACGTTCCTCGGCCGCACCCACCTCTACGAGGGGCGCGGCGCCGCCCAGGTCGTGCACGCCGTCCGCACCGCCGCGGCCGCGGGCTGCCGGCTCGCCGTCCTGACGAACGCGAACGGCTCGCTGCGCCCGGAGTGGGGCACCGGCACCGGCGTCGTCCTGCGCGACCACCTGAACCTCGCCGACGCGACACCGCTCGCCGGGCCGCGCTTCGTCGACCTCACCGACGCCTGGGCGCCGCGGTGGCGCGAGCGCGCGCTCGCCGCGGGCCCCGACCTCGTCGAGGGCGTCTACGCGATGCTCCGCGGCCCGCACTACGAGACCGTCGCCGAGGCGCTCATGCTCCGCACGCTCGGGGCGGACGTCGTCGGCATGTCGACCGTGCCGGAGGCGATCGCGGCCCGCGAGGCCGGGCTCGAGCTGCTCGGGCTGTCCGTCGTGACGACCGTCGAGGCGACCGGTGAGGTCATCGACGGCGAGGAGGTCGTCCGGGTCGCGGCAGCCGCCGCCACCCGGCTGGGGGGTGTCATCGCCACGGTGCTCGCCGGGGCGACCGACCTGATGCCGGCCGGCAGCACGGCCGGGAGGGAGAGCACGCCATGACCGAACCCGGCAGCGTCGCCGCCGGCCCGACCGTCACCGCGGCGGGCGGCGTCGAGCAGAACGGCATCAACGTCATCGCGGAGTCCGAGCGCAAGGGCACCCCGCGCGACCTCTTCTGGCCGTGGTGCGCCGCGAACATCTCGGTGCTCGGCATCGGCTACGGCAGCTACATCCTCGGGTTCGGCGTCTCGTTCGTGCAGGCCCTCGTCGCCGGCCTCGTCGGGATCGTCGTGTCGTTCCTGCTCGTCGGGCTCGTGTCCCTGTCCGGCAAGCGCGGATCCGCCCCGACGATGATCACCTCGCGCGCCGCCTTCGGGGTGCGCGGCAACTCGCTGCCGGCGGTCGTCTCCTACCTGCTCCTCGTCGGCTGGGAGACCGTGCTCTGCGCGCTCGCGACGCTCGCGACCGCCACGGTCTTCGGCCGGCTCGGGTGGGGCGACGGCAACGTGACGAAGGTGCTCGCCTTCCTCGTGGTCGCGGCGGTCATCGTGTTCGCGGGCGTCTTCGGCTTCGACGTCATCATGCGGCTGCAGACGATCCTCACCGTCGCGCTCGCCGTCCTCACGGTCGGGTACGTCGTCCTCACGCTCGACCACGTGAGCTGGTCCACGGTGAGCGCGATCCCGAACGGCTCCGCGCAGACCTTCGTCGGTGCCCTCGTCTTCGTCATGACCGGGTTCGGGCTCGGCTGGGTGAACTCCGGCGGCGACTACTCGCGGTACCTGCCGCGCGCGGCGTCGAGCCGCGGCGTCGTCGCCTGGACGACGGTCGGCGCGAGCGTCGCCCCGCTCGTCCTCGTGCTCTACGGGCTGCTCCTCGCGGGCAGCGACCCGGAGCTGTCGAAGGCCATCGGCAGCGACCCGGTCGGCGGCCTCACGACGATCCTGCCGACCTGGTACCTCGTGCCCTTCGCGCTCGTCGCGATCGGCGGCCTCATCGGCGGCGCCGTCCTCGACATCTACTCCTCGGGCCTGGCGCTGCTCACCCTGGGGCTCAAGGTCCCGCGCTGGACGGCGGCCGGCATCGACGGCGTGATCATGGTCCTCGGGACCGTCTACTTCGTCTGGGTCGCCGACAGCTTCTTCTTCCCGTTCCAGGGCTTCCTCATCACGCTCGGGGTGCCGATCGCCGCGTGGTGCGGGATCTTCCTCGCCGACCTCTTCCTGCGCCGCGGGGACTACGCCGAGGCCGAGCTGTTCGAGCCGAGGGGCCGCTACGGAGCGGTCAACGCGCCCGCCGTCGCGACGATGGTCGTGGCGACCGTCGTCGGCTGGGGCCTCGTGACGAACACCTACGCGGGTTGGCTCGGCTGGCAGGGCTACCTGCTCGAGCCGCTCGGGCTCGGCTCGAAGGCCGACGGCGCCTGGGCGTTCGCGAACGTCGGCGTCCTCGTCGCGATCGTCCTCGGCGCGGCCGGGTACGCGGCCCTGTCGTCCGCCGCCGTCCGCCGCCAGGAGGACCGCGTCTGACCCCCTCCCCCCGGCCCGCTGGGTGTGACGAACGAGGTACGAAGGGTCCTCTCGCGCGGGTGTCCGGCGGCGGTAGCGTCGCGGCACCGGACCCGCACGAAGGGGGTGGCCTCGTGACGACGTCGTCGAAGAGCGCCATGACCGCACTCCAGTGGCAGCTCGCCCGGGACGCCGCGCGGCACTACGCGCAGGTGCTCGTCCCGGCCTACCTCGGACCGGCTGCCCAGGCCGTCGTCGAGCGGGCCTCCCCGAGCGGCTCCGAGACGGTGCTCGACGTCGGCTGCGGCACGGGCGCCGCGGCGGCGGCCGCCCGCGACCGGCTCGGTCCCGGCGGCCGGGTCGTCGCGGTCGACGTCAACCGGTACATGCTCGACGTCGCCCGCGAGGTGCTCGGCCCGCACGAGGGCGCGGCGCCGGTGGACCTGCGCGAGGGGGACGCCCGCCAGCTCCCGCTGCGCGACCACGGCGTCGACGTCGTCGTCTGCGCGAACACGCTGCAGTTCGTGCCGGAGCGGGCCCGCGCCTGCGCGCAGATGGTGCGCGTGCTCGTCCCCGGCGGCCGCGCCGCCGTGGGGACGTGGGCGTCGATCGAGGAGAACCCGTACTTCGACGCCCTCGCGCACGCGATCGACCGCACGATGGGCCCGCAGGTCGCGACCCACCTCACGTCGGCCTGCACGGTCGGCACCGCCCCCGAGCTGTGGGGCGCCCTGCGCGCCGGCGGGTTCGAGGACATCGCGGTGGAGAACGTCACCCTCGACGTGACCCTCGGCGACCTCACGACGTTCGTGCCCCGGCACCTCGCGTCCACCCCGATGGCGGCGGCCTTCCGCGGTGCCGGCGACGAGGCCGTCCACGACGTGGTCGATCAGGTCGTCGAGGCGCTCGGCGGCGCGGCCGGCCGGTCCGTGCCGTTCCACCTGCTCGTCGCCGGGGCCCGCTCCCCCGCGCTCTGACGCGCCGGGCGCGCCGTCCGGTCGTTAGGCTCGCCCGCGGAGGTGGGTCGTGACGGTGCTCTGGGTGGTCCTCGTCGTCGCCGGGCTCGCGGTCGTCGGGTACGGCGCGCGTGTCGCGCTGCGCGGGCCCGCCGAGCGGGCGAGCGGCGGCGGGTACGCGCTGTTCGGTCTCGGGGTCGGCGGCTACGCGCTCGGCCGCCTCCTCGGCGAGGACTGGACGCTGCTCACGTGGCTGTGCATCGGCGGCCCGCTCCTCGCCTACTGGGGCAGCCTCCCCGGGCGCCCGGGGGCGACCGGGCCGGGCCGGGTCGCGGGCTCCGGGGACGGCACGCCGCCCACGGTGTGAGAAGTCCGCAGAAGGTCCGCGCACTCCTGGCGCCGGGCCCGTTCTTCGACCATGCTAAAACGTTCCTACCGAACTATTCGGGCACGGTCGTCGAGGAACCGTCGAGCAGCCGTCGGTCACCGCAGTCGCCCCGGCCCCGTTCAGGAGCGCCGCCATGCTGCAGGACTTCGCGGCCGCGTCCGTGCTCGTCGTCGACGACGAGCCGGCCGACCTCGCACGGCTCGGAGGGTTCCTCACCGGGGACGGGCTGCACAACCTCCACCTCGAGCAGGACGCCCGCCGGGCGCTGTGCCGGCTCGACACCCTCGCACCGGACCTCGTGCTCCTCGACCTCGCGATGCCCCGCACCGACAGCCTCGCCGTCCTCGACGGGCTGCGCCGGTGGGCCGGTGGCACCTACCTGCCGGTCGTCGTCCTCACGTCGGACCGGACGGCGCCCGCCCTCGAGGCGGCCCTGGCCCGGGGCGCGACGGACTTCGTCACGAAGCCGTTCAACGGCACCGAGATCATGCTGCGGGTCCGCAACCTGCTCGAGACCGGCGAGCTGCACCGCACGCTGCACCAGCACCTCGGTGACGCCGACGCCGACCTCGAGCGCGAGGTCGGCGGCCGCCGGGGCGGCCCGCGCAGCGACGTCGACACCCGGGAGCGGATCGGTGCGGTGCTGTCGGGCGGCGACCTGAGCACGGTCTTCCAGCCCGTCGTCGACCTCACCGACAGCGCGGTCGTCGGCTACGAGGCGCTCTCCCGCTTCGCCCCCGGCACCCCGGACACCGCGACGTGGTTCTCGCAGGCCGAGGGCGTCGGGCTCGCCACCGACCTCGAGCTCGCCGCGGCGCACCACGCCGTCTCGCAGACGCCGCACCTGCCGCAGCGGGGGTTCGTCGCGCTCAACGTCTCCCCCGCGACCCTCGTCGGCGGCCGGCTCCGCGAGGTCGCCCTCGATCCGGGCACGCTGCGCGGCGCACCGGTCGTCGTGGAGCTCACCGAGCACGTGCCGGTGTCGGACTACGACGCGCTCGCCGCCGCCTTCGCACCGCTGCGCGAGGCGGGCGCGCTGCTCGCGCTCGACGACACCGGCGCCGGGTTCGCCGGGCTGCGGCACCTGCTCCACCTGCACCCGGACATCATCAAGCTCGACATCTCCCTCGTCACCGGCATCGAGACCGACCCGGCCCGCCGGGCGCTCGCCGCGGCGCTCGTCGCCTTCGCCGAGGACATCGGTGCCCAGGTCGTCGCCGAGGGCGTCGAGACGCCCGCCCAGGCCGAGGCGCTCGCGGGCCTCGGCGTCCGGTGGGGCCAGGGCTGGCTGCTCGGCCGACCGGCACCGGCCTCCGCCTGGCGCTGACGGCCGCGGCCCCGCGCGCCGGGCCCCGCTCTGTCGCGGTCCGTGTTGGACAGATCACATCAGAGCCGTCTTCTCGCCCGATCGGGCGAGGCCGACGGCCGACCTTCAGTAACCTTCCAGTCGATTCGCAGGTCGGCCGTCGCAGGCCGCGACGGACGAAGGAGCTGCGTGGCACGCGTCAAGGGTTTCGACGGTCTGCGCGCCCTCGCCGTCCTGGCCGTCATGCTCTTCCACGTCGACCGGCGCATCGCAGGCGGCGGCTGGATCGGCGTCGACCTGTTCTTCGTGCTGTCGGGGTTCCTCATCACGACGCTGCTCCTGCGCGAGCACGCCCGTAACCGCCGGATCGCCCTCGCGGACTTCTACGTCCGGCGGTTCGCGCGCCTCTACCCGGCGCTGCTCGTCATGGTCGTCGCCTGCCTCCCGTTCGCCGCGTACCTCGGCTACAAGAGCCAGGCCGAGGGGTACGTCGTCACGGCCGCGGTGACCCTGACCTACCTCTCGGACATCGCGATCTTCCTGTCGGGGCACGCCTACGGGCGCTTCACCCACACGTGGAGCCTCGCCGTCGAGGAGCACTTCTACCTGCTGTGGCCGGTCGTCGTCGTCCTCCTGCGCGGCCGGCGCCGGTTCGTGCTCGCGGCGGCGCTCGGCGGGGCGACCCTCTCCTTCCTCGCGACCGCGTTCGGCTCCGGGCGCACCGTCTTCGACAAGGGCACACCGGTCGCGTACTTCGCGCCGCACACCCGGATGTTCGAGCTCCTCCTCGGGGCGGCGGCCGCCGCCCTGGTGTTCTCCCGCGCGGGCCACGGTCCCGGGCGTCAGCTCGACCGGCTCGTCGGCGTCCGCGTCGGCGGCGTCCTCCGCCCGGTGGCACCGGCGCTCGCCCCGCTCGGCCTGCTCGGTCTCGGCGCGGTCATGGTCTACGCCGGTGCGGTCCCCCGCAGCGAGGGCTTCACGCTCCAGCTCCTCGCTGCCGGCCTGACCTCGTGCCTGCTCGTGCTCGGTGTCTACCTCGCCCAGGGGTCCGCGCTGGTCCGGGCGCTGGAGTGGGCGCCGCTCGCGTGGCTGGGCACGATCTCCTACGGCATCTACCTCTTCCAGTCGCCGATCCTCAAGCTGGCCGACCACTACCTCGACAGCGGGACGCTCTCCCAGCTGCTCGTCTGGCTGCCGCTGACCGTCGGCGCCGCCGCCCTGTCGAACCGCTTCCTCGAGGCGCCCGTGCGGGACTGGGCCCGGCGACGGCTCACCGCCTCCGCGCCGCACGCGACGCTTCCCCAGCAGTCGCACGGCACCGCCGCGGCCAAGGTCGAGGTGGACGCCGGCTCGCTCCGGTAGCCGGCCGGCCGGTCAGCCGACCTGCGCCGCCGCGGCGCGGCCCGCCGTCCGGCCGGAGAACAGGCACCCGCCGAGGAACGTGCCCTCGAGCGCGTTGTAGCCGTGCATCCCGCCGCCGCCGAAACCGCTCACCTCGCCCGCGGCGTACAGCCCGGGCACCGGGGCGCCGTCGGCCCCGAGGACGCGACCGTCGAGGTCGGTGTGCAGACCGCCCAACGTCTTGCGGGTCAGCACGTTGAGCCGGACGGCGATGAGCGGGCCGGCCTTCGGGTCGAGCAGCCGGTGCGGGGTCGCGACCCGGACGAGCCGGTCACCGCGGTAGGCGCGGGCCCCGCGGATCGCCGTCACCTGGGCGTCCTTGCTGAAGGCGTTGACGATCTCGCGGTCGCGGCCCTCGACGAGCGCGCGCAGGGCGGCCTCGTCGATCGCGGGCACGTCGGGGTCGGCGATCGCGTTCATCCCGCGGACGAGGTCGGTGAGCGAGCCGGCGACGACGAAGTCCTCGCCGTGCTGCTTGAACGCCTCGACCGGGCCCGGCGCCCCGGGGCGCACCCGGGAGAGCAGAAGGCGCATGTCCTTGCCGGTGAGATCGGGGTTCTGCTCGGAGCCGGAGAGCGCGAACTCCTTCTCGATGATCTTCTGCGTGAGGACGAACCACGAGTAGTCGTAGCCCGTGGAGCGCAGGTGCCTCAGCGTGCCGAGGGTGTCGAACCCCGGGAAGAACGGCGCCGGCAGGCGGTGGCCCGCGGCGTCGAGCCAGAGCGACGAGGGGCCCGGCAGGATCCGGATCCCGTGGTTGTCCCAGATCGGGTCCCAGTTCCGCAGCCCCTCGACGTAGTGCCACATCCGGTCCGGGTTGACGACCGTGCCACCGGCCGCGGTGGTGATGGCGATCATCCGGCCGTCGACGTGCGCGGGGACGCCGGCGACCATCCGGCGCGGGGGTGTCCCGAGGCGCTCCGGCCAGGCCTTGCGGACGAGGTCGTGGTTGCCGCCGATCCCCCCGGACGTCACGAGGACCGCCTGCGCCGAGTACTCGAAGCTGCCGACCTCGGTGCGCGACGACGCCGTTCCGCGGGCGGCGTCCGACGGCTCGAGGAGCGCACCCCGGACGCCGGTGACGGCACCGCCCGACGTGACCAGCCCGTCGACCCGGTGCCGGAAGCAGAGCCGGATCCGCCCGGTCGCCACGTGCTCGCGGACCCGCCGCTCGAACGGCGCGACGACGCCGGGGCCGGTCCCCCACGTGATGTGGAAGCGCGGCACCGAGTTGCCGTGCCCGTCAGCGCGGCCGTCGCCGCGCTCGGCCCAGCCGACGACGGGGAACAGCCGGTGCCCCATCTGCCGCAGCCAGGCCCGCTTCTCGCCGGCCGCGAAGTGCACGTAGGCGGTCGCCCACTGCCGGGGCCAGTGGTCCTCGGGGCGGTCGAACTGCGCGGAGCCCGTCCAGTCCTGCAGCGCCAGCTCGACCGAGTCCTTGACACCCATCCGGCGCTGCTCCGGGGAGTCCACGAGGAAGAGCCCGCCGAGCGACCAGAACGCCTGGCCGCCGAGGTTCTGCTCCGGCTCCTGGTCGAGCAGCAGCACCCGCCGGCCGGCGTCGGCCAGCTCGGCGGCCGCGACGAGCCCGGCGAGCCCGGCCCCCACGACGACGGCGTCGGCGTCCATGTCTCTCCTGTCGGTCGCTGCTGCCGAGAGCCCGGCGTGCCCTCGGCGGAGAGTCTCCCCCATTCGGACATCCTTTCCGGGCCTGCCCCCGGGGCCTCACCGCGCGTGGCAGCGTCGTCACGGTCGGGCGACGACGTCCGCCGGCACGAGGGATACGAGGCGAGGCAGGCATGGCACAGGTCTCCGGTCCGCAGGGGGCAGCGGACCCGTACGGACGCCACGAGCTGAGGTTCTGGGACGGGACGGCGTGGACCGAGCACGTCAGCACCGCCGGGGTCACCGCCCGGGACCCGCTCGCCCCGGTCGCGCCGGTCGCACCGGTCGCACCGGTCGTGCCGCAGCAGTCGTTCGGGCACGACCCGTTCGCCGACCCGTTCGCCGACCTGCTCCCGCGGGCGTCCGGGCGCACCGAAGGAGCGCCTGCCCACACCCGGGCCGGCGCCGACGGGCGGACGGCTCCGCGCCGCAGGGCGCTCCCGGCACTGCTCGCCGCCGGCGCGGTCGCGGGCGTCGTCGCGCTGGCCGCCTCGCTCGGCGGCGGCCCGTCGGCCCCGACGGCCTCCTCGACGACCGGCAGCATCCAGCCGCTGGCCGCCGTCCCGACGCAGACGTCCTCGACGAAGTCCCGCACCACGACGCCCGCTGCGAAGGCGACGACGACCACGACGAAGCCGGCCGCGAAGAAGACCTCCTCGTCGACGACCAAGGCCGCGACGACCACGAGGCCGAGGACGACGACCACGACGCGAGCGAAGGCGAGCACCACGAAGCCGAGGACGACGACGTCCACCCGGCCGAGGACCACGACGTCCACGAAGCCCGCCGCGAAGGACTACGCGAACTGCACCGCGATGCATGTCGACTACCCGCACGGGGTGGGCCGGTCAGGGGCGGTCGACCACACGACCGGCGCCCCGCCCGTGACGGACTTCGTCCGGAACAACGCGCTCTACGCCGCGAACGCCGAGAGCGACCGCGACGGCGACGACATCGCCTGCGAGGCGCACTGACTCAGCCGCCGATCTCGTCCATCCGGTAGCGCACGAGCGCCCGGACCGCGTCGTCCGACAGCGGTTCGGCCGCCGTGAAGCGCACCGTGCCCTTGGAGAGCGCATGGCCGCCGAGCAGGCCGCTCGCCGCCTCGACGGCCTGCGGGCTGAACGGGAAGACGCTGAGGTGCTTGGCCGCGGCGCGCAGGCCGAGCAAGGGCTTGCCGTTCCAGCGCAGCGCCGCCATGCCGTAGCTCGTGCCCTCCTCGGCGTCCGGTGCGAGCTCGCGCGCGACGGCGACGACGCGCGCGAACGCCGCCCGGTCGTCCGCGCCCC
>JACRAB010000236.1 GCA_016213575.1 Actinomycetota bacterium
GGAGCGGCCGGGCCGACGCCGCGGTGCCGACGAGCGGGGCGGTGCCCCGGCACGTCTCGACCGCGATGAGCCTGTCCCTCGTCGCGGCGTCCCCCTCCGCGGCCGTCGTCCGGCAGACGGCCGGGTACGAGGCGGACGGCGCGTTCCTGCGGGGGACGTCGGGCCTGATGACCCGGTTCGGCGTCCCGCGGACCGTCCCGGCGTCCTCGTGGGTGATGGTGGGCTCCTCGCTGCGCGGCGGCTACACGGTCTACGTGCCGGCCACCGACTCCGTCCGCGGACACCGCGTCGTCCACGACCCGGTCACCGGGGTCACCCAGGACACCGACCTCGGCACCGGCCGCTGGGTCGGCGAGAGCCCGGCCGGCTGGCTGGAGCTCACCGGCGGCGGGGTGCTCCGGCTGCACTCCGGTGCCTCGACGACGAACCTTCTGACGGGGGTCGCCCAGGTCCCCGTCGACCGCGCCCCCATGTCGGCGGGGCACGCCGCCGTCCGGCTGACCCGCACCGACGACACGAGCGGCACCTACCTGTTCGACCTGACGACGAGGACCTACGAGATCCTCACGACGGACTACGAGTCCATCGCCCTCGACGACACGACGGTCGCGTGGGTGTCGTCCGACCAGTACTCGGTGTCGCGCCGGGCCGTGGCCGGCGGCCCGGTGACGACGATCCGGCCACCGCACCGGGCCTGGCAGGTGACCGTCTTCGACGGCGGCATCGCGTACCTGGTCTACGGCAGCAACGAGCTGGGCAACCGGGCCGTCGTCCTGCGCACGGGGAGCCGCACCCCCGTCATGACGACGATCGTCTCCGGGGGAGTCATCGGCATCGGCACGAAGGTGCGGGGCGCGTCCGGCGGCACCGGCGCGAGCGCCGGCCTGTACGACATCACCGCCGACGGGACCGTGACCCGGGTGGCGACGGTGCCCGCCGCCCGGGCGGAGGTCCGCGACGTCGACCTCGCCGCGGGGCGGGTCTACACGACGGACTCCACGGTCAAGCAGGCGGCGTTCGAGAAGGTCTGGTGGCGCAGCGTCACCCGGTCACCGGCCCTGGCCCTCGGGGCCGAGACCCTCGTGCCGGCCGGTCCGCGGTTCGACCGGCCGGCCGCCTTCTCCGCCGGCCGCGGGGTGATGGAGGTCGCGCAGACCCAAGGCACCCCGCAGCTGCGGTTCGTCGACCGCGGCGCGCTCGGGCCCCTGGTGAACGGTGTCCCGTTCGCGACCACGCTGGACCTGTCCGGCCCCTACGCGAGCCTCGGGACCTACACGGGCCTCGGGACCGGCACGGTCGTCCGGGCCGACGGCCGGATCCTCGCCCGGGCGGCGGTGCCGACGCAGTCGTCGGTGTTCGGCCCGCTCGTGCTCTCCTCCGACAACACGGGCAAGGTCACCCTGCTCGACGTCGAGGCCCCGCGGTCGGCGACGAACCCGCGGGTGCTGCGCGCGTCCCGGTGCGTCCCGGACCCCGGGGACACCGGCTGCCTCGCCCGGGTCGCCCTCGGCGGCGACACCGCCGCGTGGTCCGAGAACGACGGCTCGTCGATGACGGTGCTCGACCTGCGGACCGGCGCGACCCGGTCGCTGGAGGGCAAGGGTCAGTTCGTCACCGCTGACGTCGGCGTCCTCGCCTGGGTCATCCACTCCGACCCGGGGTCGACGATCAGGGTGCTCGACACGACGTCCGCTTCGGCGGCCCCGGTCGACCTCGTGACGACGACGTCCGAGGTGCTCGACATCGCCCTCGACGACGGGCTCCTGGCCTGGCGGGACGAGGCCGGGAACGCGCGGGTCAGCACGCTCCCGTTCGACCACCCGCGCCGGCCGCGGCTGCTCGGTGTCGTCGGGACGGCGCTGTCGCCGGACGGCGACGGCCGCGGCGACACCTGGACCCCGAAGATCGACGTCACCAAGCCCCTGGGGCCGGTGACCCTGACGATCCGCAAGGGTGCGACCGTCGTCCGCACCCTCACCGGGACGGCCCCGGACGGCAGCATCCGGAACATCGTCTGGAACGGTCGCGACACCGTGGGCGCCGTCGTCGCCGACGGCCGCTCCACGTGGACGCTCACGGGCGCCGCCGCCGACGGTGACGGCGGCGTGCTCGCGCTGGACGGCGTCCACGCGGCGACCGGGGTCGTCGCGGTCGACCGGACCGCCACGACGACGACCGTGACTCCGGTGCGGACCTCGGCCCTGGCCGGCACGACGGCCCGGCTGACGGTGCGCTGGGCCGCGGCCTCGGACGTCGCGCCCAACCCCGCGGCCCGGTACGACGTCCGGGTCCGCACGGTGACGATGTCGTCGACCGGCAGCGTGGTGCGCGGCCCGGCACGGCTCTGGCGGACGACGACCGCGCGCAGCGGCACCTTCGGCACGTCGCTCACCGCGGGCGCGGTCTACCAGTTCTCCGCCCGCACGACGGACGCCGCGGGCAACGTCGGCCCGTGGTCGACGTGGCACGGTGCGAGCGTCTCCCACGACGACCGCTCGCTCGAGGTCACCCGCGGGTCGTGGACGCGGTCCGCCTCGAAGACGGCCTACAAGGGCACCGTCACCACGTCGGTGACGGCCGGCTCCAGGCTCACCCGGACCGCGACGTGGGGTTCCCGGATCACCGTCGTCGGCACCCGGTGCGCGACGTGCGGCCGGATGAAGGTCTACGTCGACGGCGTCCTGGCGGCGACGGTGGACACCCGGGCGGCGGTCACGACGGCCCGCCAGACCCTGTTCTCGCAGTCCTTCCCGAGGGGCAGGCACCGCGTGAGCATCGTCGTCAGCGGGACGCCCGGTCGTCCGTCCGTGCGGATCGACGCGGTGGGGTACCACCTGCCCTGACGGCGGGGGAGAAGAGGTCCGCGAGCGCGACGTCGATGCCGACGAGCCCGTCGGCGAAGGCGTGCCGCGCGGTCGGCAGCCGTCGCCGCAGGGTCGCGAGCAGCCCACGGTTCATCGGGTGGACGTCCAGGTGGAGCGTCACGGCACCGACGTCGCGGGCATGGCCCAGCGACGTCCCGACGAGGCGCCGCCCGAGGCCCATCCGCTGCCAGCCGTCGACGACGACCACCCCGACGTCCACGGCGCCCGCGTCGTCCACGCTCCAGCACGCGTGCCCGACCGCCGTGCCGCCCGGCAGCACCGCGAGGAGCGCGCCCCGCCGCGGCCCGGTCGCGAGCAGCGCCCGGACGAGGCCGGGCTTGGGCTCGCCGAACCCCACGAGGAACCGCATGAACGACGAGGTCGGGGTGAGCAGCCGCAGCATCCCGTCGAGCGCCGGCGCGTCGTCCGGACCGGCGGTGCGGACGGCGACCTCGTCCCCCTGGGTACGTCTCATGAACCCAGCCTCACCCGGTCTCCTGGGTCTGTCAAGTGAACTCAGAGGTGTCGCGGGGTTACGCTGGTCGTATGCCCGGGGACGACGTGCGCGCCGAGGCGGCCAAGCCGCCCGCCCTCGACTGGTCGGTCGAGAACTGCACGATCCAGCGCGCGGTCGAGGAGATCGGCGACAAGTGGTCGCTCATCGTCATCCGCGAGATCTTCCAGGGCGTCCGCCGCTTCGACGACCTCACGGTGCGGACGGCGATCCCGCGGCAGGTGCTCACGTCCCGGCTGCGCGGGCTCGTCGACGCGGGCATCCTGCGCCGGGTGCCGTACCGGGAGCCCGGCCAGCGGGCACGCTCGGAGTACCGCCTCACGCAGAAGGGCCTCGACCTGTACCCGGTGCTCATCGCGTTCCAGGCGTGGGGGAACCGCTACCTCGTCGATCCGGACGGCCCGCCGATCGAGTTCGAGCACCGCGGCTGCGGGGAGCCCGTCGAGCTCGTCGTCCGCTGCGCGGGCGGCCACGAGGTGGCGCAGGCGCGGGACGTCGCGGGCCGGCTCGGCCCGGGTGCGCGGCGGCGCAGCGCCTCCTGACGGCCTCGGGCGGCGCCGCGCTCGTCGCCGCGTCGGGGAGGTTTCGTCGTCCGCCTGCGGAAACCTGCCGAACGGGTGAAACTAACCAACGCCCATTGGTGTGTTAGTGAGGTCGAGTGACGGGACCGCCGTCGCCGGCCACCCCGAGGAGGTCCCGCGTGACGCGGCGACGAGCGCACCAGGTCCGGCCGGCAGAGCTGGCCGCCCTCGGTGCGGGCCTGGTCTCGCTGACCGTCGCGGGCCTCACGTGGGTCGACGCCCGGCCGTGGCCGACGTCCGACGGTCCCCGGCCGGTGGCCGCCGCCTCGCCGGTGCCCACGGCGGGGGACGCCACCCCGGACGACTCGGCCTCGCCGCTACCGGTCGTCGGCCCGGACGCGGACGGTGCCGTCGCCCTCGCGGCGGGCGCGGACGACGGCGCCGCGGGGTCGTCCGCCGACGGCGGGTCCGACGCCCCCGACGGCTCCGGCGGGTCCGGGCAGGTCGGAGCGGACGACGGGGCGGCCGGTGCACCGGGCGCCGGGACCGCGGGCGGCGCGGGCGCGGTGCCCGTCGCCGCGCCGGCCC
>JACRAB010000232.1 GCA_016213575.1 Actinomycetota bacterium
CCGTACTTGGGATCCGGGGGCCAACGTCTCTTTGTCTCAAATGTCGAGCCAGAGCTTGGGTGAGGGAGCGAGCGAGCCGGGAGCTCGCGGGCGTCACCCTGCTCGCAGTCACACAACCCTAGAAGATTCTCTATAGTTGTGTGTCATGTCGAGCATCAGCGTCTCGGAGGCGGCCCGACGCCTCGGCGTGAACGTGCCGCGGATCCACCAGCGGATCGCCGACGGCTCCCTGCGTGCCGAGCGCATCGGCTCGCAGTGGGTCGTCGACGAACGGTCGCTGCTGGAGGTGGCCGAGCGCAGAGACGCAGGTCGGCCGTTGTCGATGCGCTCCGCCTGGGCCGTGATCGCGGTGTCCGACGGTGACGACGAGTCGCTGAGGCGACTGGCACCGGCCGAGCGGTCTCGCGCCAGGCAGCGTCTGCAGCGACTGCTGTCCGCGGCGCAGGACCGGCCGGCCGGGGAGGATGCGGCACGCGCGATCGCCGTGTCGTTGCGCTCGATGTTCCGCAAGAGAGCCGACCGGCGGCTGTTCCGCATCGCGCCGGCAGACGTCGACGACCTTCGCGGTGACGGTCGTTGGCAGGTGCTGGTGGACTCGGCTGAGAGCGGGATCGCGTCCGGCGACGTCGAGGGCTACCTGGCGGCAGACGAGGTCGAGGACCTGGTCAAGGACTTCCTGCTCGTGCCGGCGGTCGACGGGGTCGGTGTGGTCGTCCACGTTGTCCCGCAAGGCCAGGATCCGCACCCGCGGTCACGGCTGCGGCTCGCTGCTGACCTGGCCGAACACCGCGGGCCGCGTGAGGAGGCCCGCGCGGCGGAGCTGCTGTACGAGCTGGCACGGGAACGGAAGCCGGCGGCGCGGTGATCCAGCTTCCCGGGATGCCGCCCGAGCAGACGTCGTCATGGATCGGCCTGCTCGACCTGCACGAGCAGCTCGCCGGTGGCTGGACACTGGTCGGAGGACAGCTGGTGCACCTGCACTGCGCCGAGCGCGGACGGTTCCCGGTGCGGCCGACCAACGACGCGGACACGGTGATCGACGTGCGGGCGGATCCGCGGATGCTCGCACGGTTCACCGCGGCCCTCACCGGTCTCGGGTTCGTCCCTGCCGGCATCTCGGCGGAGGGCCTGCAACACCGGTGGGTGCGCGGCGACGCCTCCATCGACGTGCTCCTGCCCGACGGGGTCGGTGAGCGCGCCAGGTCGCGGCGAGGCGTCACGGGAAGTCCGACGCTGCCCACTGCCGGTGGGACGCAGGCGCTCGAGCGCACCGAGACCGTGGCCGTGACGGTGGACGGGCGGGCAGGTCACGTGCGTCGTCCCAACCTCGTCGGTGCTCTCGTGGGAAAGGCTGCGGCCCTGACGAACGCCGGCGATGCGGGTCCTGGTCGGCACCGTCGGGACTTCGTGGTCCTGGCCGGCCTGCTGGCGGCCCGTGACTTCAGGAACGAGACGGTGACGAAGAAGGATCGCCAACGGCTCGCTGTCATGGTGAAGGCCGTCCGGAGCGACAGGGCGCTGCTGCTCGACCTGCCGGAGGCGTCGTCGTCGATCGACCGCCTCGTCGTCGCGGCCGACCTGAACCTCTGACGTGTCGATGGGCTCGTGCCCGTGACGTCGGGGACGCTCCGCACCGCCGGCGGACGGTGGTGCCCTGCGCCTGACCGACTTCCGAATCCCCGTGACCACACCGAGACCGACACCCCATTGCTCTTCCTTACTTCACTTGATTAAGTTAGTCCCGCCCCTCGACGGCGAGGGCGCCCGGGCGTCGGCGCCTGGTGGGTGCCGCCTCCGGCGGTGAACGAAGGAGAGCAACGATGTCGTTGTCCTATCGACGTCGCGCCGTGCTCGGTGCGACCTCCGTGCTCGCTGTCGGTGCCCTGCTCGCGGCGTGCGGCGGCGGCTCCTCGGCCGGGCAGGCGTCGGCGGCACCCTCGGCCGCGGCCGAGCCGTCGGGAGCCATCCAGGTCCTCACCTGGCGGACCGACCTCGTCAAGGACGGCACCTTCGACAAGTACGTCGCCACCTTCAAGGCCAAGTACCCGAAGGTGACCGACGTCAAGGTCGAGGGCATCACCGACTACGAGGGGGAGGTGAAGACGCGGATGAACACCGACAACTACGGTGACGTCCTCGCCATCCCCAACACCGTCAGCGGCAAGCAGCTCCCGGACTTCTTCGAGCCGCTCGGGGACCAGGCCGAGCTGGAGAAGACCTACCGCTGGCTCGACACGAAGTCCTTCGAGGGCAAGTCCTACGGCATCCCGGTCGTCGGCAACGTCCAGGGCGTCCTGTACAACACCAAGGTCTTCGCAGCGGCCGGGATCACGGACTTCCCGACGACGCCCGACGAGTTCCTCGCCGACCTCCAGGCCATCAAGGACAAGGTGCCGGGCACCGTCCCGCTCTACACGAACTACAAGGACGGCTGGCCGCTCACCGCGTGGACGTACTACCGCGGCGGGGTCAGCGGCGACGTGAACTTCAGCAACGAGCTGACCGCCGACAAGGCGCCGTGGACCGGCACGAAGGACATGGCGGTCATCGACGGCCTCGTCTACGACGCCGTCGCGAAGAAGCTCACCGAGGCCGACCCCACGACGACCAACTGGGAGAGCTCGAAGAACCTCGTCGGCACCGGCAAGATCGGCGTGATGTTCCTCGGGTCGTGGGCGATCCCGCAGATGCAGGCGGCGGCGGTCGCCGCGGGCGGCAGCGCGGACGACATCGGCTACATGCCGTTCCCGAACCAGGCGAACGGGAAGTTCTACGCGGTCGCCGGCGGCGACTACAACCTCGGCATCAACGTGAACTCGAAGAACAAGGTGACGGCCCGGGCCTGGATCGACTGGTTCAACAACGAGTCCGGCTTCTCGGCCTCGCAGGTCGGTCTGTCGCCGCTCACGGCGGGCGAGGTCCCCGCGGCCCTGAAGCCCTTCGTGGAGAAGGTCGAGCTCATCACGCTCGAGCCGGCCCCGGCCGGCAAGGAGGACGCGCTCAACCAGGTGCAGAAGGCCGCCGAGCTGAGCATGGACACGCCCGACTACCGGCAGGCCCTCATCGACGACGCCCGCTCGGGCAAGAAGACCAAGCAGCAGGTCTTCGACGAGCTCAACAAGCAGTGGGCGCAGGGCGTCGCGGACGCCGGCTGATCCGTCATGACCGAGACCGCGCCGCAGGCCCCGCCTGCACGGGCCGCGGCCGGCCGGCCGGCCCCCGCCCCCCCGGCCCCCCCCCCCGGGGGGC
>JACRAB010000037.1 GCA_016213575.1 Actinomycetota bacterium
GAGTCGGTCGTGTTGACCGACTGCCCGCCGGGGCCGGACGAGCGGTAGACGTCGACCTTGATGTCGTTCTCGGGGATGTCGATGTGGTCGGTCTCGGCGACGACGGGGAGCACCTCGACGCCGGCGAACGACGTCTGGCGGCGGCCCTGGTTGTCGAAGGGGCTGATCCGGACGAGCCGGTGGGTGCCCTGCTCGACCGACAGGGTGCCGTAGGCGTAGGGCGCGGCGACCTTGAACGTCGCCGACTTGATGCCCGCCTCCTCGGCGTACGAGGTGTCGAAGACCTCGGTCTTGTAGCCGTGCCGCTCCGCCCAGCGCAGGTACATCCGCAGCAGCATCTCGGCGAAGTCCGCGGCGTCGACGCCGCCGGCCTCGGAGCGGATCGTCACGAGCGCCTCGCGCTCGTCGTACTCGCCGGAGAGCAGGGTGCGGACCTCGAGCCGGCCGAGCGCCTCCTTGACCTTGACGAGCTCGGTCTCGGCCTCGGCGAGGGTGTCGGCGTCGCTCTCCTCGGTCGCCATCTCGACGAGGGTCTCGAGGTCCTCGATCTGGCTGACCATGGCGCTGAGCCGGTCGAGCTCGGCCTGGACGTGCGACATCTTGCTCGTCACCTGCTGGGCGTGCTCGGGGTCGTCCCACAGGTCCGGGGCGGACGCCTGCTCGGAGAGCTCGGCGACCTGCTTCTCGAGCGCGCCGACGTCGCTCACCTCGAGGATCGAGGCGAGGGTCTGGCGGAGCTCACGCAGTTCTGCGGGGAAGTCGACGGCCACAACCGGTCAGGTTACGCGGAGGGCGGCCCGGGGCACGAACCAGATGCCGCCCAGCCCGCTCCCAGCGACTTCCCAGCCGGGTGCCCCCAGACTGGTCCCATGGAGGAGCGAGAGGCACAGCGCATCGCCGACGGCCTGCGCAAGTACGGGATCATGGCGGCGGTGGCCCGGCCGGCGGCGTTCCGGTTCGGCATCAGGGTGCCGCTCGGCGACGGGCGTGAGGCGCTGTGGGACGTCGACGGCGCCGCCGGGCTCGAGGCGCAGGTCATGGCGAACGGGGTGCTCGTCGGGTTCGTCCCGCAGATCCCCGGTTCGGACCGGTTCACCGAGGAGCAGACCGTCGAGGCCATCGCCCGCGCCGACTACGGCAAGCCCCCCGGCACCTGACGCCGTCCTGCGCTCAGAAGGCGGACGACGGGACGTCGCGCTCGTCGTCGACGATCGCCGCGAGGAGGCGGGCCGCGACTTCGTCGGGGGTCCTGCCCTGCGGCAGCGTCGGCGAGCGGCCCGCGATCGGGCGGGTCGCGAGGCCGGTCTCGGTGTGCGGCGGCCGGGCGTCGACGAGCCTGATCCGGCTGCGCCGCTGCTCGCGGCCGGCCGCGGCGTCGCTCGCCGCGAGCCCGGCCTTGGTCGCCGTGTAGGCGGCCATGCCGGCCATCGGCTGCTCGGCGACGACCGCCGAGACGTTGAGGACGAACGGCGTCCGGCCCTCGACGGCGCTCTCGTGCAGGTGCGGGTAGGCGGCCCGGACGAGCCGGATCGGTGCGAGCAGGTTCGTCGCGACGAGCCGCTCGAGGGTCTCGTCGTCGGTCTCGACGGCCGGCCCGAACGCGACGACGCCCGCGACGTAGACGACACCGTCGAGCCGCCCCCAGGCGGCGACCGCGGCGTCGACGCACGCCTGCGCGGCACCTGGCCGGGTGAGGTCGACGGCGTACGCGGCGGCCTTCTCGACCCCGACCGCGGCGAGCCGCCCGGCGTCCCGGCCGACGAGGGTGAGGTTCGCGCCCCGCTCGGCGAGCAGCCGGCTCAGCGGGGCACCGAGGCCGCCGCTCGCTCCGGCGACGAGGACGCTGGCTCCATCGAGGGGGGTCACGCGGACGACGCTGCCACGGGTCGGACGTCTCGGCATGTCGGAGCCCTGGGCCATCGGAGCCCTCGGCCCGTTCGGAGCCCTCGGTACGTGGGGCCTTCGACACGGGGCCGGCGCTCAGCCGGCCCTGGCGCGGGCACGGGCGGTCACGGTGACCCGGACGCCGTCCGCCCACGGCCGCAGCACCGAGGAGACGAGCGGGATCCGGGCCGTCGTCGTCAGGGTGACCTGGGCGGTGACGCCGTCCGGGGTGCCGGTGCCGGCGCCGACCTGCGGCGCCGGGAAGGGCTGCAGCGGGGCGGCGACCGCGAGGTAGCCGCTGACGCTCGCGCGCACGCTCGCGTCGCTCAGCGGGACGGGGTCGGGTGTGGTCTGCTCCGTCCGCCTCGACGCGCTGTCGCCTGCTGCTCGCCCGCCCCCGGTCTGCCCTCCCCCGCCGGCGCCCCCGGTGTAGAACCGCTCGGTGTCGATCGCGTCGGCCGCGTCGAGGGCCGCGGCGTCCGCCAGGCCCATGAGCCGGTGCCGGGTCAGGTGCACCGACGTCGCCGCGGCGACGACCGTCACGAGGAGCAGGACGACCACCGCGTAGCCGAGGATCAGCAGCATCACCTGGCCCTCGTCGTCCGCCCGCCGGCGCCGCGGACGCGGCCACAGCCGGACGTCCGCCACGGCGTGGCGCACGGCGCGCGTCACGGCACGGCTCACGGTGCGACCGCCCGGAACGCGTCGACGGTCGCGACCTGGGTGCTGCGGATCGTCACGTGGGTCGGCACGACCGCGTCGAGCGCCGCCGGGACACCGGGCAGCACGACGTCGACGGACACCCGGACGACGACCCGGCCGCCCGGGGTCAGGCACGGTTGCTCCGAGCACTCGACGGCCACGGCATCCGGGCCGGCCCCGAACCCCTGGTCGAGCAGCGCCAGCCGGACCGCCGCCCCGGCGGACGCCGACGCCGTCACCTCGTCCGGCGCCGCGACGAACGCGCGCGCCGCGGCCCGGGCCCCGCCGTCCGTCGCGAACGACGCCGCCTGGATCCGGCCGAGCGTCAAGACGAGGTAGACCACCGGCAGCAGCACGAGCACCCCGAGCGTCACGAACTCGACCAGGGCACTGCCCTCGTCCGGGTGCACCCGGCCACCCCGGCCCCGCACGCCTCGACCGCTCGCGTCGGCCCGCACGCCCCTCACGGCGCCTCCGCGACCGCGTGCCCGCGCACCGTGAGCACCTGCCCTGCTCCGAGCAGCCCGACGAGCGGTAGCGGCGCCCGGACCGTCACGACGACGGTGTCCAGCCCGCCGAACCGCTCACGCCCGGCCGTCACCGACCGCGCGTACGCCGGGGAGAGGTCCGCCGCGATGAGCTCACGCGCCCGCGCCGCCCCGGCGTCCGGGTCCCGGTCCGCGAGCGCACCGAACCGGGCCCCGTCGCTCGCGCAGTCGACGAGCGTGTTCCGGACGTGCAGCACGACGGCGAGCTGGACGACCGCGACGAACACGAGCGTGACGAACGCACCGACGAGCGCGAAGTCCACGACCGCCGTCCCGCTCTCCCGGCCCGTCCCGCTCTCCCGGTCTGCGCCGCTCTCCCGGTCTGCGCCGCTCTCCCGGTCTGCGCCGCTCTCCCGGTCTGCGCCGCTCTCCCGGCCCGTGCCCGGGCGCCGGCCCGCGGCACGGCCGCGACGGCGCACCTCAGCCGCCGGTGACGCTGCTGACCGCCTGCTCGAACAGGGTCGTGAGCCGGTCCTGGGCGACCTGCCAGATCGCGAACACGAGCCCGGCCGTCATGAGGGTCACGAAGACCCAGCCCTGGATCTCGCCCGCGTCGTCGTGCCGCCGCCGCCCCGCCCGCTCCCGGAGCGCCCGCACCCCGTGCGACAGCGCCGCCGTCAACGTCCTCACCGTGTCTCCCATCCGTAGGAACAACCGCATCCGTGCATTCGTGCTGCCATACATCTGTCGCTCGTCGCGTCATCGGCCGAGGTCGAGGATCGCCAGCCCCGGGTACGCCGCGAAGAGCACCGTCACGGGCAGCACGAGGAAGACGACGGGGACCATCATGAGGATCTCCTTCTTGCCGCCCTCCTCGATGAGCCCGCGCCGGGTGAGCTCACGGACGTCCTGCGCCTGCGCGCGCAGCACGTCGGCGAGCGGCGTCCCCCGTTCCAGCGCAACGGCGATGCCGTCGACGAAGCGCGCGAGCACCGGCAGGCTGGTCCGGTCCGCGAGGCCCTCGAGCGCCTGGACGAGCGAGGCCCCGGCCCTAGCGTCGGCCAGGGTGCGCCGGAGCTCGTCGGTCAGCTCGCCGTGGCACGTCCGCGCGACCCGCTCGAGGGCGCCGACGGCTCCCTCCCCGGCGACGACCGACAGCGCGAGCAGCTCGGCGACCGTCGGGAACTCCGCGAGCATCCGCCGCTCCCGGCGGCGGACCTGGGTCGTCAGCGCCTGGTCCCGGCCGAGCGCACCGCACAGACCCCCGACGACGAGGAGCGCGACGACGGGCACGGCGGACAGCCCGCGCCCCGCAGCCGACGAGACCGCCCCCAGCACCCCACCGGCCGCGGCGCCCGCGACGGCCCACACGACCTGCTCGGCCCGGAACTGCTCGAGCGTGCGACCCGGCGCGAGCTGGTCGAGCCTGCGCCGCACGCTCGCCGCCCCGCCGAGGAGCCGCTCGACCCACGCGACGGCGTCCGTCATGACCGGCGCGAGGAGCCGTTCGAGCGGCGCGAGCGGGCCGCGCCGGTCCGGGCGGGCAGCGACCGGCGCACCGAGCAGCCGGGACGGCGGTGCAGCGTCCCGCAGATAGGGCGCGAGCCGGTCGTCGAGGACGGGGCGACGCGACCAGGGCAGCCGGGTCACGACGAGGAGCAGCCCGACGCCGGCGACGAGACCGAGCAGGGCGCCCGTCGGCGACAGGTCCCCGACGGCGGCGTGCACGACGGCGCCGACCACGCCGGTCACCGGAGCACCCGTTCCTCGTCGGGCAGCCGGCCGAGCCGCAGCATGAGCCGGTAGGCGCCGAGGCAGACGGCACCGCCGGCCCCGAGCACGGCGGCACCCGTCGCGGAGTCGTACGCGGCGACCGCCTGCGGCCGGGTCGACAGCATCGCGAGCACGAGCCACGGCGCCGCGACGGCGAGCCGGGCCCCGTTGACGGTCCACGTCTGCCGGGCGAGCAGCTCGCCGCGGGTCCGGGCGTCCTCGCGCAGGAACGCCGACAGGCTCCGCAGCAGCCGCCCGAGGTCGGACCCGCCGACCTCGCGCGTGACACGCAGCGCCTCGCAGATCCGGTCGGCGACCGGGTCGCACAGCCGGTTCTTGAGCGCGTCGAGGCTGTCGCCGAACCGGCCCGACGCGCGGTAGTCGCGGGCGAAGGCGGCGAACGGCTCCCGCAGCTGCTCCGGGCCGCGCTCCCCCAGCTGGCTCAGGGCCTCCGGCAACGACAGCCCCGCCCGGACGGCCGACGTGAGGTTGTCGACGACCTCGGGCCACAGGTCCCGCAGGACCGCGCGCCGCCGCCGGGCCCGGGCCTGCACGTAGCCGATCGGCCCCCACGCCGCGATGAGCGCGAAGGCCGAGCCGACGACCACGGACCGGCTCACCCCGACCGCGAGGAGGAACGCCGTGCCGGCCGCCCCGAGGCAGGTCGCGACGAGCGCCGACGGCGACACAGCCTCGATCCCGGCCTGCAGCAACGTCTCCCGGAGCCGGGCCGCGGGTCCGCGCGAGCCGGACGACGCGTCGTCCGAGCCGCCGTCGTCGTCCGGCACCCAGCACGACCACCAGACGAGGAACAGCCCTGCCCCGAGGAGCAGCCCGACGACGACACCCATCCCGGCCTCACGCCGCCAGCAGCGTCGCGAGGTCGAGCCCGACCCGCGCGAACCGGTCGGGGTGCGGCGGGTACCCGTCCGCCCGCGCGAGCTCCGCGCCGCCGCGGCGGGTGAAGACGTCGGCCGTCTCCACGACGTCCGACTCGACCCGCCCGGGAACGGCGACGATCTCCTCGACCCGACGCACGCCGTCCGGGTCGAGCGCGACGTGGACGACGAGGTCGATGCTGCTCGCCACCGTGGGGACGACGAACCGCGACCCGACGTTCTCCCCCGCGAGCAACGGCAGTGTGCACATCTTGACGATCGCCTCGCGCGCCGAGTTCGCGTGCAGGGTGCACATCCCGGGCAGGCCCGAGTTCAGGGCGATGAGCAGGTCGAGACTCTCCTCCTGCCGCACCTCCCCGACGACGAGCCGGTTCGGCCGCATCCGCAGCGCCTCCTTGACGAGGCGCCGCAGCGGGACGTCCCCGGTGCCCTCGAGGCTCGGCTGGCGGCACTGCATCCCCACCACGTCTCGCAACGGAACGCGCAGCTCGAAGACCTCTTCGCACGTGACGACCCGCTCCCGGGGCGGGATCGCGGCCGCGAGGCAGTTGAGCAGCGTCGTCTTGCCGGCCTGGGTACCGCCCGAGACGAGGATGTTGAGCCCCGCGGCGACGGCCCCGGTGAGGAAGCGCGCGGCGTGCGGCGTGAGGGTCCGCAGCGTGACGAGGTCCTCGAGCCGGGTCGCCCGCACCGTGAACTTGCGGATGTTCACCGCGACGTGGCGCCGGGTGATGTCGGGGACGACGACGTGCAGCCGCGAGCCGTCGGGGAGCATGGCGTCGACGAAGGGCGACGACAGGTCGACCCGGCGCCCGCTGGTCTTGAGCATCCGCTCGACGAGGTCGCGGACCTCCTCCTCGGTGAGGATCGTCGTCGTCAGCTCGCTGACCCCACCACGTGCGACGAAGACCTTCCCTGGCTCGTTGATCCAGACCTCCTCGACGTCCGGGTCGTCGAGGTACGGCTGCAGCGGGCCGAACCCGGCGACGTCGTCGAGCACCCGTTTCACCGCGCCGGCGGCGTCCGCGAGCGGCGGCAGCGCACCGGACACCGACCGGTCGTCGTAGTCGGCGACGACGTCCTCGACGAGACGGCGCACGCCGCCCGGGTCCCGGGCCGGGTCGAGCCCGCGCCGGCGGATCAGCTCGCGCACCTCGTCGGCGACGATCGCCACCGCGTCCACGCCACCTCCCGGGGCTCGCCGGGGCCCTCGCCCGGCGGAGATCACGCAACCTATAGGCGATCTTCGAACTCGTCATCGGCTGTCCACAGGTCCGTGACGAACGGCATGACAACGGGCTGGTTATCCACAGGCGGACGGTCGTGGGAGGCGGATCGTCGGTCCCCCGGCGCAGACTCCCCGGCCATGACGACCATCTCCGCGCCACGCGCCACGGCGATGCCTGGGGCGGCTCCCTCACCGGTCGGGAGGCTCGCCGTCCGGTTCACCGTCGTCGACCGCGGCCGGACGGCGGCGCCGAGCGACGTCGTCGTCGAGGCCCCGTCGGGCGCGGGCCTCGCCGTGGCCCGCCCTGCCCTGGAAGCGGCCGCGGGCCTCGCGCCCGGCCGGCCGCTCTCCGTCGGCGGTGTCGTGCTCGACGGCGAGGCGGTCCTCGGGCGACCGCCGCTGCTCGACGGTGCGGTCCTCGTCGCCGGACCGCCCGGCCCGCCGGCGGCCGCCACCCCGCTGCTCGAGGTGCACGTCGTCGCCGGCCCCGACGCCGGCCGCCGGGTCGCGCTCGGCCCGGGGCGTTGGGTGGTGGGCCGGGGACCGGACGCGACGGTCCGCATCGAGGACCCCGACGTCTCGCGGGCGCACGCTGTCGTCACCGTCGCACCGGGCGAGGTCGGCGTCGCGGACCTGGGGTCGATGAACGGGACGGCGCTCGCACCGCCGGGCGGTGCGGCGGAGCCGCTCCCGGACGGCGCCCCGACCCGGTGGGACGACGGCATGCACCTCGTCGTGGGGACGTCGCACCTCGTGCTGCGCGACCCGCGCGAGGACGAGCCGGCGGCAGCCGTCCCCGACGGGCTCGGCCACCTGCTCGTCAACCGCGCGCCCCGGGTCCGGGTGCACGACCCGGAGCCGGCTGTCCGGTTCCCCGACCCACCGCCACCCGCTCGCCCGCCTCGGCTGCCCTGGCCCGCGCTCGTCGTCCCGGCCGTGGTCGCCGTCCCGATGGCCCTGGTCTGGCACCAGCCGGCGTTCCTGCTCCTCGCGCTGCTCACGCCGCTCGCGCTGCTCGGGCAGCACGTCGTCGAGCGGCGGGGCGGCCGGCGGGACGCGCGCCGGGCCGCCGTCGACCACGCGGCCGCCGTCGCTGTCGCGTCCGACGCTCTCGCCACCGCTCTCCGCGCGGACGCCGCGCGGCTGGACCGCAGCCACCCCGACCTCGGCCGCCTCACGACCTCCGCCGCCGCGCCGACCCGCCGGCTCTGGGAACGGGCGGCGACCGACGACGACGCGCTCGTCGTCCGGGTCGGACTCGGCCCGGTGCCCGCCGGGGTCCGCGTCGA
>JACRAB010000233.1 GCA_016213575.1 Actinomycetota bacterium
CGAGACGCGCGTGCCGTCGGCGAGGGTGCCCGAGAGCGTGACGACGTTGCGGTACTCGGGGCTCTCCGGGTCGGTGAGGAGCCGGACCTCGACACCGCGCTCGGCCGCGATGACCGGGGCGTTGACGTAGGAGACCTGGCTCTCGACGACGTCGCGGAACAGGCCCTTGAGCGCCGCGAGCCGCAGGACGGACACGTCGTTCGCGGTGATCTCGCCGCGGATCTCGACGTCGAGCTGGACCGGCACGCTGCCCGCGATGGCGGTGAAGACGCGGCCGAGCTTCTCGGCGAGCGGGATCCCCGGGCGGACGTCCTCGGCGATGACGCCGCCGGAGACGTTCACGGCGTCCGGCACGAGCTCGCCGGACAGCGCCAGCCGCACCGACTTCGCCACGGCGATGCCGGCCTTCTCCTGGGCCTCGTCGGTCGAGGCGCCGAGGTGCGGCAGCGCGACGACGTTGTCCAGCTCGAAGAGCGGGGAGTCCGTGCAGGGCTCCTTCGCGTAGACGTCGAGGCCGGCGCCGGCGAGGCGGCCCTCCTTGAGCGCGGCGAAGAGCGCGGCCTCGTCGACGATCCCGCCGCGCGCGGCGTTGACGAGGACGGCGGTCGGCTTGACCCGGCGCAGCTGCTCCTCGCCGATGAGACCGACGGTCTCCGGGGTCTTCGGGAGGTGGACGGTGATGAAGTCCGCCTCGGTGAGGAGCTCGTCGAGGCCGACGAGGCGCACGCCCATCTGGCCGGCGCGCGCGCTGCTCACGTAGGGGTCGTAGGCGACGACCTTCGTGCCGAACGCCATGAGGCGCTGGGCGACGAGGACGCCGATCCGGCCCAGGCCCACGACGCCGACGGTCTTCTCGTAGACCTCGATGCCGGTGTACTTCGAGCGCGCCCACTTGCCGTCCTTGAGGGCGGCGCTCGCCTGCGGCACGTTGCGCGCGACGGCGAACAGCAGCGCGATCGCGAGCTCGGCGGCCGAGACGATGTTCGACGTCGGCGCGTTGACGACCATGACGCCGACCTGCGTGGAGGCCTTGACGTCGACGTTGTCGAGGCCGACCCCGGCCCGGGCGACGACCTTGAGCTTCTTCGCCGCGGCGAGCGCCTCGGCGTCGACCTTGGTCGCGGAGCGGATGAGGATCGCGTCGACGTCGGCGATCGCGGCGAGGAGCTGACCTCGGTCGGAGCCGTCGCAGGAGCGGATCTCGAAGTCGGGCCCCAGGGCCTCGACGGTGGCCGGCGAGAGCTCCTCGGCGATGAGCACGACGGGCTTGGTCACGACGTCCCTCTCAGGTCTGCCTGCGGTCCGCGGGTGGCTGCGGGCCTGACGTCGAGTCTAGGCAGGCTTGTGAACGCCTTCACGAACGTCCACGATGTGGAACGGACGGTCCGGGCGGCGGACCTCGCACGTAACTGTGCAGGTCAGCGGCCTGCGGCTGGCCTCCGAGGGGACACTGCCGCCGGCTCAGCCCTCCTCGGCCTGCCCCCGCTCACGCCGCTCCCGCTCGGCCTTGGCCAGCGCGGACTCCCCCTCGACGACGAGCGGGCGCAGGCGCGCCCAGCCGAGGAAGAAGATGCCGAGGGCCGCCATCCCGAGCCCCAGCCACAGGTTCATGTCGAGCCCGTCCGCCTTGCTGTCGTCGACGAACGGGCTCGCGGCCACGAGGACGACGCCGTACAGCGAGAACAGCGCGCCGATGAGGTACCGCAGGTCGAACAGCCCACCCGAGGCGTCGTTCGCGTCGTTCGCGCCGCCGGACGTGCCGTCGTGCTCAGCCATGATGCGCTCCGCTCAGAGGAAGATGATCGACAGGACGACGGTGATCCCGAGCGCGCCGTACCCGAGCAGCGCGGGCGACTCCCACCAGCTGCGGACCGCGGTCGCGGAGGCGATGTCCGGGGAGTCCGGGTCCGGGTTGCCCCAGACCAGCCCGCGGAGCTGGTCCAGCGGTTTGGCCGGTGTCACGAGGGTCACCAGCGCCATGACGACCCAGGCGACGAGCACCGCCGCGATCGCGCCGTAGAAGTTGATCATCTGCGCGTTCTCGGGCTGCGCGAGGTCCTGCCCCGCGTGGAAGTAGGCGATCCCCGGGCCGATCTGCTGGAACGTCACGGCGGCCGCGATGCCCGCGAGCTGGCCGAAGACACCGGCCCACGGCGAGGCCCGCTTCCAGAAGAGGGCGAGGATGAACACCGCGAAGAGCGGGGCGTTGAAGTACGAGAACAGCGTCTGGATGTAGTTCATGATGTTGTTGAACTGGGCGGCGATGAACGCCGTGCCGACCCCGATGCCGATCCCGACGACCGTGCTGACCCGACCGACCTGCAGGTAGTAGTGGTCCTCGCGGTTCTTCACGACGTACGGCCGCCAGATGTCGTACGTGAACACCGTGTTGAAGCCGCTGACGTTGGCCGCCATGCCCGCCATGAAGGCCGCGAGCAGGCCGGTGATGGCCACGCCGAGGACGCCGTTCGGGAGCAGGTCCCGCATGAGGGCGGGGATCGCGTCGTTGTAGTTGGCGTCCTTGCCCTTCATCGCCGGGACGATCGCGAGCGCGATGAGGCCGGGGATGATCGTCAGCGCCGGGATGAAGATCTTCGGGATGGCACCGATGAGCGGGGTCCGGCGCGCGGCGGAGAGGTCCTTGGCGGACAGCGCCCGCTGCACCTCCGCGAAGTTCGTCGTCCAGTAGCCGAACGACAGCGCGAAGCCGAGGCCGAAGACGATACCGACCCAGTCCCCCAACGGGTTCGACCAGCCGCCGACGCCGGTGCCGGTCCACGTCGAGAAGAACCCGGGGTCGTCGATCCTCGCCTGCAGGCCGCTCCACCCGCCGGTCTTGTGCAGGCCGATGACGACGATCGGGATGAGCCCGGCGAGGATGACGAAGAACTGGAGCACCTCGTTGTAGACCGCGCCGGACAGGCCCCCGAGCGTGATGTACGTGAGGACGAACAGCGCGGAGACGACGATCGAGACGAGCTGCGACCAGCCGAGCAGCTGCTCGATGACGATGGAGAGCGCGAAGAGGTTGACGCCCGCGGTGAGCAGCTGCGCGACGGCGAAGCTCACGGCGTTGACGAAGTGGCTCGAGGTGTTGAACCGCCGACGCATGTACTCGGGCACCGAGTGCACGCGCGTCGAGTAGTCGAACGGCATCATGAACAGCCCGAGGAAGACCATCGCCGGGACGGCGCCGATCCAGTAGAAGTGCACCGTCGAGATGCCGTACTGCGCGCCGTTCGCGGCCATCCCGAGGATCTCGATCGCGCCGAGGTTGGCCGAGATGAACGCCAGCCCGGTGACCCAGGCCGGCAGCGCCCGCCCGGAGAGGAAGAAGTCCTCGCTCGTCGCGATGGACCTGCGCGCCATGACGCCGATGCCGATGACGACGGCGAAGTACACCGCGAGGATCGCGTAGTCGAGGCCGTTGACGTCGAGCCGCAGGTCGCTGCCGCTCGTCGTGGCCGCTGCCAGGAGCATGTCTGCGCCTTCCACGCCCCGCGGACGGAGCAGGTCGAACATCACTAAGGGTTCAAAAGGGGACCAGCGGGACGGACGCTAAACCTGCTGCCCGGGGTCCGCGTTTCGACGTGCCCCTCCCCCGCTGATCGCCGTCCGCGCCGCATAAGGGCGCTCCTGACCGCCCATCGGGTTCACAGCGCCCGATCTCCGGGCCCTCGCAGCGCCGACCGGACCTCGGCGAGGACGGCGTCCGGGCGCTCCACGAGGTCCCGCCAGGTGAACCGGAGCACCCGGTAGCCGGCGTTCGTCAGCCGGTTCTGCCGCCGCCGGTCGTTCTCGAAGGCCTCGCGGCCGCCGTGCGCCGCCCATCCGTCGACCTCGAGCACGACCCGCTGCGCCGCGAAGAGGACGTCGACGACCGCGACGACGCCCGCCCAGTCCCGCACCGTCGCGTTCGCCGTCCAGCCGCGGACGCCGCCGCGTCGCAGCAGCGCGTGCATCCGCCGCTCGGCCGGGCTCAGCGCGTCCCCGGCCGTGCGGCGCAGGGCACCGAGCAGCGCGGGCGTGCCGTGCCGGCCGTACCCGGCGAGGACGGCGGCACGCAGGTCCTCGCGGCGCAGGACGCCGCGCGGCAGGCACCAGGCGAGGAGCCGGTCGGCGTCGTCGGCCGGCAGCACCCGCAGGCAGTCCAGCACGGTGCGGCGCAGAGTCGTCACGGCGGGCCCCTCCCGGCCGGCGCGGCGCACGTCGTCCGCCGGCAGGTCGACCCGGTGGACGACGAGGTCGCGCAGGCTCCGGACGCCGCCTGCGCTCGTGGCGTGCTCCGGCCCGCCCGCAGGCACCGGCAGCCCGAGCGCCCGGGCCGCCGTGAGGTGGCTCGCGACGGCGTCCGGCCACGTCAGGCGGACGGCCCAGACCGCCGCCCACGGGTCCGGCCGGACGGACGAGGCCACGAGCGCCCGCCCCGCCACCCGCACCCACCGCCCGGACCGCACCCGCTGCTTGACCTGCGCCGCCGACCAGCCCTCGGCACGCGCCTGCTGCCGGGTGAAGGCCCCCGCCTGTCGCGCGGCGACGGCCGGGACGGCGTCCAGGTCACGCGGACCGGGCGCGCGGGCGCCCGCGCGGGAGTCGTGCGGGGAACGGGTTCTCGCCGGCCGGGAGATCGCCGCCAGGGTCGTCGTCATGCCGGGCAGCATCGGCCGGGCGGACGCCCGGGCGGGCTGTCACGTCGTCCGGCTGTGGACGGCGGGACGAACGCGCCCCCTGTGGACGGGTCGGACCCGACCGTACGTCCACCCCCGTGATCTGCGTCTCCGGACGCGGACGGCGACCGGAGCAGCCCTACGGGTCCGGAGCCGGTGATCTTGCGCCGGTAGGGTGCGCGCGATCGACATCGGCGGAGGCGAGGTCGTCGTCCGGATCGACCAGGACGCGGCGCAGCGCCTCACCGACCAGCCCTGATCGCCGTCCGTCGACCCGGAGGGCGCTCCCGACCGCCCCTTCGGTCGATACGCGGTGATCATCAGGGGCGTCGTGCTCGTCGTCGGTCGCGGGCGGCGTCCACGATCCGGACCGCCCGTACCGCAGGACGTCACAAGAGCGCTCCACCGCGCGACACGCCGCGTCCGGCGGCCGTTGGTGCGTCCTGCGGTACGCGATGTCCGGCAGGTGGACGGAGAGCGGGCGGACGGGGCGGCGCACCGGTGCGGGGGCCCGGGCGCGGGTGGGCGCGCACGTGCGGACGGCCGCCCCGGGGTCCGGGGCGGCCGTCGGCCGTGCAGGCGGTGCGGGTCGTGCGAGTGGTGCGCGGGTCAGCGGGCGGCGGTGCCCTCGACGTAGTCGCCGTCCGTCGACTTGACCCAGCTCATGAGCTTGCGGAGCTCGCGGCCGGTCGCCTCGATCGGGTGCTGCTCGCCCTCGGCGCGCAGCCGCTTGAACTCCGGCGCCCCGGCGTCCTGGTCGTCGATGAACCGCTGGGCGACCGCGCCGGACTTGATGTCGGCGAGGACGGCCTGCATGTTCTCCTTGACGTGCGCGTCGATGACCCGCGGGCCGGAGACGTAGTCGCCGTACTCGGCGGTGTCCGAGACGCTCCAGCGCTGCTTGGCGATGCCGCCCTCGTACATGAGGTCGACGATGAGCTTGAGCTCGTGGAGGCACTCGAAGTACGCGACCTCGGGCTGGTAGCCGGCCTCGATGAGGGTCTCGAAGCCGTACTGGACGAGCTTGCTCGCGCCGCCGCAGAGCACGGCCTGCTCGCCGAAGAGGTCGGTCTCGCACTCCTCGGTGAAGGTCGTCTTGATGCCGCCGGCCCGCAGACCGCCGATGCCCTTGGCGTACGAGAGCGCGAGCTCCCACGCCTTGCCGGTCGCGTCGTTCTCGACGGCGACGAGCACCGGGACGCCGCGGCCGTCGACGAACTCGCGGCGCACGAGGTGGCCCGGGCCCTTCGGGGCGACCATGGCGACGTCGACGCCCGCGGGCGGGGTGATGTACCCGAAGCGGATGTTGAAGCCGTGGCCGAAGAACAGGGCGTCGCCGTCCACGAGGTTCGGCGCGATGGCCTCGGTGTAGACGTGGCGCTGCACGTGGTCGGGCGTCAGGAGCATGATGACGTCCGCCTCCTCCGCGGCCTGCGCGGGCGTGACGACCCGCAGGCCCTGCGCCTCCGCCTTGGCGCGGCTCTTGCTGCCCTCGGGCAGACCGACCCGGACGTCGACACCCGAGTCGCGCAGGCTCAGCGAGTGCGCGTGCCCCTGGCTGCCGTAGCCGATGACGGCCACGTTGCGTCCCTGGATGACGGACAGGTCGGCGTCGGCGTCGTAGAACATCTCGGCCACTGTGGTGCATCTCCTTCGAAGAGGTGGAGCGTTCGCAGGCGACCCTAGCGGCCGCCCGTCGGGGCGTGGATCAGACAGGTCCGACGAATCGGTCGGGATCAGGCGGAGCGCAGCGCGCGGTCGGTGATGGAGCGCGAGCCCCGGCCGACGGCCACCATCCCGGACTGCACGAGCTCCCGGATCCCGAACGGCTCGAGCACCTTGAGCAGTGCCTCGAGCTTCTCGGTGTTGCCGGTCGCCTCGATCGTCACGGCGTCCGGGGCGACGTCGATGACCTTGGCGCGGAACAGCTCGACCGTCTCGAGGACGTGCGTGCGGGTCTGCAGGTCGGCCTTGACCTTGACGAGCATGAGCTCGCGCTGCACCGACGAGGTCGGCTCGAGCTCGACGATCTTGATGACGCTGATGAGCTTGTTGAGCTGCTTGGTGACCTGCTCGAGCGGCAGCTCGTCGACGTCGACGACGACGGTCATCCGGGAGACCGACGCCACCTCCGTCGGGCCGACGGCGAGGGAGTGGATGTTGAAGCCGCGGCGGGCGAACAGGCCCGCGACGCGGGCGAGGATGCCGGGCCGGTTCTCGACGAGCACCGAGAGGGTGTGCTTGCTCATGACAGGGGTCCTAGTCCTTCGACGGCAGCGGTGGGTGTCGGGGAGGCGGTGGCCGCCGGGTCAGTCCTCGCGGTCCCACGTCGGGGACATGCCGCGCGCGACCTGGATGTCGTCGTTGCTCACGCCGGCGGGGACCATCGGCCACACCATCGCGTCGCGGTGGACCACGAAGTCGACGACGACGGGGACGTCGTTGATGCCCATCGCCTTCTCGATCGTCGCGTCGACGTCCTCGGGCCGCTCGCAGCGCAGGCCGACGCAGCCGTACGCGTCGGCGAGCTTGACGAAGTCCGGGATCCGCTCGCCCTTGTGGGACGTGTGCAGGTCGGTGTTGGAGTACCGCTCGTTGTAGAAGAGCGTCTGCCACTGCCGGACCATGCCCAGGCTCGAGTTGTTGATGACCGCGACCTTGATCGGGATGTCGTTGATCGTGCAGGTCGCGAGCTCCTGGTTGGTCATCTGGAAGCAGCCGTCGCCGTCGATCGACCAGACGGTCTTGTCCGGCTGCCCGACCTTGGCGCCCATCGCCGCCGGCACCGAGAAGCCCATCGTGCCCAGGCCCCCGGAGTTGATCCACGTGTTCGGGTGCTCGTACTGGATGAACTGCGCGGCCCACATCTGGTGCTGGCCGACGCCCGCGACGTAGAGCGACTCCGGCCCGGAGATCTGGCCGATCCGCTGGATGACGTGCTGCGGGGAGACCTCGCCGGGCGGCGGCGCGGTGTAGCCGAGCGGGTAGCGGGTGCGCAGCGAGTCGAGCTCGGTCCACCAGGCGCCGAGGTCCGGACGGCGGCCGGCCGTCTTCTCCGCCTCGACGGCGAGCACGAGCTCGGAGATGACCTCCTTGGCGTCCCCGACGATCGGGACGTCGGCGACCCGGTTCTTCGAGATCTCCGCGGGGTCGATGTCCGCGTGGACGATCGTCGCGCCCGGCGCGAAGGACGAGAGCTTGCCGGTGACCCGGTCGTCGAACCGCGCGCCGAGGCTGATGATGAGGTCGGCCTTCTGCAGCGCCGTCACCGCGGCGACGGTGCCGTGCATGCCGGGCATCCCGAGGTGCTGCGGGTGCGAGTCCGGCAGCGAGCCGCGGGCCATGAGCGTCGTGACGACGGGCGCCCCGGTGAGGTCGACGAGCCGGCGCAGCTCCTCGCTCGCACGGGCCCGGATGACGCCGCCGCCGACGTACAGGACGGGCCGCTTGGACTCCACGAGCAGCCGCGCGGCCTCGCGCACCTGCTTGCCGTGCGGGCGCGCGACGGGCCGGTACCCGGGCAGGTCGATCCGGTCCGGCCATTGGAAGCGGGCGACCGCCTGGAGGGCGTCCTTGGAGACGTCGACGAGCACCGGGCCGGGCCGGCCGGTGCCGGCGATGTGGAACGCCTCGGCGATGGCGCGCGGGATGTCCGCGGGGTCCGTCACGAGGAAGTTGTGCTTGGTGATCGGCATCGTGATGCCGGAGATGTCCGCCTCCTGGAAGGCGTCCGTGCCGATCGACGAGCTCGGCACCTGGCCGGTGATCGCGACCATCGGCACCGAGTCCATGTAGGCGTCGGCGATCGGAGTGACGAGGTTCGTCGCGCCCGGGCCCGACGTCGCCATGCAGACCCCGACCTTGCCGGTCGCGTAGGCGTAGCCCTCGGCGGCGTGGCCGCCGCCCTGCTCGTGGCGCACGAGGATGTGGCGGACGGACGGCGAGTCCATGAGCGGGTCGTAGAGCGGGAGGATCGCACCGCCCGGGATGCCGAAGACCACGTCGACGCCCACCGCCTCGAGGGAGCGGACGAGGCTCGCGGCCCCCGTCATCGACTCCCCGTCGTGCGCGTGCGCGCCCGGCGTGCTCGTCGTCCCGGCATCGTTGCCGCTGCGGTGGCCTGACATCGCGGCCCTCTCCTGTCCCCGTCGCGTCGACGGTCCTGGCTGACTGACCCGGGCCGGAGTCCCGGCCCGGTCTCCCGGTTCGTGTCACCCGCCGCCCGTACGGACGGCGAGGTGGTCGGTGCCCCTCCGGGAGCGTTCGACCCCCGGAGACGAAAAGACCCCTCGGCCCACGAATGGGCATGCGAGGGGTCGCGCGCTCGGCGGGGTCGTGAGGACCTCAGCCGGCGCGCCGTCCGAGTACGAGGGCAAGACGCACACGCTCACACTCTCCGGCGGCACCGGTCGTGTCAATCGGCCGACGCGCCGGTCTCGCCATCCGAGACGACACGCGGGGGAAGGACGACGCCCGCCACACCGCCTGTGCCGCCGGTCGACCGGGGCGCCTCGCCGACCGGTCCGGAGGCCCCGAACCGGCGGCCGCCCAGGGAGATCCCCTGGGTCTGCGGGGCGGACCGGACGTCGCCCGCGCCAGCGGCGTGCGCGGCGCCCGGCGCGAGCGGCCCGGGGCCGTCGGCGGCGCCCCCGGACGCGGCGAGGGCCGAGTCGGTGACGTCGACGACGTGCGGCGCGGCCGCCCGGACGCCGTTCGCCGGGGTCGGCCCGGCCGGTGCACCCGCCACGGCGGACCCGGACGCCGAGAACGGCACCGGCGGCACGGGCGGTGCGGCGGACGCCGGGGTGCCGTTGAGGTGCCGCCCCCCGGACAGGTCGAGCGGCGCCGCGGAGAGGACGTCGAGCAGCTCGTCCTCGCGCAGCGGCGGGTACAGCGCGAAGCCCTGCCCGGCCCAGGCGCCGAGGTCGCGCACGAGGCGCGCGGCGTCGAGGTTCTCCAGGCCCTCCGCGACGACGACGAGGCCGAGCGCCCGGGCGACGCCGACGACCGAGCGGGCCAGCGTCGTCGCCCGCGGGTCGGTGCCGATCCCGTCGAGCAGCGTGCGGTCGAGCTTGATCGCCCGCACCGGCATGGTCTTGAGGTAGCTCAGCGAGGAGTAGCCGGTGCCGAAGTCGTCGATGACGAACTGGACGCCGTCGCGCCGCAGGTCCTCGATGACGTCCCGGACCGGGTCCTCCTCGCCGACGAGCTGGCCCTCGGTGATCTCGACGACGAGCCGGCCGGGCTCGAGCGTGGAGTCGGCGAGCGCCCGGCGAACGGTGCTCACGAAGTCGGCCTCGGACATCTGCCGCACCGACATGTTCACGGTGACGAAGAGCTCGTGGCCGAGGGCCCGCCACAGCGCCGCACGCTGCGTCGCCTGCCGCAGCACCCACTGGCCGAGCTCGGTGATCTCGCCGGTGTCCTCGGCGACCTCGACGAGCTCGGCGGGGCTGACGAACCCGGACATCGCGGCGAGCGCCCCCGGCTCGTCGTGGCCGCCCTCGACGCGCACGAGCGCCTCGACACCGACGACGACGCCGTCCGAGAGCCGGACGAGGGGCTGGTAGGCCAGGGCGAGCCGGCCGGTGTCGAGGGCCTGGCGCAGGCCGATCGCGATGTCGACGCGGCGCAGGGCGCGCTGCGAGACGTCCGGGTCCCAGCGCGCGACCTTCGCCCGGCCTGCGGCCTTGGCCTCGAACATCGCGAGGTCGCCGCGGTGCAGGAGCTCGGCCGCCGGGGTGTCCGCGAGCTCGACGGCGGAGCCGGCGCCGAGCGCCGGGAGCGGCTGCGCGTCGTCCGTGCCGGAGATGCCGATGCTGATGCCGAGCCGAACGGTGCGGTCCCCGACGAGGAAGGTCGGGCGCATCGCGGCGACGAGCCGCTCCCCCGCACCGACCGCCTCCCGGCCGTGCACCCCGCGCAGCGCGACGACGAACTCGTCACCGCCGATCCGGCCCAGGACGCCCTCGTCGGCCGGCATCCCGCGCACGGCGGTCTCGAGCCGGCGCGCGACCTCGACGAGGACGGCGTCGCCCGCGAGGTGCCCGAACCGGTCGTTGACCGCCTTGTACCCGTCGAGGTCGCAGTAGAGGACGCTCACGGCCGCCCCGCTGGCGAGCCACGTCGCGACGGTGTCGAGGACGACGCCGCGGTTGACGAGGCCCGTCATCCGGTCGTGCCGGGCGAGGAGCTGGAGGCGCTCGCGCAGGAGCACCGCGTCGGTGACGTCGGAGACGACCGCCACCGCACCACCGTCGACGACGCGCAGCCGCATCTCGGCCGTGCCGTCGGCGGGGGCCGCGAGCCGCAGCTCGACCTTGGCCGTCGCGCGCCGCCGGTGGACGACGTCCCGCACCGCGTCGCGGACGGCGGGCCGGTCGTCGAGAACGGCGATCTCGGCGACGTCGCGACCCTCGAGGTGCTCGGGCCGGCGGGCGAGGAGCCGCTCGACGGCTGCGTTGGCGGCGACGACGCGACCGCCGGAGTCGAGGCCGAGGATGACGTCCTGGGCGTTCTCCACGAGCGCCTCGAGGCGCTGCCGGGACAGCTCGAGGTCGGACAGCAGCTGGGTGCCGGCCCGGACGGCGAAGACCTGGACGCCCACCACCGAGCAGCCGACGACGGCGACGAGCAGCCCCGTCACGGCCCCGGCACGACCGAGGGCGACCTGGATGCCCACCGCGGTCGCCGCGACCGCCAGCAGGGCGTAGGGCAGCACGAGCCCCGCGAACGTCGGGCGCGTGCGGTCGGACTGCGGGCTGTCCCTCGCGTAGGGCACGAACGCGACGAGCAGGAACCCGCCGCCCGCGAGGAGCATCGTGGGCACGACCGGCACCCGCGCCGGCACCGCGTCGACGAGCCCGGCGAGCAGGAGCAGGGCGAGCCCGCCGGCGGCGACGGTGGCCCGCCGGGTGTGCCGGGCCTCGAGGGTGTGGCCGCGCGCGGTGACGGACATCCGCAGGACGGCGGCGAGCAGCCCCGCGAGCACCGTCGCGACGAGGACGGCGGCCGCGCGCGCCGGGACCGACGCACCGGGCTGCGACAGCACGGCCCACACGGTCGTCACGGCGCTGGACCCGACGAGCAGCCCCTCGGCGAAGGAGTCGCCGACGCCGCCGCGGGGCAGCACCGTGCGCACGATGCCGACGGTGCCGACGCAGCCGAGCAGCGCGGCGACGAGCAGCAGGAGGTGCCCGGCCAGCGGCATGACGTCGGTGCCCGGCTCCGTCGTGAGGACGAGCGGGTAGGCCACGGCGCACAGCGCCGCGGCCCCCGCGACGGCGGCGGCGGCCCGCCGCGGGAAGACCCTCGGACGGCGCGCCTCGGCCAGCCACGACGCCGCGGCGAGCACCGCGCACGTCGCGGCGAGGACGGTCGTCGCCACCGCGATCACGCGGGGAGACTAGCCTCCCGCCGCCTGCGCCTGCGCGGCCTCCCTGCGCAGGACCTGCGCCGCGGGGTCCGGCGCGGCCGTTCCGCGGGCCGGCGGGGCCCCCAGGGACGACGCCGGGACGGGCCGCTGGAGGTGGAACCCCTGGGCGCGGCGGCACCCGAGGGCGGCGAGCGCCCGGGCCTGCTCGGCGGTCTCGACCCCCTCGGCCACGACCGCGAGACCGAGGTCCGCAGCGAGCCGGAGAACGGCCCGCACCAGAGCGTCGTCCTCGGCCCGGACCCCGAGCCCGGCGACGAAACGGCGGTCGATCTTCAGCTCGTCGACCGGCAGCTGGGCGAGGTACCCGAGCGAGGAGAACCCGGTGCCGAAGTCGTCGAGGGAGACGTGGACGCCGAGCGCGCGCAGGCCCTGCAGCCGGGCCCCGGTGCGCGTGAGGTCGTCGACCGCGGTCTGCTCGGTCACCTCGAGGGTCAGCCGCGCAGGGTCGACCCCGCTCGCGTCCAGGGCCCGCAGGACCGTCGACGCGAACGCGGGGTCGGCGAGCTGGCGGCTCGCGACGTTCACCGAGATCCCGGCGGACGGGTCCCCGTAGCCGGCGAGCCATCCGAGGGCCTGCCCGAGCACCCACCGGCCGAGCGGCACGATCTGGCCCGTCTCCTCGGCGACGCGGAGGAACTCCCGCGGCGGCCGCGGGCCACCGGGGGCGTCCCAGCGGACGAGCGCCTCGCAGCCCACCCACCGCTGGTCCGTGAGGTCGATGATCGGCTGGACGTGCAGCGTGAGGCCGGCGCCGTCCCCCAGGGCCGCGTCCAGGTCCGCGACGACCCGCGACCGCTCGAGGACCTCGGTGCGCATCCTGGGCTCGAACGCGACGGACCGGGCGCCGCCCGCAGCCTTGGCGGCGTACATCGCGAGGTCGGCGTCGCCGAGCAGGGCCTCCGCCGTGCCGCCGCGACCGGCGGCCACCCCGATGCTCGCGCCGGTCCCGGCGACACGCGGGTCCGCGTCCCGGCCGGCCGGCCGCAGCCCGTCGAGCACCGCGGTGGCCAGGTCGAGGCCGTACCCGGTCGTGCCGTCACGGCCGAGCACCGCGAACTCGTCGCCGCCGAGCCGGGCGACGAGGTCGCCCGGCCCCACGGACCGGGACAACGCGGCCGCGACGTCGCGGAGCAGGCGGTCTCCGACGGCGTGCCCCGCCGTGTCGTTGACGGCCTTGAACCCGTCGAGGTCGACGAACAGCACGACCGCAGGGCCCGCCGCGAGCCGCTCGTCGAGCACCGACAGGAAGGCCGCCCGGTTCATGAGCCCGGTGAGCGAGTCGGTGCGCGCCTGCCGCCGCACCTCGGCGGCCATCCGCTCCCGCTCCGTGGTGTCCCGCAGCGAGATCGTGAGGCCGGGTGTGGTCCCGCCGTCGCGCAGGCTCACGACCGACTCCGTGTCCCGCCAGCCGCCGTCGGCGTGGCGCAGGCGGCCGCGGACCACGACGCTGTGCATCCGCCCGCCGACGAGCGGCCCGTCCGCGGCGCCCGCCCTGTCGAGGCCGTCGTCGTCGGGGTGCAGCCGCTCGGCGAGGCGGCGGCCCACGAGCTGCTGCGGGGGCACCCCGAGCAGGTCCCGGACGGCCTCGCTGGCGAAGTCGACGCTGCCGTCCGGGGAGACCTGCAGCAGGGCGTCCCTGCTGTCCGCCAGCAGGTCGTCCAGCCGGCGCGCCTGGAGCGCCACGGCCGCCCACAGCGCGAGGTTCTGCCGGTGGACGACACCGATCTGGATCCCCAGGGCCGCGAGCAGCACCGCGGTCGCCCCGATCGTCACGACGTCGTGCCGGGCCACCAGGGAGAGGGCGACCGCGGGAGCGCAGAGCAGCTGCGACAACCGCCCCGGTCCGACGGGGCCGGAGTCCTCCGGCCCGGCCTGCCAGAGCGGCCCGCCGACCCGCCCGGCGGCCGCGAGCAGCACGAGGACCGCGAGCCAGCCGCCGGTCCCGCTGCCGGGGTCCCCGGTGAGCACCCAGGCGGCGTCGGAGGCGGCCGTGCCGACGGCCGCGACGACGACGAGCAGCGACGGCACCCGGACACCGGCACCCGACCGGACGCCCAGCCCGGTGACCAGGCTCGCCGCGACGAGGTCGGCGGGCAGCCACAGCAGGGCCGGGTGGACGCCGTCCCAGCCGCCGCTCGACGCCGGGCTGCTCCGCAGGACGATCCAGAACACGACGAAGGCAGCCAGCCCGACAGCGGAGCCGTCGAGGAGCAGGAGTGCCCAGCTCCGGACGCCGTGCCACGCCCCGCGGGCCAGCAGGACGGCCGCGAGAACGAGGACCAGGGCGCCCGCCCGCAGCCATCCCCACACCAGGAGGCCGGACCACCCCGATGCCGCGCCGAGCAGGGCCAGCACCCACAGCGCGGTGGCACCCGCGAAGCAGGCCCAGGTCCGGCGGACCTCCTGCCCGGCGTGCAGTGCCGCGCGCACCTGCGCCCCGACGGCGAGCACACCCACGAGCACGACGGGCAGCGCGAGCCGGTCCAGCTCGACGAGCCTGGCCGTGGCCGCCCCGACGGTCGCGGCGACCGCCACCCAGCCGAGCACGCGGACGACCACCGGCACGGCGGCCGCTGGCGTCGCTGGCGTCGGGAGCACGGCCGGATGATTGCTCACCGTGACGACTGACACGCCGTGCGTTCGCAAAGGTGAGCCGATCGGATGACCCGGAGTCGCCGCTGCGCCTCCCTCGGCCCGTCTCCCTCGGCACGTCTCCCTTGACCGCCGACCGCCTACCGCGGGCCGCACCGTGTTCCGGCGGGGCCGCGGCTCAGCCGCAGACCGCGCCCCCCGAGGCGGAGCCCACGAGCTTGGCGTACTTCGCGAGGACGCCCCGGGTGTAACGCGCCGGCAGCGGCTCCCAGCCGACCCGGCGCTTGGCGAGCACCTCGTCGTCCACGAGCAGGTCGACGGTGCCCTGCGCGACGTCGAGCCGGATCCGGTCGCCGTCCTCCACGAACGCGATCGGGCCGCCGTCCACCGCCTCGGGCGCGACGTGGCCGACGCACAGGCCGGTCGTGCCGCCGGAGAACCGGCCGTCGGTGACGAGCAGGACGTCCTTCCCGAGCCCGGCGCCCTTGATCGCCCCGGTGATGGCGAGCATCTCGCGCATCCCCGGGCCGCCCTTGGGGCCCTCGTAGCGGATGACGACGACGTCGCCGGCCGTGATCGTGCCGTCCTCGAGGGCGTCGAGCGCGGCGCGCTCGCGGTCGAAGACGCGGGCGGTGCCCTCGAAGACGTCCGAGTCGAAGCCGGCGCTCTTGACGACGGCACCGTCGGGGGCGAACGAGCCGGACAGGACGGTGATCCCGCCCGAGCGGTGGATCGGCTCGGACAGCGCCCGGACGACCTTGCCGTCGAGGTCCGGCGGGGCGATGTCGGCGAGGTTCTCCGCCATCGTCTTCCCCGTCACGGTGAGCACGTCGCCGTGCAGCAGGCCGGCGTCCAGCAGGGCCTTCATGACGACGGGCACGCCGCCGACCCGGTCGACGTCCGTCATGACGTAGCGGCCGAACGGCTTGACGTCGGCGAGGTGCGGGACCTTGTTGCCGATGCGCGTGAAGTCGGCGAGGGTCAGCTCGACCTCCGCCTCGTTCGCGATCGCGAGCAGGTGCAGCACGGCGTTCGTCGAGCCGCCGAACGCCATGACGACGGCGATCGCGTTCTCGAAGGCCTCCCGGGTGAGGATCTGCCGGGCCGTGATGCCGTGGCGGAGCAGGTTGACAACGGCCTCGCCGGACTTGCGGGCGTACCCGTCGCGCCGGCGGTCGGTGGCGGGCGGCGCGGCACTGCCCGGCAGCGACATGCCGAGGGCCTCGGCGGCGCTCGCCATCGTGTTCGCGGTGTACATGCCGCCGCAGGCACCCTCGCCGGGGCAGATCGCCCGCTCGATGATGTCGACGTCCTCGCGGCTCATGAGCCCGCGCGCGCACGCACCGACGGCCTCGAAGGCGTCGATGATCGTGACTTCCTTCTCCGTGCCGTCGGTGAGCTTCGCGAGGCCCGGCAGGATCGAGCCCGCGTAGAGGAAGACGCTCGCGAGGTCGAGCCGCGCGGCGGCCATGAGCATCCCGGGCAGGGACTTGTCGCAACCGGCGAGCAGCACGGAGCCGTCCAGGCGCTCGGCCATCATGACGGTCTCGACGCTGTCGGCGATGATCTCCCGGCTCACGAGGGAGAAGTGCATCCCCTCGTGGCCCATGGAGATCCCGTCGCTGACGCTGATCGTCCCGAACTCCAGGGGGTACCCGCCCGCGGCGTGGACGCCGTCCTTGCTCGCCTTCGCGAGCCGGTCCAGCGACAGGTTGCAGGGGGTGATCTCGTTCCACGAGCTGGCCACGCCGATCTGCGGCTTGGCGAAGTCCTCGTCGCCCATGCCGACGGCGCGGAGCATGCCGCGCGAGGCGGCCTTCTCGAGGCCGTCCGTCACGTCGCGGCTGCGGGGCTTGAGGTCCGGTGTCGTCTCGGTCACGTCGCGAGTCTAGGACGGCGCGGCCGCTGCCCGGTGCGCGGTCCACCACCCGGCGGGGCGCACCGCGGCGGAGACCCCGGGCCACCGCCGCAACATCGCCGAAACACCCGCGAGACACGACGGGGCGGCTGCACCCGCACGATGGGCTGGTCGGTCCCGGTCAGGGCGGTCGGCCGCCGTCGGGCGGAGAGGGTGGTGCCGGGTGACGAGGCGGCCGCTCACCGGGTTCTCCGTCCTGGTCCTCGGCGCGGACGCCGGTGACGCCCTCGTCGACGCGTTCGTCGCGACCGGTGCCCGAACCACGACCTCGCCGGACCAGCGTCCCTCCGGCGCCGCACCGGGCCTGCGGTGGGACGTCGACGCCGTCGTCGTGGGCGACCTCGCCGGCGCGCGCGTCCTCGTCGACGCCTGCCGGGCCGCGCCCCTCGGCGGCGTCCCGCCGCTGCGGCCGGACGACGTCGTCGTCGCCTGCACGGACCCCGCGTCGGTGCGGCACCTCACCGGCGCCGGTCTCCTCCCGCTGGTCCCGGCCGGCCCGGACGCCGCCGTGGCCGGCGCGGTGGCCGAGCACCTGCTCGCGACGCGGCTGCGCCGGGTCCGGACGCACGCCGGGCTCCTCGAGGTGCGCGGCCACGAGGTCCGCCTCGACGGCGCGCCGCTGCCGCTC
>JACRAB010000238.1 GCA_016213575.1 Actinomycetota bacterium
ATCCCGTCCGGGATCGACTCGAACCGGTACCCGCCGGCGAGCGTCTCGCCGGTGGTGATGATCGGGGTGAACGTGACGTCGGCGCGGTCGCCGGTGGTGAGGAAGGACGCCTGCGCGGTGCGGAAGCCGGCCCGCCGCTCGCCGTCGTCCGCGTGCGCCGCGACGGGTGCCGCGGTGATCCCGAGCACGGTGGCCCCGAGCGCTGCCGTCCATCGCGTCCGTCGTGCCCTGCCGTGCGTCCCGGCCCGGCCCTGACCGGCTCGCCCGGTCCCTGTTCCGACGACCATGCCGACCTCCTTGTCGACGGCCGCGTCAGGCGCCCGGCATCGCGTCGGCCCCGTGCGCGGCGGTTGATCGCGAACGCTAGGACACCGGCCCGTTCCTGACCAGACCTTGACAGAACGGACGATCGGGGAGGAGCCGCCGTCGGTCAGCCGAGCGCCGCGGAGACGACCTCCTTGGCAGCCTCCTGCACCTGGGCGAGGTGCTCGGGGCCCTGGAACGACTCGGCGTAGATCTTGTAGACGTCCTCGGTGCCCGACGGTCGCGCCGCGAACCACGCCGACTCCGTGACGACCTTGAGGCCGCCGACCGCCGCGCCGTTGCCGGGCGCCTCGGTGAGCTTGGCGGTGATCGGCTCCCCGGCGAGCTCGGTCGCGGTGACCTGCTCGGCCGAGAGCTTCGCGAGCGCGGCCTTCTCCTCACGGCTCGCGGCGGCGTCGATCCGGGCGTACGCGGGGTCGCCGAACTCCTCGGTGAGGGCCCGGTAGTGCTCGCTCGGGGACGTGCCGGTGACCGCGAGGATCTCGGAGGCGAGCAGCGCCAGCAGCAGGCCGTCCTTGTCCGTCGTCCACACCGAGCCGTCGGTGCGCAGGAAGGACGCGCCCGCAGACTCCTCGCCGCCGAAGCCCACCGAGCCGTCGAGCAGCCCGGGCACGAACCACTTGAAGCCGACGGGCACCTCGAGCAGGGTGCGGCCGAGCGAGGCCGCGACCCGGTCGATCCGCGACGACGACACGAGGGTCTTGCCGATCGCCGTCCCCTCGCCCCAGCCCGGCCGGTGCGCGAAGAGGTACTGGATCGCCACCGCGAGGAAGTGGTTGGGGTTCATCAGGCCGGCGTCCGGGGTGACGATGCCGTGCCGGTCGGAGTCGGCGTCGTTGCCGGTCGAGATCGCGAAGGCGTCCCGGTTCGCGATGAGCGAGGCCATCGCGGACGGCGACGAGCAGTCCATCCGGATCTTGCCGTCCCAGTCCAGCGTCATGACGCGCCACGTCGCGTCGACGAGCGGGTTGACGACCGTGAGGTCGAGGCCGTGCCGCTCGCCGATCTCGCCCCAGTAGTCGACGCTCGCGCCGCCGAGCGGGTCGGCGCCGATGCGGATCTTCGCGTCCCGGATCGCCGCGATGTCGAGCACCGAGGGCAGGTCGTCGACGTACGTGCCGAGGTAGTCGTACTTCGACGTCGTCTCCGCGGCGAGCGCCCGGGCGAACGGCACCCGCTTGACGTCCGCGAGCCGCGCCTCGATGAGCTCGTTGGCGCGGTTCTCGACCCACTTCGTCGCGTCGGTGTCCGCGGGGCCGCCGTGCGGCGGGTTGTACTTGAACCCGCCGTCGTAGGGCGGGTTGTGGGACGGGGTCACGACGATGCCGTCGGCGCGGCTCGCGTCGTCGTCCGCCTTGCCCGTGTTGTGCCGCAGGATCGCGTGCGAGACCGCGGGCGTCGGGGTGAACCGGTCGCGGTCGTCGACGAGGGTCGTCACGTCGTTGGCGGCGAGCACCTCGAGGGCGCTGACCCAGGCCGGCTCGGACAGGCCGTGGGTGTCGCGGCCGATGAACAGCGGCCCGGCGATGCCCTGGGCGGCGCGGTAGTCGCAGATCGCCTGCGTCGTCGCGACGATGTGCGCCTCGGTGAAGGCGCCCTTGAGGCTCGACCCCCGGTGACCGGAGGTGCCGAAGGCGACGCGCTGCGCCGGGTCGGACAGGTCCGGCCACGTCGTGTAGTAGGCGGTGACGAGGTGGGCGACGTCGACGAGGTCGCTCGGCTGGGCCGGCTGGCCGGCGCGGTCGTGGCTCATGGAGGCTCCCTCGTGCGTGCGGCACCGGCCCCGCTGGTACGACGGGCGGCGATCGCAGGCTAGTGCCCGGCTCCGGAGGGTGCACTTGTGGAACACCGACTGTTCCACGATCCGCACAGGCGTGCGCCGACCGGTCGTCCGTGTGCGGACGAACGGCCCGGGTCGGGCCGCGGCCGGGCGGGCGGCGCCGGTCCGCCCGGGGCTGGCAGAGTTCACCCCGTGCGACGGACGGTGCGAGCGACGCGGTACGTCACCCCCCTGCGCGAGGGCGGGTCGCTGCCGGGCATCGTCGAGGCGGACGACGACGGCACGTACGTCGTGAAGTTCCGGGGCGCGGGGCAGGGGACGGCGTCCCTCGTCGCCGAGGTCGTCGTCGGTGAGCTCGGCCGCCTGCTCGGGATCCGGGTGCCGGAGCTCGTCGGTGTCGACCTGGACCCGGAGATCGGCCGCCGCGAGCCCGACGAGGAGGTCCAGGACCTGCTCGCCGCAAGTGCGGGCCTCAACCTCGGGATGGACTTCCTCCCCGGGTCCGTCGGCTACGACGGGCTCGGCTGGACGCCGCCGGTCACCGAGGCGCTCGCCGTCCACTGGCTCGACGCGTTCACGGCGAACGTCGACCGCACGTGGCGCAACCCGAACCTGCTCGTCTGGCACCGCGCGCTGTGGGCGATCGACCACGGTGCCGCGCTCGTCTTCCAGCACGCCTGGCCGGACGTCGACCGCTGGGCCGCCCGGCCCTACGACCTCGCCCAGCACGTGCTCGGGCCGGTCGTCGCGCAGGCGTCCCGGGCGCAGGCCGCGGACGCCGACGCGCACCTCGCGGGGCTGGTCACCGCCGACACCCTCGGCGAGGTGCTCGCCCTCGTGCCCGACGCCTGGCTGCTCGGGATGAACGCCGCGCTCGGCGACGACTGCCCGGCGGGCGCCTGGCGGGACCGGTACGTCGAGTACCTGCTCGCCCGGGTCGGCGGCGTGCGTCCGTGGTGGCCGCCGCTGCACGGGGTCGCGGCGTGAGCACCCGCGGCGGAGACGCGCGCCGCTTCCTCGCGGGCGACGGCCCCGCCCCCGGCGAGCGGTTGCCGTTCGAGTACGCGGTGCTGCGCGCGGTCCCGCGGGTCGACCGCGGCGAGTGCGTGAACATCGGCGTCGTCCTCTACTCGCAGGCGACCGAGTACCTCGGCTGCGCCCTGCACGCCGACGCCGCCCGGCTGCGCGCCGTCGACGCCGGCGTCGACGTCGACGCGGTCGAGGCCGTCCTCGCCGGGATCCGCGCGGTCTGCCACGGCGACCCGGCGGCCGGCGGCGCCGCCGCCGAACCCGCGAGGGTCCGCTTCGGCTGGCTCACCGCTCCCCGCAGCACCGTCGTCCAGCCGGGGCCCGTGCACTCCGGCATGACCCTCGACCCGGCCGCCGACCTCGACCGCCTGCTGGAGCGTCTGGTCCGCTGACCCGACCCTGCACGACCACATGACAGGCACCGCCGGTCGGATGACAGTCGTACCGACGGCGTACCGCCCCGGTGCACCCCGACCTAGCCTCGACGGATGGGACGCGACCGGGGAGGCGTCACGAGGCGTGCCGTCGCTGCCGCCGTGACGGCGCTCGCCGTGCTCACCGGGTCGGCCGTCGCCGCCGTCGGGCTCGCAGCGCCGGCCGCCGCGCACGCCCGCGTCGTCGGCACCGAGCCGGCCGCCGGCACCGACCTCGCCGCACCGCCGGACCAGGTTCTCGTCCGCTTCAGCGAGCCGGTCCGCGGGCCTGTCACGGTGCTCGTCCGGGCCGGGGACGGCACCTCCGCGGCCGCCGGGGCCGCCGAGCTCGACGCGCTCTCCGTCGTGCAACCGGTCCGGGCGGACGCCGCGGCCGGGCGCTGGACGGTCGTCTTCCGGGTCGTCGGCGCGGACGGCCACCCGGTCGCCGGGGCGGTCTCGTTCACGGGCGGCGGTGCCGGGGCCGGCGCGGCCGCCGCTGCACCGGGGCCCGTGCGCTCGCCCGTGGCGATCG
>JACRAB010000239.1 GCA_016213575.1 Actinomycetota bacterium
GTCTCGATTATCCGCGACCCCCCCCGCCGCCCGGCGACGAAGCCGGACGACCCCGCGGGCCGGACGGCGTCCGGGGCGCTGCGGGCCGCGGCGGAGGCGACCCGGCTCGACGGCGTCTGGTCGACGGCCCCGATGCAGGCGCTCGCCCGCTTGCACACCGCCGCGGCGGCCGGGCTCGTGCCGGACGAGGCCCTCGGCCGCCCGCGCCGGGCCGGTGAGGCCCCCGGCGACGGGGCCGACCTGCTCACCGGTGCCGCGCCGGGCGACGTCGTCCCCGCCCCCGACGGCGGCGACCCGTTGACGGTGCGGCTCGACGGGCTCGCCGACCTGCTCCGGGCGCCCGCCGAGGCGCCGGCGCTCGTCGTCGCCGCGCTCGTCCACGCCGAGGTCATGACGGCCCGGCCGTTCGTCGTCGGCAACGGGGTCGTCGCCCGCGCGCTGTGCCGGGCCGTCGTCCGTGGCCGCGGCCTGGACCCGACCGGGGTCGCGGTCTGGGAGATCCCCCTCCTCGTCGCCGGACCGTCCTACCCGCTGACGCTCGCGCGGTACGCGGCCGGCACCGCCGACGGCGTCCGGGACTGGCTCGTGCTCTTCGCGCAGGCCGTCGTCGACGGCGCCGCCGAGGGCGGGGCCGTCTGCGACGCGATCCTCGCGGGCCGGCTCACGCCCGCCGGCTGACCGCCCGCGTCAGGGGTACTGGACGAGCTGGACGGCGTTGCCGTCCGGGTCCGCGACGGTCGCGAGGACGCCGCCCCAGCTCTGCGTCTCGGGCTCGCCGACCACGTCGACCCCGGCGTCGCGGAGCGTGCGGCAGGTGGCCGCGACGTCGTCGACGGCGAACGAGATCCCGGTGAAGCGACCGACGAGCTGCGCCGCCGGGATCTCGGAGTCGTCACCGACCTCCTCGACGACGAGGTCGCACCCGGCGTCGAAGACGGCGTAGCCGTCGTCCGGGCTGCTCGCGGACGGCTGCGCGCCGAGGACGCGCTCGTACCAGGGGGCACTGCGGCCGAGGTCGCTGACGAAGACTCGGGCGGCGGCGATGCGCATGCGCGAACGCTACCCGGACGGTCGGCCGGTGCCTACGCTGCTGACGTGACGACCGGCGCCCGCCCCGCCCCCGACGCCCCGGCCTCCCTGGCGCTCGTGGACATCGCACCCCTGCTCGACGGCTCGGACGTCGACGGTGTCGCCCGGCAGATCGACGCCGCCTGCCGCTCGCTCGGGTTCTTCCGGGTCACCGGGCACGGCATCGACCCCCGCCTGCTGGAGGACCTCGACCGGCTCTCGCGGGAGTTCTTCGACCGGCCCGACGCGGCGAAGCAGCCGTACGCGATGAGCCACGCGGGCCCGGCCTGGCGCGGCTGGTTCCCGGTCCGCGGCGAGCTGACCTCCGGTGTCCCGGACCGCAAGGAGGGGCTCTACGTCGGGCTCGAGCATCCGCCCGACCACCCCCGGGTCCTCGCCGGGACGCCCCTGCACGGGGCCAACCTGTTCCCACCGGGCGGGCTGGGCCCGGCGGTCCTCGCCTGGCTCGACGCGCTGCGGCCGGTCGCCGACACGATCCTGCGAGCGGTCGCCGTCGGGCTCGGGCTGCCGCCCGGCTGGTTCGCCGAGCACCTCACGGGCGACCCGACCGTGCTCTTCCGGGTCTTCCACTACCCGGCGCTGGCGGACAACGCCGACGCCGCGGAGTGGGGCGTCGGCGAGCACACCGACTACGGGATCCTCACGCTGCTCGCCCAGGACGACCTCGGCGGCCTCCAGGTCCGCACGCCCGCGGGTGCCTGGATCGAGGTGCCCGCGGAGCCCGGCGTCCTCGTGTGCAACATCGGCGACATGCTCGACCGGCTCACCGAGGGCCGCTACCGCTCGACGCCGCACCGGGTGCGCAACGTGAGCGGGCGCGGCCGGCTGTCGTTCCCGTACTTCTTCGACCCGTCGTGGGACGCCGCGGTGACCCCGCTGCCGCTCGCCGGGTCACCGCCCGCGGACGACGCCGGCCGCCGCTGGGACGGCGCGAGCGTGCACGCCTGGACCGGGCGGTACGGCGACTACCTGTCGGCGAAGGTCGCGAAGGTCTTCCCCGACCTGTTCGCGAGCGTCACGCCAGGACCGTCGCCCCGGCGTCCGGGATGAGCATCCCGCCCGAGGCGAGCAGCGCGTCGATCGTCGACGCCGGCGCGGGCCGGGCGAACAGGTAGCCCTGGGCCCGCTTGCAGCCGAGCTCGACGAGCAGGTCCCGCTGGGCGCGGTTCTCGACGCCCTCGACGAGCACCTCGACCCGCAGCGGCCCGGCGAGCCCGAGGACGAGCGACACGAGGGCCTGGCTCGCGACCTCCTCGGTGATCGGGGTGAGGAACGAGCGGTCGAGCTTGAGGACGTCGACGGGCAGTCGGTGCAGCCGGGACAGCGTCGCGTACCCGGTGCCGAAGTCGTCGAGGGCGATCCGCACCCCGCGCTGCCGGATCCGGCGCAGCACGGCCGGGGCGTTCGAGTCGTCGACGAGCGCCGTCTCGGTCACCTCGAGCCGGACGGTCTCCGGCGGGACGCCGTGCCGCAGGCAGGCGTCGATCAGCCGCTCGGGCAGGTCCTCCGTGAGCGACATCGCGCTGACGTTGAGGCCGAGCTCGAGGGAGTCCGCGCGGCCGTCGGGGTACGCGGCCCGCCAGCGGCCCATCGCCGCGAGGGACTGCTCCATGACCCAGGAGTCCACCGCCTGGACGGCGCCCGCCTCCTCCGCGAGCCGGACGAACAGGTCGGTCGCGGCGGTGAAGCCCTCCCGGCGGCGCCACCGCACGAGTGCCTCGACGCCGGTGAGCCGGCCGTCCGAGAGGTCGACGTCCGGCTGGAAGACGACCTCGAGCTCGCCCTTGCCGACGGCATCGACGACGTCCCCGATGAGCCGGGCGCGCTCCGTCGACGTCGACACGGTGAGCGCGTCGAGGACGCTCACGTGGCCGTGCCCGTGGTCGCTCTCGACCTCGAGCGCCGCTGCGGCGCGGTCGAGGCAGTCCCGGGCGCCGCGCAGCGTGTCCACGGCCGCCACCCCGCCCCACGCGGCGAGCGCGATCCGGCCGCCGGGCACCGGCACCGGCTGCCGCAGCGCCTCGACGACGCGCTCGCCGAGCATCCGGGCCGCGGTGACGCCCTCCGGCACGAGCACGCCGAACTGGTCGTCGCCGACGCGGGCGACCATGGCCCGGCCGTCGGAGAGGTCGTCGGTGTCGAGCACCCGGCGCACCCGGTCGGCGAGCGCGAGGACGACGCGGGCCGGCTCGGCGTCGAGGAGCACGGCCCGCCGCACGGCGCGGTCGAGGTCGACGACGACGATGCTCGCCGCGCCGGTCGCGGCGACCTGGTCGGCGGTCGCGACGAGCAGCTCGCGGTTCGGCAGGTCGGTCTCCCGGTCGTGGCTGCGCTCCCACGCGATCGTCAGCTCCGCGCTGTGCAGGGCGGTCGTCTCGGTCGTCACGGCGAGCTGCTCGCCGCCGGGCAGCGGCGTCACGTGGGTGAGGAAGCGCCGTCCGCCCTCCTCGCCGGCCGTCCACTGGACGGTGGCGGGCACCCCTGCGGCGACGGCCTGCGCGAGCGCCGGCACCGCCTCGGCGTGGTGGATGACGTCGATGGCACCGGTGTCGAGCAGGGCGCTCGCGCCGTCGAAGCTCCAGTGCCCGTCGGCGTCGACCCGGGCCACGACGGCGGGTGCGACCTCCGCGAGGGCGCGCCACCGGGTCGAGTCGATCTCGGCGCTGCGCCGGTCGCGGTCCTCGCGGAACAGCGCGACGCCCGTGAAGCACGTCGCGACACCACCGGCGAACATGAGCACCTGGAGGCGGAAGAGCGGCTCGGACGACCCGAAGCTCAGCTGCGCCGCGGCCCCGAGCAGCACCGCGCAGCCGGCGAGGGCCAGCGCGGCGCGGGTGAGGTCGCGCTGGACGACGAGCGCGCCGAGCGGCACGAGGGCCAGCGGGAGGAGCACGAGCTCGACCGCCTGGACGCCGTCCGCCCAGACGATGAGCGCGGGCGTGAGGACGATGACGCACGACTGCGCGACCATCTCCAGCCGGCGCCGCCGGGGCACCCGCAGCGACAACGAGCGGCCGGTGGCGACCGTGGCGGCGAGCAGGACGAAGGCGGGCGCCAGCGTGACGACGGCCGTGGCGTCCCCGACGACCGCCGTCGCCCAGGACCGGGTCGACCCGGCCCCGCCGATCGCGTCCCTGGCCAGCGCGCCGACGAGCGCCGCGCCGGCGGGGGCCACGACGACGCCGCTCACGAGGAACGCCGCCAGGGCCGTGAAGGACGCGTCGACCCGGGAGCCGACCCGGCGGCGGAGCACCTCCGCGGCGGCGGTGTAGATGAGCGTCGTCGCGACGTCGGCGAGCAGGACGACGGCCGTGGCGGAGGTGTAGTCGCCCGAGGCGGCGAGGAGGCCACCGGCGATCCGGGCGAGGAGCGCCACGGGAGCGCCCTTCCAGCCCACTGCGACGAGGTAGCCGAACGTGATCCCGGCCGGCGGGAACCACAGGCTCTGGGTCGTGTAGGGGCTGAGCACCAGCACGTAACCGAGCGTCGACAGTGCGGCGAAGCCGAGGGCGAGAACGGTCTGACGCCGCAGCGCAGGACCGTTCCAACCAGCAGAGTGGATCACCGACATAGGCGCAAGGTTAGGGGAGATGCACTGATCGTCACCGACTATTGGTCAAGCCGATACGTGACAGTGGGTCACAGTTGTGATGAATCACCCCGGTCGGGGGCACGCAGCGCCAGTGCGGCGTGCGCCGCCTCACACCGCCTCGCAGCGCCTCACAGGTGCCGGGAGGCCCGCCGGTTCACCCGTCGCAGCCGTTCCGGAGCGCGGTCGCGGCGGCCTGGCCGACGGCTCCCTGGTCCCAGCCCGGCAGCCGGGCGCGGGAGACGAGGCCCGGCGTCCGCACCTCGAGGGCGAGCAGACCCTCGACCGAGGGCTGCCCGCCGAGCAGACCCGGGCAGCCCGTCGCGGCGAGCCGCACGAGCAGCTGCGACGCCGGCCCGCCCGGCTCGACGGTGACGCCGGCCGCGGGCTCGGCGGTGACCGTGAACGGGCCGTCCGTGCCGAGCCGGACGACGCCGACCCGGGCCGCGGAGGCGTCGGGCCCGGCCTCGAGCATGATCGTCAGGCTGCCGTTGGCCTGCGCCGTCATCGCGACGATCGACAGGCCGGACGTACCCGCGGCGGCGGCGCCCGCCGTCCCGGTGCCGTCGGCGGACGCCGGACAGGCGGCCAGCCGCAGCAGCGCACGGAACGAGGCCTCGTCGGGGAGCGGCGCGAGCGGCGCCTCGCGCTCGGTGCCGGAGCCGTCCACGACGTCCGCGGTGAGGGTGCCGACCCGGTCCGCACCCGGGGCGGAGCGCATGAGCTCGAGCTCGCGGGCCGAGCCGCACGCGACCTGGGCGACGGCCGTGGTCGACGCGGACGTCGCCTCGGGGACGTCCAGCGGCTGCACCGGGGTCACCGTGTCGGCGCCGACGTGGATCCGGCGCACCGTGAGCGGGCGGCCGGAGCCGGACGCCGCGAACAGCTGGAGCCGGGCCCGCCCGGCGCCGTCCGGGACGGCCTCGCCGACGGACCACACGAGCACCCTGGCCTGCTCGAGCGCGGCGCGCCGGCCGTCGTCCCGGCCCTGGGCCGCGCCCGCGGCGTGCCCGCTCCAGGCCGCGA
>JACRAB010000038.1 GCA_016213575.1 Actinomycetota bacterium
CGTCGCCGCGGATCCTCGACAGCGACGGCATCCTCCGCCTCGAGACGCTCCCCCGCTCGATGGTCGTCGTCGGCGCGGGCGTCATCGGCATCGAGTACGCGTCGATGTTCGCCGCGCTCGGCTGCCGGGTCACGGTCGTCGAGCAGCGGGACCGGATGCTCGACTTCTGCGACTCCGAGGTGACCGAGGCGCTGAAGTTCCACCTGCGCGACCTGTCGGTGACCTTCCGGTTCGGGGAGACCGTCGAGAGCGTCGTCGCCAACGACCGCGGCACGGTGACGACGCTCGCGAGCGGCAAGCGGATCCCCGCGGACGCCGTCATGTACTCGGCGGGCCGGCAGGGCGCCACCGACGAGCTCGACCTGGAGAAGGCCGGCCTGACGGCGGACAAGCGCGGCCGGATCGAGGTCGGGCCGTCGTTCCAGACCTCGGTGCCGCACATCTACGCCGTCGGCGACGTCATCGGCTTCCCCGCGCTCGCCGCGACGTCGATGGAGCAGGGCCGGCTCGCGGCGTACCACGCGTGCGGCGAGCCGGCGAACTCGTTGGTGGCGCTGCAGCCGATCGGGATCTACACGATCCCCGAGATCTCCTACTGCGGGCAGACCGAGGACGAGCTGACGAGCACGTCGGTGCCGTACGAGGTCGGCATCTCGCGCTACCGCGAGCTCGCGCGCGGCCAGATCATCGGCGACTCCTACGGCATGCTCAAGCTGCTCGTCTCGACGACCTCCCGGCGGCTGCTCGGCGTCCACGTCTTCGGCTCGCACGCCACCGAGCTCGTCCACCTCGGCCAGGCGATCATGACCTGCGACGGCACCGTCGACCAGCTCGTCGACACCGTCTTCAACTACCCGACGCTCTCCGAGGCGTACAAGGTCGCGGCGCTCGACGCCGTGAACAAGATGCGCGCGGTGGCGCGGTTCGGGCTCTGAGCGCCCGTCGGGCGGGCCCCCTGGTTGGATGACCGGGTGAGCGATCCCTGGGACGAGTTCGACCCGTCGACGGGCGCCCGCAACACGTTGCGCTGGGCGCAGTCCCTGGGTGCGTCGACGCTCGGCGAGGCCTACGACCTGCTCGAGCAGCTCGAGGTGAGCAACGACGTCCCCGAGGTGCTCGGGCACGACGACACCGTGGACGACGCCCGCGAGGAGCTCGACCTCGGCCTGCGGACGCTCGGCCCGGATGCCGCCCTCGCCGACCTCCTGTAGCCGGTCGGGCAACCATCGGGGCCGCCGGGCGACACACAGCACTGTCGGCGGGACCGGCCCGCCCGGACTGTAGGGACCCGACATGCTCCGACGGTTGCGACGCTTCCTCCTCGTGCCGCTGCTCGCGGTACCCGTGGTGCTGCTCGGGACGTCCTACGCGGACGCTGCCCTCACGTCGAGCTCGACCGGCACGCAGGGCGGCTTCTACTACACGTTCTGGACCGACGGTGGCGGCCCGGCGTCGATGGAGCTCGGCGAGGGCGGGCGCTACAGCTCGTCCTGGAGCGGCCAGGGCAACTGGGTCGGAGGCAAGGGCTGGCGGACGGGCTCACGCCGGTCCGTGTCGTACACCGGCACCTTCGCCCCCGACGGGAACGCCTACCTCGCGCTCTACGGCTGGACCCACGACCCGCTGGTGGAGTACTACGTCGTCGACAGCTGGGGCACCTACCGCCCGACCGGCACCTTCCGGGGCACGGTGACCTCGGACGGCGGCACGTACGACATCTACACCGCGACCCGCACGAACGCGCCGTCGATCGAGGGCACCAAGACCTTCACGCAGTACTGGAGCGTGCGGCAGACCAGGCGGGTGGGCGGCACGATCACCGTCGGCAACCACTTCGACGCGTGGGCTGCGAAGGGGATGCCGCTGGGCACCCACGACTACATGGTGCTCGCCACGGAGGGCTACCACAGCAGCGGCTCGTCGGACCTCACGGTGGCCGAGGGGGCGGTGACACCGACCCCCACGCCGACCGCCACCCCGACGCCGACCCCGACCGTCACCCCCACCCCGACCGTCACCCCCACCCCGACCGTCACCCCCACCCCGACCGTCACCCCCACCCCGACCGTCACCCCCACGGGGCAGCGCTCCGCCTGCACCGCGACGGTCAGGGTCACCGGCCGGACGGCGACGAGCACGTCCGCCACGGTCACCGTGACCAGCACCGGCTCGGTGCCGGCATCGCGCTGGAAGGTGCGGCTCGCCGTCCCCGGAGGTCAGCGGGTCACGGCCGTCACGGGCGCGACCCGGTCCGGCGTCGGGCGCACGGTCAGCCTGTACAGCCTGTCGACGGACGGCCCTCTGGCCCCGGGCGCGCGCCGTCAGGTCGGCCTCACCCTGACCGCCGGGACCGGTACGCCGGCCGTCGTCCGCTGCAGCGCGGCGGCCTGATCGACGTCAGGCACCACCCCGGGGCCGGGACGCGCTGCTGGTCGCAGCGGGGCGTCCCGGCCACCGCGGTGCCGGGTCGGCGGGCTCGGGCGGCCGGCGCTACCCCCACGCCTCGTGCTCCGGAGCGAACGCCTCGGCGGGCTCCTCGACCCAGGCGCTGAACACCGGGACGCCGTGCCACGCACCGGCGCCGGCCGCGTCGACGTCCCGGGCGACCGCGACGACCGCGTAGGGCCGGGCGAACCGCACCTCGACGCGGCGCAGCAGCCCCTCCCGCGGCATCATCGCCCCGGCCGCGACGGCCATCGCCGTCACCGCCGCCGCCTCGAAGCCCGCCGCCGTGTACCGGGCGACCGCGACCTGCCGGGCCTCGACCGACGGCGCCGGCAGCGGGCCCAGCAGGTCGACGAGAGTGTCTGCGGCAGAACGCATCCCGAGCCGTTCGTCGACGGTGAGGTCGAGCTCGGTCGAGGCCTCCCAGGCCGGCAGCAGCCCGGTCGTCCGGGCGGTCCGGTCTCCCCCGCCGACGATGAGCTCGCGCCCCTCGGAGACGGTCCACGAGTGCCCCGCGCCGAGCGGCAGGTCGAACGCGTCGACGGCGTCCGGCAGCAGGTCGCCCGCCTCCGCCGTCGCCGCACGGACGGCGAGCGTGTGCGCGACCCGCAGGACGTCGTCGCGCGGGACCGCTGCGTCCGCGACGGCGGAGAGGACGACGAGGCCGCCGTCCTCGCTCACCGCGACGTGCGCGCCGACGAGGCCGGCGCCGTCCGGCACCACCGCGACCTGGTGCCCGTACCCCGGCGTGCTGAGCACCCGCTCGACGGAGCCCGCCCACGGCCCGCCCAGCCGCTCGGACGGCACGACGTCGAACGGGCTGCTCCACCGCACCCGGGTCGCGAGCGCCGACGCGAGCACCGAGACGGTGTCCGGCTC
>JACRAB010000237.1 GCA_016213575.1 Actinomycetota bacterium
CCGGCGACACCGGCGACACCCGTCAGCGGACCGGGTGGATGTCCGGTCTCGTGTCGACGACCGGGTCCGGGGCGTCGGCAGCGGTGAGGTCGACCGTGGGCGCCCCGACGACGGGCAGGTCGGTCAGGGTGTCGACCCGCTGCGTCGGTGCGGCCGGCAGCAGCGGCGGCGGCACGTCGGACGGCGGCGCCGCGGGCCGGCGGGCCCGCCGCCGCGCCGCGACGGTGCCGAGCCCCGCGAGGGCGACGACGACGAGGACGGCGAGCGCCGCCGACCCCCAGCCGGGCCACCACACCCCGACCTGGGTGCGCCAGTCCTTGATCGGGCCGCCCTGCGGGAGCAGCACCGTGGGTGCGCTGCCGAGGTCGCGGCCGGACAGGGACGTGACGACCCAGCCGCGGGCCGGCACGTCCCGGCCCGCGAGCGCGGGCAGGGCCGCGGGCAGGGTGCGTGCGTTGTCGACCGTGAACGTCGGGACGCTGCTGCGCGCGCTGCCGGACGCCACCGGGCCGGTGAGCGACTCGGCGACCGCGTCGGCGGTGCCGGTGGCGTCCGTCGCGTCGGTGAGGTCGTCCGCGGTGGGCACCGCGAGGTCCGGCTGGGCCGGCGCGAGCACGCGCGGCGCGACCGTGAGGAGCGTGACCCCGCCGGTCGCGGCCGGCCAGGCCGTGGACGGCACGAGCGGCGTCGACGTCGCGAAGTCGATCGCGACCGGGCCGACGACCGTCGACGGCGTCGCCGTCGTCACCGTGACGACCTGGACCGTCCAGCCGAGGCGGCGGACGTCGCGGGCCCAGACCCGGGTCGCGGCGTCGTCCTCGAGGCCGGCCGCGCGGGCGGCGGCGAGCACGGCCGCCTGCCCGGACACCCGGCCGGTCCGGACCCCGGACACGGTCGTGGCCGTCGGGGTGAGCGGCGAGGCGAGGTGGTCCCGGGCGCGGGCGCCGTCGTCCGAGAAGAGCAGCCACGGGTGCGTGACGACCCAGCGGTCCCGCGGCCGGGCGGCGTCCGCGACCTGCGCCAGGCTGCCCGCGGCGAGGGTCGTCGTCCGCGCCCGGGCCGGGGTCGCGACGAGCCAGCTCACCCGGGTCACGGGGCGGTCGAACCGCCAGCGGACGGCGGCGGTCTCCCGGGCGCCGTCCCAGACGACGAGCAGGTCGGTACCCGTCACCCGCGGTGTGCCGCCGGCAGCGGCAGGTGCGGCGGAGCCCACGAGGGCGGTGACGACGAGTGTCGCGAGACAAGCGACGAAGGCGGTGACGCGTCCCCCCAGACTGCGTCGGCCTGCGACCGCGCAGCGTTGTTGCATGCCGTCATCCTCGTCGTTCCGGGGCCGCGATGTGGCCCGGACGCGCCAACTCACGGCCCCCTGCGGCACGCTGGTGCCGTGAGCTTCGACCCGGCCGCGCTGCCGACCGCCGTCCGCACCTTCCTCACCGAGCGGCACCTCGCCACGCTCACGACGCTGCGCCCCGACGGGAGCCCGCACGTCGTCGCCGTCGGGTTCACCTGGGACGACGGCGCGCGGGTCGCGCGGGTCATCACGAGCAGGGCGTCGGTCAAGGTGCGCAACGCGTCCCGGGGCGGCCGGGCCGTCGTGTGCCAGGTCGACGGGCGGCGCTGGCTCGCGCTCGAGGGGGTCGCGTCGGTGCGCGAGGACGCTGCCGCCGTCCGCGACGCGGAGGAGCGCTACGCGGGCCGGTACCGGCGACCGCGGGAGAACCCGGAGCGCGTCGTCATCGAGATCGCGGTCGACCGGGTGCTGGGCTGGGTGCCGCCCGAGGAGCAGGCGGGCTGAGGCTCCGCCGGGTCAGACGGTCGCGACGACGAGGAGCTCGACGACCCGGTCCAGGAACGCGTCGACAGCCGCCTCGCGGTAGCCGCGCGACCCGCGGCGGCTCTTGAAGACGGCCAGGCGCACCGAGTCCGGCGGGAGCGGGCGGCCCATGCCGAACGACTCCTCGATGCGGCGGCACAGCTCGTCCACCTGGTCGGGGTCGTAGGTGAGCTCGAGGCCGGAGCCTCGCGGGAAGCGCTGGCCGTCGGGGCGGGCGAGCTGCGCGCGCAGCGACTGCTCCTGGGTCCGCAGCTGGCTCTGCCAGCCGGAGGACCCGGCGCGCTCCTCGCCGCGCTGCTTCTCGCGACGGGCGAACGCGTCCTCGATCCGGTCCAGGGCCGCGTCGACCGCCTCGACGTCGTACCCGCCGCGGACGAGGTCGAAGCCGACGGTGCGGACGTGCCATGACGTCATGGCGGGGCCGCGGCCGGCGTCCTCGTAAGCGGCGCGCGCCCGGGCGAGGAAGGCCTCGACCTGCTCGACGTCATAGCCCTTGGCCATGCGGCTCGCATGCGGGAACGTGTCGGTCACCCGATGATTGTGCATCATCACGGGCTCCGGGTCAGGCGCCCTGAGGTCCCCCGGGGTCCACCGTTCGGCTGATCGCGGCGCGCCGCAGGCACTCCGGTCGCGGCGTGTCACGGCGTGTCGCCGGGCGTGTCGCCCCGTGCGTCCGGTCCCGGAGGGCCGGTCAGCCCGCTGTCGCGGCGAGCTGCCCGCAGGCCCCGTCGATCTCCCGCCCGCGCGTGTCGCGCACCGTCGTCGGGACGCCGTGCGCCCGCAGCCGGGCGACGAACTCGTCCTGGACCCGCGGGTCGCTCGCGGTCCACCGGGAGCCGGGCGTCGGGTTGAGCGGGATCGGGTTGACGTGCACCCAGCCGCGGCCGCGCGGGTTGAGCAGGGTGCCCAGCCGGTCGGCCCGCCAGGCGTGGTCGTTGACGTCACGGATGAGGGCGTACTCGATGCTCACCCGGCGGCCGGTCGCCCGGAAGTACCCGTAGGCGGCGTCGAGGGCCGCGGCGACGCTGAACCGGGTGTTGATCGGCACGAGCTCGTCGCGCAGGTCGTCGTCCGGGGCGTGCAGCGACAGGGCGAGCGTCACGGGCAGCCCCTCCCCCGCGAGCCGCTCGATCGCCGGCACGAGCCCGACGGTCGACACGGTGACGCCGCGCGCCGACATCCCGAGGCCGTCCGGGCGCGGGTCGGTGAGCCGGCGGACGGCGCCGACCACCGCCCGGTAGTTCGCGAGCGGCTCGCCCATGCCCATGAAGACGACGTTCGAGACGCGGGCCCGGCGCAGCGCGCGCTCGGCGGGCGTGCCGCCGTCCTCGTCGTCGTCCTCGCCGGACTCGTCGCCGAGCCCGAGGGTGGCTGCGGTCGTCGCGCCGGGGAAGGCCCCGGCGTCCGGGACGCCGTCCGCGGGACCGGACGGCGCGCCGTGCGCGAGCCCGCGGGCGGCCGAGACGACCTGCTCGACGATCTCGGCCGTCGACATGTTCCGGGTGAGCCCGGCCTGCCCGGTGGCGCAGAACGGGCAGTTCATCCCGCAGCCGGCCTGGCTCGACACGCAGACGGTCGCCCGCTGCGGGTAGCGCATGAGGACGCTCTCGACGAGCGCCCCGTCGAAGAGCTTCCAGACGGTCTTGACCGTCGCGCCGCCGTCGCACTCGAGCACCCGCACGGGCGACAGCAGCGACGGCAGGAGGTCGCCGACGAGCCGCTCCCGGGAGGCCGCCGGCAGGTCGGACATCTGCGCGGGGTCGGCCACGAGCCGGTCGAAGTAGTGCACGGACAGCTGCTTGGCCCGGAACGGCTTCTCCCCCAGCGCCGCGACGGCGTCCCGCCGCTCGCCGGCCGTGAGGTCGGCCAGGTGCCGCGGCGGCTTCGGCCGGCGCGGGGCCGCCATCTGCAGCTCGCCGGGCCGCGGGCGGACGGCGGCCTCGGTGGCATCGGCGGGCACGGTCTCGGGGGCGGTGTTCTCGATGGACATGAGACGTCCAGTCTCTCATCGCCCACCCAGTCCGCCTGGCCACGGTGTCTGCCCTGCCGTCACCAGCGAGCCAGGGCCGTCGGGCGCGCGGCCGGAACGCCTGTCCCGTGCTCTGCCATCACCTCGGCGACGGGCCGACCGGGACCGTTCACCGAACGCTCACCCGCCGGCAGGACGTTCGTCGGCACGTCCGGTGGCAGGCTGCCGAGAGGGTGGAACCGTTTGCGGCAGACGGTCGGTCACCCACCGACGCGACGAGGGGCGGAGCACCATGTCCACCAGCGAGACCACGAACGCCACCGCATCGAGCAGCGACGCCCCGGAGAACGCCCCCGCCCCCGCCGGCGGGGCGCCGTCCGGCACCCCGGGCAGCCCGGACGGCGGCCCGCGGGCGGTCCAGGGGCACGAGGAGTCGCCGCAGGCGCACGTCTCGCACGACCCGTACCTCACCGACGCCGATCTCGCCGCGCTCGACGCGTGGTGGCGCGCGGCGAACTACCTGTCCG
>JACRAB010000245.1 GCA_016213575.1 Actinomycetota bacterium
CGCCGTCCGGCGCCGAAGACCCGTGGTCAGGGATCGGCGGCCTCACCTCGGGCCTTGACGCCGACCTCGGCGCCTGGCTCCGCGACCAGCTCTCCGACCTGGGCGGCCGCCCCGGCCGGCGGGTCCCCGACGAGCAGCAGCGGGCCGCGATCAAGGCCGTGGTCGCCCGCGCCGTCGACGACATCCGCACGATCCTCAAGGAGAAGCCATGAGCATCCGGTCCTCGATCCACCTGCCCGAGTGGCGCAGCCGCCGATCCCGCGACGGCGACCGCGCCGAGCGAGCCTGGCGCCGCCAGGTCCTCGAGGAGGAGGCGGACGCCGCCCGGCGCTCGTCCGACCGCGGCACCCCGCCCGCCCGCCACGTCGTCTGGTGACCGGCCCGCCGTGAGGGGCCGGCGCGAGCGGGTGGTCGCGCCGGCCCCGACCCCGTCCGGCCCGGGCCGGGCCCGACTCCGCGCGGCGGGGCGTGGGTGCGGCCACCTAGACTCCGGCCGTGACCTCCAGCCGACTCCCCGGGCACCGCGGCGGTGCGTCGTGAGGATCCGCCAGGAGGACGTCGAGCTGGTCCGGGAGCGCTCGCGGATCGAGGAGGTCGTCGGCGAGCACGTCACCCTCAAGCAGGCCGGCGTCGGCTCGATGAAGGGCCTGTGCCCCTTCCACGACGAGCGCACCCCGAGCTTCCACGTCCGCCCGCCGGTGGGGCTGTGGCACTGCTTCGGCTGCAGCGAGGGCGGGGACGTCATCTCCTTCGTCCAGAAGATCGACCACCTGACCTTCGTCGAGGCCGTCGAGCGGCTCGCGAACCGGATCGGGCACACCCTGCGGTACGAGGACGACGGCGGCAAGGGCCCGGTCCGGCGTGACCAGGTCGGGCAGCGGCAGCGGCTCGTCGAGGCGAACCGGGTCGCGGCGGAGTTCTTCGCCGAGCAGCTCGCGACGTCGCCGGACGGCCTCGCCGGCCGCACGTTCCTCTCCCAGCGCGACTTCGACCGCGAGGCCGCGGCGCACTTCGGCGTCGGGTTCTCGCCGCGCTCCGGCGAGGCGCTCCTGCGGTACCTGCGGGGCAAGGCGTTCACGGACGACGAGGTCGTCGCCGCCGGGCTCGCGGGCCGCGGCCAGCGCGGGCTCTACGACCGCTTCCGCGGCCGGCTCATGTGGCCGATCCGCGACCTCACCGGGGACGTCGTCGGCTTCGGGGCCCGCCGGCTCTTCGACGACGACCGCATCGAGGCCAAGTACCTCAACACCTCCGACACCGCGCTCTACAAGAAGTCGCAGGTGCTCTACGGGGTCGACCTCGCCAAGCGCGAGATCGGCCGGACCCGCCAGGTCGTCGTCGTCGAGGGGTACACCGACGTCATGGCCTGCCACCTCGCGGGCGTCCAGACCGCCGTCGCGACGTGCGGGACGGCGTTCGGCGCGGACCACATCCGGATCGTCCGGCGGCTGCTCGGGGACGACAGCAAGTTCGGCGGCGAGGTCGTCTTCACCTTCGACGGGGACGCCGCCGGCCAGAAGGCCGCGCTGCGCGCCTTCGAGGAGGACCAGCGCTTCGTCGCGCAGACCTTCATCGCGGTCGCCGCGGACGGGATGGACCCCTGCGAGCTGCGGCACGCCCGCGGCAACGAGGCGGTCCGGTCCCTCGTCTCGGCCCGGCAGCCGCTCTTCGAGTTCGCGATCCGCTCGACGCTCGCCCAGGTCGACCTCGACACCGCGGAGGGCCGCATCCAGGGCCTGCGGGCGGCCGCCCCGGTCGTCGCCCGGATCCGGGACAGCGCGCTGCGCCCCGAGTACGCCCGCCGGCTCGCCGGCTGGCTCGGGATGGAGGTCGAGCCCGTCGTCCGGGCCGTCACCGGGGCCGCTCGCTCGCTGTCGCAGGGGTCGGACGGCGGCCGGCAGGGCGGCGGCGCGGCGGACCGGAACGGCGGGCAGCCCGGTCACCAGGGCGGCTACGGCGACCGGCGGCCGGACGACCAGCTGCCGGCCCCGAGCCTGCCGCGGCCCGACCCCCGCGACCCGGTCGCCCGGGTCGAGCGGGAGGCTCTCGAGTGCATGCTCCAGGTGCCCCAGCTCGTGCCCCGGGCCGACGCCGACGCGCTCGGCGAGAACGCGTTCGAGGTGCCCGCCTACCGGGCGGTGCACCACGCGATCCTCGCCGCCGGCGGGATGGCGACGGCGCAGGAGGTGGGGCCGCAGGCCTGGGCCGAGGCCGTCCGGGCCGAGGCGCCCGAGACGATCAAGCACCTCGTCACCGAGCTCGTCGTCGGCTCGCTGCCGGTGGACGGGGACGTCGCCCTCGACCGCTACGTCACGGGGGTCGTCCTGCGGATCGCCGAGCTCGACCTCACCCGCACGATCGGCATCCTCAAGAGCCGGGTGCAGCGGGCCCAGCCCGACGGCCCGGACACCGGTGCGCTCTTCGCCGACCTGCTCGCCGCCGAGCAGCGCAAGATCAGCCTGCGGGAGCGGATCCACCCGTCGATCTGACCGGCGGGTCTGCCGATCGGACCCCCTCGTCTGGGGGGTCGTACCCGGGTCCTCCGGAGGTGCTAGGACCATCGGACAGGCAGACAGCGGGGCCGCGACCCAGCAGTGTCTACCTCAGCACCACAACGGTTCGATCTTCTCCCGCGTCGCGGTCGCCCCTGCCGACGCCGGAGAAGACCGAAACGGTCTCGCCAGTGAGCGGGCCTTAGAGCCGAGCGGAAGACGGTCGCCCCCCGACGCCGCTCGGTAGGCGCCCGCGGGTCTCGCCCCGACCCGCGGGCGCCGTCTCAGTTTGTCGCCGTGTTTGTCGCCCGTCGGACGCCGTCCCGGGCCGGCGCGGCAGCCGCCTAGGCTGGCCGTCATGGGCCTGATCTCACGTCTCACAGGGCGCACCCGCCGTCCCGCCCTGCCGGGCGACGTCCGTGCGCAGCTGAAGATCGACGCCGGCGCCCGGGTGCTCGCGTGGGCGGACCTCACCGGCGGCGGCCACGCCGTGGCGCTCGTCGACCGGCTCGTCGTCCTCGACCCGCGCGGCCGCCTCGTCTCACGGCCGTGGGTCGACGTCGACCACGCGGCCTGGGACGACGAGTCGCAGACCCTCGCGGTCTGGTGGGTCGGCTCCCGCACGCCGGCCCCGCTGGAGATCGGGGACGCGACGTTCCTGCCCGAGGTCGTCCACGAGCGGGTGCGGTCCAGCGTCGTCCTCACCCGCGAGGTCGAGGTGCCGGGCGGGCGCCGGGTGCACGTCGCGCTGCGCAAGACCCCCGGGGGCGACCTGTCGACGACGGTCTCGCCAGGCCGCGGCGTCCGGCTGGGCGACCCGGAGGTGCACGCCCGGGTCGCGGTCGCCGAGGCCGCCCTGCGGGACGAGGCGGGGCTGCTCCCGGTGCGCCCGGACGACGCCCAGCCCGACGCCGTGGATCCGCGGGAGGGCGACCCGCAGGACGGCGACCCGCAGGGGTAAAGCCGGTGCAGAGCACCGCCGAGGCTTTGGTAGAGTTCCGGAGCGCGATCCCCTGTAGCTCAATTGGCAGAGCAGCCGGCTGTTAACCGGCAGGTTGTTGGTTCGAGTCCAACCGGGGAGCAGGGCGGAAGGGCGGTCGGTGCGGTGCACCGGCCGCCCTTCGCCGTCCGGCGCGCTCCGGTCCCCGGCCGGCCGCGCCGGTCGTAGGGTGAACGCCAGCGCGACGGGAGTCCACCTGTCTCCGCCCGAGACGATCCGGGTCGCGTGGGAGGCACCATGCCGTCGCCGAGCCCGGGCTACTCGATCACCCTGCGCGTGCAGGCCCCGACGTCCGCCGCGTCGACCGCAGAGCTGTCCCTCGCCGTCGGCAAGGCCGGGGGCGTGCTCACGGCCCTCGACGTCGTCGAGTCGCACTACGACCGGATCGTCGTCGACGTCACGTGCAACGCCGCGGACGCCGACCACGCCGACGCGATCACCGAGGCCGTGGCGGCCCTGGAGGGCGTCACCGTCGGGAAGGTCTCCGACCGGACCTTCCTCATGCACCTCGGCGGCAAGCTCGAGGTGACCCCGAAGGTCCAGCTCCGGCACCGGGACGACCTCTCCCGGGCGTACACCCCGGGTGTCGCCCGGGTCTGCCAGGCGATCGCGGCCAACCCCGAGGACGGCCGCCGGCTGACGATCAAGCGCAACACCGTGGCCGTGGTCACCGACGGCTCGGCGGTGCTCGGCCTGGGCAACCTCGGCCCGCTCGCCGCGCTGCC
>JACRAB010000243.1 GCA_016213575.1 Actinomycetota bacterium
CGAGGGCGGCGGTGAGCCCGGCGAGGCCCAGGCCCGCGAGCAGCCGGCGGCCGGTCCGTGGCGGCCGGGACGGCGGTGCCACGGAGGGCGGGACCGGCGGCCCGGCCGGTGTCGGGACCGGTGGCAGGAGCAGCGGCGAGGAGGCGTCCATGGAGCCACCGTGTCGGCCCGGAGCCGTTGCGGGACAGGGCCTCGGGCGAAGATCGGCACATCCTCGCAGCGGCTCTCCGCCCCAGGGTGCAGAGCCGCCCGGGGCGGGTACGACCATGGTCTGACCCGGGGTCGTCCTGTCCTCCCGAACTCGGCGGCGGGCTCGCCGGGGGCGCCCGGCTGCTGTCAGGCTCGGGTCATGAGCTTCGTCCTCGTGTCGTTCCACGCCCACCCGGACGACGAGGCCCTCCTCACCGCCGGCACCCTCGCCCGGGCCGCCGCCGAGGGGCACCGCGTCGTCCTCGTGACGGCGACCGACGGCGAGGCCGGGCTGACGTCACCCGACCTCGCGGCCGCCGGTGCGCTCGGCACCCGCCGCCGGGCCGAGCTCGCCGCGGCGGCCGCGGCGCTCGGGGTGGCGCGCGTCGTCCACCTCGGGCTGCCGGACTCCGGTTTCGGGGGCAGCGCGACCGGTGACCCGCGGGCGTTCTCCGCGCTCGACCCCGTGCAGGCCGCGGAGCCGCTCGTCGAGGTGCTCCGCGAGGAGGGGGCGCACGTCCTCACCACCTATGACCCGTCGGGCGGCTACGGCCACCCCGACCACAAGCAGGTGCACGCCGTCGGGGCCGTCGCGGCCCGGCTCGCCGGCACGCCGAGCGTGCTCCAGGCGACGGTGCCGCGCGACCTGCTCGTGCGCGGCGCGCGCCTCGCCCGGGCCGCCCGGCTGCTCGACGCCTCGACGCTCGCCCGCCTCGGGGACGCCTACTGCGGCCGCGACGAGATCACCCACCGGGTCGACGTCTCGGGGTACACCGCGGCCAAACGCGCTGCGCTGCAGGCGCATGCGAGCCAGGCCGTCGCGGACGGCGGCACCCGCACGCTGCGGCTGCTGCTCGGGCTGCCCGGCTGGCTGTTCGACCGCGTGCTGCGCTACGAGTGGTACGTCGACCCGGCCGGGACGCCCGGCCGGGTCGACGACGTCTTCGCCGCGGTCCGCTGACCGCCGCGGGGGCGACCGGTCAGGCGAACCGTCAGGCGAACGGTCAGGCGACCGGCTCGAGCACCGTCTCCTGCTGCTGCTGCTGCGCGGGCACCGCGGGACGACGCCCGGTCGCCCGGCGGGCCTTGCGCGCCTTCCGCTTGTCGAGGTCGGCCTTCGTCGGCATCGACAGCCGGATGACCTTCCACCATGCGGACGCGACCTGCTTGGGCAGCGGGCCGCTGACGTACGTGAGGCCGTAGCGCTCGAAGAGCTCCTGCACCCGCGGCGCCACCTCGGCGTACCGGTTGCTCGGCAGGTCCGGGTAGAGGTGGTGCTCGATCTGGTAGCTGAGGTTGCCGGTCATGACGTGCATGAACTTCCCGCCGGTGATGTTCGCCGAGCCGAGCATCTGGCGCAGGTACCACTCGCCGCGGGTCTCGCACTCGATGCTCATGCGGGTGAACGTCTCGACGCCGGAGGGGAAGTGGCCGCACATGATGACCGAGTGCGTCCAGACGTTGCGGACGAGGTTCGCGACGGCGTTCGCGGCGAGGGTCGGCACGAACGACGGGCCGGACAGCGCCGGGTGCAGGACGTAGTCGCGCAGCACCTGCTTGCGGACCTTGCGCAGCACCTGCTTGCCCTTGGCCCAGGTCGCGGCCTTCTTCTCCGGCGAGGCCTTGCCGAGCGCGAAGAGCTCGAGGTCGTACGCGGCGATCCCGTACTCGAAGACGAGCATGTTGAGGAAGTTGTAGAACGGCTGGCCGAGCAGCGCCGGCGACCAGGGCTGGTCCTCGTCGACGCGCATGATCCCGTAGCCGAGGTCGTTGTCCTTGCCGAGCACGTTCGTCCACGTGTGGTGCAGCTCGTTGTGCGAGTGCTTCCAGTGCTCGGACGGGGTGACGTTGTCCCACTCCCACGTCGTGGAGTGGATCTTCGGGTCACGCATCCAGTCCCACTGGCCGTGCATGACGTTGTGCCCGATCTCCATGTTCTCGAGGATCTTCGCGATGCTCAGGCCGATCGTGCCGACCACCCACGCGGGCGGGAAGAGCGAGGCGAGCAGGACGGCGCGGCTGCCGAGCTCGAGGCGGCGCTGGGTCTTGATGACCTTGCGGATGTACTCGGCGTCGCGGGCGCCGCGGCTGCTCACGACCTCCTCGCGGATCTCGTCGAGCAGGCGGCCGAGCTCCTCGACGTCCTCGGGCGTGAGGTGGGCGACGGGGCTGACGGGCTTGTGCTGGATAGCGGTCACGGGAGGGTTCCTCCGGGGCAGTCAGTGGTCGTGCGGGACGGTCGGGCGGGCTGGTGGGGCCGGACGGCGCTCAGACGTCGAGCGAGCACGGCCCGGCGGCTGCGCTGATGCAGGTCTGGACGAGGGCGGGGTCCTCGGCGGTCGCGGTCGTCACGACACCGTTGCGGACGTCGCGGACCGCCCCCTCGGTGAGCGGGACGACGCACTGGAAGCAGATGCCCATCCGGCAGCCGGAGGGCAGGAGCACGCCACCGGCCTCGCCGGCGGCGAGCAGGGTCGTCGCGCCGTCCGCCTCGAGCGTGACGCCGGCCCGGCCGTAGGTCACGGTGCCGCCGGTGCCGGGCTCGACGAGGACGGGCCGGAAGCGTTCGGTGTGCAGCCGCTGGGTCCAGCCCTGCGCCTCGGCCGCGGCCGCGATCTCGTCGAGGAGGCCGTTCGGGCCGCACGCCCAGGTCTCGCGCTCGGCGACGTCCGGCACGAGGTCGGCGAGGTCGGCGGCGGTGAGCCGGCCCGCCGTCGCGGTGTGCCGCTCGACGAGCCGCAACCGGCCCTGGGCGGCCCAGTCCCGCAGCTCCTCGGCGAACATGACGTCGTCGGCGGTCCGCGCCGAGTGCACGAGGACGACGTCGGGCAGGTCGGCGAGCCGGGTGCGGAGCATGCCGATGACCGGGGTGAGCCCGGTCCCGGCCGTGACGAAGAGGGTCTTGGCCGGCGCGGCGTCCGGCAGGGTGAAGACGCCGTCCGGGCCGTCGACCTCGACGAGCGCACCGGCGCGCACCGACTGCAGGTGGCTGCTCACCGCGCCGCCGTCGAGCGCGCCGACGGTCACGGTGAGGGTGCCGTCGGCCCGCTGCGGGCCGGTCAGCGAGTACGAGCGCCACAGCCGGACGCCGTCGACGTCGACGCCGAGGCGCAGGTCCTCGCCGGGCCGGTGGCCGGGCCAGCGGAAGGCCGGCCGCAGCACGAGGGTCGTCGCGCGGGCGGTCTCGGGCCGGACGGCGACGACCTTGGCCCGCCGGGCGCCGGGGCGCATCGGGGCGACGAGGTCGAGGTAGTCGGCCGGGACGAGCGGCGTGCACAGTGCCTCCGCGACCCTTCCGAGGGTGCGGGACAGGCTGCGTGTCCGCGTGCTGGTGCTCTCCACCGCTTCAGTCTTGGTGATCGTCAAGGGTAAACTCTCATTCTGCGGACGTGGAGTTACAGAAACGGATTGTTCGGAGGGAACAGATGGACGGCGGGCTCGCGCTCGACCCGGCGATCGGGGAGTCCATGCGGGAGCGCCTGCAGGACGTCGCCGGCCGCACGGTGGACGCCGTCCGCGCCGGGGTCCCGGAGTACAGCGACCGGCTCGGCGAGGGGGCCCTCAGCACGGGCCTGCGGGAGACGCTCGAGAGCTCTGTCCGACTGGCCCTCGGCGGCTTCCTCACGATGGCCGAGCAGCCGCAGAGCCCCGACGCCGGGATGCCGCTGCGCCCGGTGCTCGACGCCGCCTACGCGCTCGGCCGCGGCGAGGCCCGGTCGGGCCGGACGATGGCGGCTCTGCTCGCGGCCTACCGGGTCGGCGCCCGCGTCGCGTGGCGGGAGTGGAGCGCGCACTGCGTCGAGCTCGGGATGTCCCCCGCGACCCTCGCCCGGTTCGCCGAGCTCGTGTTCGCGTACATCGACGCCCTCTCCGCGGCGAGCGTCACCGGCCACAGCGACGAACTCGCCGTCACCGGCCGGGTCCGGGAGCAGTACCGGGAGCGGCTCGCGAAGGCGATCCTCGACGGCGAGCCCGAGCACCAGCTGCTCCCCCTCGCCGAGCGCGCCGAGTGGGACCCGCCGCAGACCCTCGTCGCCGTCGTCCTCTCCCCCGCCGAGGCCCGGTTCGCCCTCGCCCAGCTCCCGCCCGGCACCCTGCACCTGCCCGCGGACGTCGTGGGCGACCTGCTGGGCAGCGGCACCGACGACCCGGACGACGACGGCGCGGGCGACGGCCCGGACGCCGCGCTCGACGTCCTCCTCGTCCCGGCCGGCGCCCCGGGCCGGGCCGGGCGGCGGGTCGCCCTCGACGCCCTGCGCGACCGGCCGGTCGTCGTCGGCCCGGCCCGGCCGTGGGTGACGGCGGCCGCGTCCCTGACCCGCGCCGTCCGGCTGCTTGCCCTGCACGGCCGCCACCGCGGGCTCCTCGACACCGAGACCCACCTCACCGAGCTCGTCCTCGGCGCCGACGCCGACGCGCTGCGCGACCTGCGCGAGCGCACCCTGGCCCCGCTCGACGACCTGCGCCCGGACGCCCGGCAGCGGCTCGTCGAGACGCTGCGGTCGTGGCTGCTCCACCAGGGCCGGCGGGACGACGTCGCCGCCCAGCTCGTCGTCCACCCGCAGACCGTCCGCTACCGCATGACGCAGCTGCGCCGGCTCTTCGGGGACACCCTCACCGACCCCGAGGGCGTGCTCGCCCTGACGGTCGCCGTCGGGCTGCCGGTGGGGCCGCCGACGCCGATCGTCCCGGCGCGCCGGACGCCGCCCGGCGCAGGCTAGAAGGGTCTCACTGCTGGAGGTGGGGGTCATGGCCACGTGGACCGTGGACGCGGGCGCGTACGCAGACTCGTTGGAGGACCGGGCCGGGAGGACGACGAAGGCGGAGGAGATCCGGGCGCAGATCGCCGCCTTCAGGGAGGCCGAGCTCACCGGCCGGACGGCGTCCGGCCACCGCTACCTGCTCCCGGGGGCCCGCCGCGAGGCCGCCTGGATGCGGCTGCACACCCTGGAGGAGGAGGTCGCACGGTCGTACCTCGACGACTCCGTCGTGCAGGCGGAGGCGGAGGAGCACGTGAGGCGCGAGCTGCCGCGCGAGCAGGCGCGCACCTGGAGCGAGAAGATCGCCGGCTCCAGGCTGAGCACCGGGGCCCGTGAGGTCGCCGTCGACGCCCTGCACGCGGCGCACGAGGCCGCGACGGCGCGGCTGCGCACCGCGCACGCGTGGCGGACCGCGACCATGTCGCTCTCGGCGCTGCTCGTCGTGCTGGCCGGGGGCGCCGTGCTGGCCCAGTCCCGGCTCGGGAAGGACACCTTCGTCCCCACCCCGGACGGCGTGGAGATGCCGGCGTGGGCGCTCCTCCTCGTCGTCATGGTGGCGGGCGTCGTCGGCGCGACGCTGACCTCGCTGCTCACCATCTACGCCCTCGGTCGCCGCGCCCCCAAGGACATCCGCTGGTTCGACCCGCGACCGGCACAGGTGACGGTCAAGCTGGCGACCGGGCTGTGGACCGCGGTGCTGCTCGTCTGGCTCGTCGGCGGCGGGCTCGTCACGGGCACCTACACCAGCCTGACGAGCGTGCTGATCATCGCCGTCATCGGCGGGTTCGCGCAGGAGAGCGTCACGCACCTGCTCGACAAGGTCGCCGACACCCTCGTCGTCCGCGAGGTGGACGACGGCACGGCCGGCAAGGGCACGGCGTAGCCCGCCGAGCCGCCCTGTCCTGCGGACGGGCACAGCCCTGACGCACGATGGAGCGGTGACGGACGGCGACCAGGAGCGGATCGGCGGTGCGGCGCCTGCACGGGCGCAGCGGCAGCGGCTCGTGCAGGCGCTCGCGGAGAACGCCGCCCAGGTCACCGACCTCGAGCGGCAGCACGCCCGGTTCGTCGAGGCGTCGAAGGACTCCAACGCGGACGACGAGCACGACCCGGAGGGCGCGACGATCGCCTTCGAGCGCGAGCAGGTCACGGCGCTGCTCGACCGGGCGCGGCGCAGCCGGGCGGCGCTCGAGCAGGCGCTGGCGCGCCTCGACGACGGGCGGTACGGGGTCTGCGAGCGCTGCGGCGGGCCGATCGCGCCGGCCCGGCTCGAGGCCCGCCCGGAGGCGGCCACGTGCATCGCGTGCGCCGCTGCGCGACGCTGAGCCGTCCACTCGCCCGCCCCGTTCGCGTCAGGCCGGCAGTACGACGGCCTTCCCGTCGCGGACCGCCACCCGCCGCTCGAGGGTCGTCCGCGTGACGGGGTTGTACGCGGTGACGTGGGCCACGCCCGCGGTGTCCGTCGTTGTCCGCTTCCGGAAGCGGTCGTTCTCGGCCACCTCGCGCGCAGCACCGACGACCGCCCGCAGGTCGGAGGTTCGGGTCACCGAGCGGTGGTCGCGGGCCGCACGCCGGTTCGCGGCCCGGGCGATGCTCCGTGCCTCCTGCGCGAGCTGGCGCGGGAGGTCGGCCGCCGCCAGCGCCAGGTCGAACTCCTCCCGGTCCACGGCCCACGCGTCGTCCGGCGGCGTGATGCGGGGCCGGGTGTACGTCCACGTCGTGATCGCACCGCCGTCGTCCTCCGTGGCGAAGCACTCCTCGCGCACCAGCCGCTCGCGCCGCGGGTCGGCGCTGTCCGTGGTCCAGCTGCAGACGGTCTTCGGCGGGTAGGCCGCCGCCAGGCTGAGGATCCGGCCCGACCCGACCTGCCGGATCTGCGGCTGCGACCACTGCGCCCGCGGGAACCCGGCGGGCCCGGCCTGCGCCGGCGACCTGAGCCTGGCGTCCCGGAACATGTCCGCCACGGGCTCACGCGCCGGGTCGCCGGTCTTCGTCGCGACGGGCGTCGCCCGGTCCGGGCGCACTGCGAACCGCGCGTCCGGGCGACCGAGGAACCCCAGCGCGGCCCGGTCCGCCTCCGACCCGGTGATCACCAGGTACTCGCCCCGACCGCCGACGAGGTACCAGGAGCCGCCGTCGTCCCGGCCGAACGCGATGCGGCCCCGCAGGTCGACCTCGGTCCGCCCCGGGGACACCCCGTGCTCCGTCACCGCGACGTACCCGTCGCCGTCCGTCCCGCGGCGTCCTGCGGCCATCACCTGCGCGGTGAGGGACTCCACGGTCAGCGGCACGGCGGTCACCGGGGCCGTCCCCGTCCCACCGGCGGACCCGGCCGGGCTGCACCCGGCCAGGCAGACGGACAGCAGCCAGGCCCACAGCAGCAGGGCCGGCAGCGGGGGCAGCCGCCGCGTCGGGACCGGTCGTCTCATCGTCGTGATCGTCGTCCCAGCAGCGCCGACGGTCAACGCGCCACGTGCATCGCGGGCGCCGCTGCGCGACGCTGGGCCGACGCCGCGCGACGCGCACGGACCGACCCCCACGGACCGACCCGCACGGACCGACACCGACCGAAGGAGCCGCCATGGACGTCCGACCGCTCGTGCGGCACGAGGACGACGTCCCGCTCGAACGCTGGGACGACCCGGTCCGCGGCCGGCTCGGCTTCCGGACGTCCTTCAGCGGGGACGTCACGGCGACCGTCGGCCTGACGACCGGGGTCGCGGTCCTGCAGCCCGGCGAGTGGCTCGGCCGGCACCGGCACACCCCGCCGGAGGTCTACTTCGTCGCCGAGGGCACCGCGACGGTCACCCTCGACGGGGTGCAGCACACGCTGCGGCCCGGGTCGTCGGTGTACGTCCCCGGGGACGCCGAGCACGGCATCGTCAACGACGGCAGCGGGCTGCTGCGGTTCTTCTACGTCTTCCCGACGGACTCGTTCGAGGACTTCGAGTACCGGTTCTGAGCCGGTCGTCCGCTCGGTCGCCCGCTCGGTCGCCCGCTCGGTCGCCCGCTCAGCGGACGGTCACCTCGCCGGCGACCGCCTTCCCGCCGCGCAGCACGACGAGGCACTCGAGGGTCTCGCGCGTGTAGGGGTTGCGGCCCGTCACGTGGACGACGCCACGGCCGTCGACGGTCGTCCGCAGGCGGAGGAGGTCCCGCCCCGCGACCTGCGACGACTGGTCCGCGAGCTTCCTCAGGTCGCCGACCCGCGTGCTGCGGTGCTCCTTCGCGGCGACCCGGTTCGCGGCCCGGGCGAACATCCGCGCGTCGTGCCGCAGCGTGTCCGGGAGGTCGGCGGCCACGGTCGCGTCGAAGAACTCCTGGAAGCCGACGACCGACGCGTCGTCGGGCAGGGTGACGACCGGGGTGGTGTACGTCCACGTCGTCGGCGCCGGCTCGACCCCGGTGCCCACCGCGCACGTCGTCCGCAGCAGGCGCCCCCGGGCAGGGTCCGGGCTGTCCGTGTGCCACTCGCAGGTCGTGCCGCTGTCGTCGTCCCGGAGCGAGTAGACGACGCCGTCCGGACGCACGGTCCGGGCAGGCCGTGACCAGGTCCTGCCGGCCTGCGGACCGGCGTCCGCCGGCGAGTACGCCCGCGACGCCGCCGAAGGGCTGATCGTCGGGCCGATGGTGGTCCGCGGGTCGCGGCTGAACGTGAACGTGGCGCCCGGCCGGCCGAGGTACTGCAGCGCGAGGCGGCTCCGCCCGGACCGGTCGACGGCGGAGTAGCTGCCCTTCCCGGCGGCGAGGTAGACCGTGTCCTCGGCGTCCGTGGCGACGAGCAGGTGGGTCACGAGGTTGACCTCGACCCGTCGACCGCCGCCCTCCGACCGGTGGAGGTCCACGACGTAGCCTCCGCCCTCCAGACCGCGCCGCCCGGCGGCCGCGACCTCCCGCGTCAGGACCTCCAGACTCACCGCGGACGGCGTCGGCACGGCGGTGGCCGTGCGCGCCGGCTCGCCCGGCCCGGCGCCCGCGCAGGCGGCGAGCAGTGCGGGCAGCAGGACCAGCGCAGCGCACCGCGACCTGGTCCTCATGCCTCCATGATCGCGCCTGCTGCCTACTTCAGGAGCTGCCGCGCCATGACCATGCGCTGGATCTGGTTCGTGCCCTCGTAGATCTGCGTGATCTTCGCGTCGCGCATGAACCGCTCGAGCGGGTAGTCCTTCGTGTACCCCGCGCCGCCGAGGAGCTGGACGGCGTCGGTCGTCACCTGCATCGCGACGTCCGAGGCGTAGCACTTGGCTGCGGCCCCGAAGAACGGCAGGTCGGGGTCGTTGCGCTCGCTCTTGCTCGCCGCGACGTAGACGAGCTGGCGGGCGGCCTCGAGGGTCATCGCCATGTCCGCGAGCATGAACTGGATGCCCTGGAAGTCCGCGACGGCCTTGCCGAACTGCTTGCGCTCCTTGACGTACGCCGTCGAGTGGTCGAGCGCGGCCTGGGCGATCCCGACGGCCTGGGCGCCGATCGTCACCCGGGTGTGGTCGAGGGTGCGCAGCGCGATCTGCAGACCGGCCCCGACGTCGCCGACGACCCGGTCGCCGGGGATCCGGCAGCGGTCGAAGAGCAGCTCGCGGGTCGGGCTGCCCTTGATGCCGAGCTTCTTCTCCGGGGTCCCGAACGTGAAGTCGGGGTCCGACCGCTCGACGACGAAGGCGGTGATGTTGCGTCCGCGCGGGCCGTCCGGGTCGGTCACCGCGAGCACCGTGTAGTACTCGCTGACGCCGGCGTTCGTGATCCACGACTTCTGCCCCGAGAGCACCCAGTCGTCGCCGTCCCGGGTCGCCCGGCACCTCATGGACGCCGTGTCGCTGCCGGCCTCCCGCTCGGACAGGCCGTAGGAGAACATCGCCTCGCCGCGGGCGACGGGCGGCAGGTAGCGGCGCTTGACGTCGTCCGAGGCCGCGAGGATCAACGGCATCGTGCCGAGCTTGTTGACCGCCGGGATGAGCGAGGACGACGCGCACGCCCGCGCGACCTCCTCGATGACGATGCACGTCGCGAGCGCGTCCGCGCCGACCCCGTCGTACTCCTCGGGGATGTGCGGCGCGTGGAAGTCGCCCGCGACGAGCGCGTCGAGGGCGTGCTTCGGGAACTCGCCCGTCTCGTCGACCTCGGCCGCGAAGGGCGCGACCTTGTCGTCGCACACGGCGCGCACCGCCTCGCGGAGCGCCTCGTGGTCCTCGGGCAGGGCGAAGTGCGGGAACGCGGCGCGGGCGGCGTCGGCAGTCGTCATGGCACGAGGTTACGCACGGGTAGCCCCGGTGAGCAGCCGCGACGTGTCGCGAATTTCACGTCCGACCTTCGGACGTCCGACCAACCGCCGGACCGCGCTCACAGCAGGTGCGGGACGACCTCGCTCGTGAACAGGTCGATGCCGCTCGTGTCGTACGCGGCCTCGGTGAAGTACGTGATCGCGTACGTCATCCCGGCGGCCTGCAGCTCGGTGAGCCGCTCGACGATCTGCTCCGGGGTGCCGACGAGCGGACCGGTGCGGAACTGCTGCTCGGCCGCGGCGAGCTGCTCGGGCGCGAGGTACGGCTCGTACCGGGCCCGCAGCGCCGAGAGCCGCTCCTCGACCTCGGCCTCGTCCCGCCCGATGACGACGTTGTAGTTGGCGGACCGGACGATCTCGTCGTAGTCCCGCCCGATCTCCGCGCAGTGCCCGGCGAGCACCTCGGACTTGTGCCGGAAGCCCTCGAGGGTGCCGTCGAAGTTGGTGTACGCCGCGTACTGGGCCGCGATCCGCAGCGTCTTGCGCTCGCCCCCGCCGGCGATCCACAGCGGGACGCCGCCCGCCTGGAGCGGCTGCGGCCGGCAGATCGCGCCCTCGACCTGGTAGTGCTCGCCGGCGAACGTCGCCTCCCCCTCGGCCCACGCGCGACGCATGATCTCGACGCCCTCGGCGAGCATCGCGATCCGGTCGCCGGCCGACGGGAAGCCGTAGCCGTACGCCGTCCACTCGTGCTCGTACCAGCCCGCGCCGATGCCCATCTCCGCGCGGCCGCCGGAGACGACGTCCACGGTCGCCGCGACCTTCGCGAGGTACATCGGGTGCCGGTAGCCCATGCACGTGCACATCTGCCCGAGCCGGACGCGGGACGTCGCGACGGCGAGGGCGGACATGAGCGTCCACGCCTCGTGCGTCGCCTCCTGGGTGGGCACCGGGACGGTGTGGAAGTGGTCGTAGACCCAGACCGACTCCCACGGCCCCGCCTCGGCGAGGGCGGCGACGGCACGCATCGCGGCCCACTGCTCCTCCGGGGGGATGCCGACGAGGTCGAGGCGCCAGCCCTGCGGGACGAAGAGGCCGAATCTCATGGCGCCAAGGTACGCACGCCGGGCCGGGTCGCACCTCCCGGGACCGGACGACGCGCGGGACATGAACGCCGGACGACCGGCCGTCGACGATCAGGGTCGCCGCCCGTGCGGCCCACGTCACTGTTCGTTGATTCGGGCGCTCCGCCTCTGCGCGCCGGGCTAGTCTCGCCCGGTGCGAATCTCCGTCATGGGTTGTGGATATCTGGGGGCCGTGCACGCCGCATGCATGGCGGACTTCGGTCACGAGGTCGTCGGTGTGGACGTGGACGAGGCCAAGGTCAAGGACCTGCAGGCCGCGAAGGCGCCCTTCTTCGAGCCGGGGCTGCCCGAGCTCCTCGAGCGCGCCATGGGCTCGGGCCGGCTGACCTTCACGACCGACGTCACCGTGCTCTCCCGGCAGGCCGGCTCGCCCGAGGCCGACGAGCCGATGGTGCACTTCGTCTGCGTCGGGACGCCGCAGCGCAAGGGCGAGTTCGCGGCCGACACGTCGTACGTCGACGCCGCCGTCCGCAACCTGCTGCCGCACCTGCGCCCGGGCGACCTCGTCGTCGGCAAGTCGACGGTGCCGGTCGGCACCGAGGCCCGGCTCGCGGACCTCGTCGAGCCGACCGGCGCGATGATCGCGTGGAACCCGGAGTTCCTCCGTGAGGGCCACGCGGTCGTCGACACCCAGCGGCCGGACCGTCTCGTCTACGGCCTGCCCTCGGACCCGGCGGCGGCCGCGGCCGCCAAGGCGCTGCTCGACGGCGTCTACGCCGACCCGCTGTCGCACGGCGTCCCGCTCGTCACGGCGGACTACCCGACGTCCGAGCTCGTGAAGACGGCGGCGAACGCCTTCCTCGCGACGAAGATCTCCTTCATCAACGCGATGGCCGAGGTGTGCGAGGCCGCCGGGGCCGACGTCACCCAGCTCGCGACCGCGATCGGCCACGACGACCGGATCGGCCCGAAGTTCCTCGGTGCCGGCCTCGGCTTCGGCGGCGGCTGCCTGCCCAAGGACATCCGCGCGTTCATGGCCCGCGCCGGCGAGCTCGGCGCCGACCAGGCGCTGACGTTCCTCCGCGAGGTCGACGCGATCAACATGCGCCGCCGGGTCCGCATGGTCGAGCTCGCCCGCGAGGTCGTCGGCGGCTCGTTCATCGGCCGCAAGGTCGCCGTCCTCGGCGCCGCCTTCAAGCCGGACAGCGACGACATCCGCGACTCGCCGGCGCTCAACGTCGCGGCGCAGATCAAGCTCCAGGGCGCGGACGTCGTCGTCACCGACCCCGCCGCGATCGAGAACGCCCGCCGGGTCTGGCCGGAGCTGCAGTTCGCGACGACGGCCGAGGAGGCGTGCACGAAGGCGGACGTCGTCCTGCTCCTCACCGAGTGGCGCGAGTACCGCGAGCTCGACCCCGCCGCGCTCGGCGAGATCGTCCGCGGCAAGCACGTGCTCGTCGGCCGCAACGCCCTCGACCCCGCCGTCTGGCGCCGCGCAGGCTGGACCTACCGCGCATTGGGTCGACCCCGCGCCGGCGACTGAGCCTCGCCGGCGCGCAGGTCCTCGTCGGGGTCTGATCCCGGCGGCACCAGGACGACCAGGCACGAACGGAACGGCCGGTCACCCCGCGCGGGGGACCGGCCGTTCCGTTCGTGCGTCCGGACGGCGGCCCGTCCGGCGTGGGTCAGGCGTCCGCGGGCTCGGCCTGCGCGCGCTGCCAGGCCTCCCAGGCGCTGGCGACCATGGCATCGACGTCGTGCCGGTTGGCCCAGCCGAGGTCGCGGGCCGCGGCCTCGCCGCTCGCGACGATCCGGGCCGGGTCGCCCGCGCGCCGGTCGTGGACCTCCGGGGAGAAGTCGATCCCCGTGACCCGCCGGACGGCGTCCATGATCTGCAGGACCGACAGGCCCTCGCCGCTGCCGAGGTTGTAGACGGGCTGCAGCGCGCGGCCCTCCTCCAGCGCGGTGGCCGCTGCGACGTGCGCGAGCGCGAGGTCCTGGACGTGCACGTAGTCGCGCACGCACGAGCCGTCGGGCGTCGGGTAGTCGGTGCCGTTGACCCGCGGCGTCCGGCCCTCGGTGAGGGCCGTGAGGACGAGCGGGAAGAGGTTGTGCGGGCTCGTGTCGTAGAGGTCCGGGTACCCGGAGCCGACGACGTTGAAGTAGCGCAGCGAGGTGTGCGTCAGCCCGGTCACCCGTGCGACGTCCCGCACGAGCCACTCGCCGATGAGCTTGCTCTCGCCGTACGGCGACTCGGGCCGGGTCGGGGTGTCCTCGGTGACGAGGTCGACGTCCGGGGTGCCGAAGGTCGCGGCGCTCGAGGAGAAGACGAGGCGGCCGACGCCCGCGGCGAGCATCCGGTCGAGGAGCACCTGCATGCCCGTGACGTTCTGCGTGTACGTGTGCAACGGTCGCTCGACGGAGACGCCCGCGTACTTGAAGCCCGCGAGGTGGACGACGCCCGTGACGGGGTTCCCGCTGCCGGCACCGAGGGCCGCGTCGACCGCGGCGGGGTCGACGACCGACCCCTGGACGAAGGGCACGTCGTCGTCGACGAACCCGCGGTGCCCGCTCGACAGGTCGTCGAGGACGACGACCTCCCGGCCGGCGTCGCGCAGCGCGCGGACGACGTGCGAACCGATGTACCCGGCACCGCCGGTGACGCACCATCTCATGCTCCGAGCCTAGCCGCGCGGGCCTGTGCGGCGGGCCGGCGCGCGCCGTCGGGGACCTGTCGGGAGGGAGCCGGACGGCGGACCGGCCGGCGTCCGGCGACGCGCGCGGCGCGGCGACCGCGACATGTGATCCGCGCCCCAGAGCAGCCGGACGCGTCGTCACGCTCCGTCGACGGGCGCACGGCGCACGGTCGCACATGCCGGTGCACATGCAGGCGGGCGAGCACGGAGCGCGACCGCGTCGGGGCCGTCGCGCTGACCTGCGAGGTTCGGCGACTGCGGGGGTGGGGATGCACACTGGGGGCATGACGAGCCCTGCCCGGCACCGCCTCCACGTCAACGACTCGGACGTCGTCCGCAGCCTGCTGGCCTCCCGGGGCAGCCGATGGGCGGTCGTCGGCCTCTCCGAGAACCCGACGCGGGTCGCCTACCGGATCGGCCGCTACCTGCAGGACCAGCTCGGCATGGAGATCGTTCCCGTGCACCCGAAGGCGGACACCGTCCACGGCGCAGCCGGCTACCGCACCCTCGCGGACATCCCCGGGCAGATCGACGTCGTCGACGTCTTCGTCCGAAGCGAGATCGCCGGGGGCATCGTCGACGAGGCGATCGCGGCCGGGGCCAAGGCCGTCTGGCTGCAGCTCGGGGTCATCGACGAGGACGCCGCGGCCCGCGCGGCCGCGGCCGGCCTCGAGGTCGTCATGGACACCTGCCCGGCCATCGAGGCGCCCCGGCACGGCGTCGCCTGAGCCGGGCCGGGAACGGGACGTGAACCGATCGGGGCACCCGCGCGTCAGCACAGGCATGCACGCCCCTGACGGACGACCCCGGGCAGCCCTCGCGACGGGCAGGCCCCTGCGATGAGCTCGAGCGGTGGCGGCCGCGGTCCGGACCCGGCCAAGCCCGGCACGGTGTACCGGTCCAGGCCGCGCATCTTCCGGCGCGGCAAGGACGGCATGGAGGGGCTGCGCGGCGGGTCCGCTCCTGCCGCCGGCGCGCCTGCCCCCGGCCCGACGTTCCCGCAGGCCGGTCCGTCCGGCGGCCCCGGCCAGCGGTTCGCCCCGGCCGGTCCGCCGGTCCCCGGCGGTGTCACGCCGGACGCGGCCCGCTCCGGCTTCCGCGGCG
>JACRAB010000244.1 GCA_016213575.1 Actinomycetota bacterium
CGGACACCCTGCTCGACGTCACCGACCTGCCGCCGACGGTCGCAGTCGTCGGCGCCGGCCGCCGCGGGGTCGCGCTGGCCCAGGCGCTCGCCCGCTTCGGCGTCACGGTCACGCTCGTCGACGCCGAGGAGCGGGTGCTGCCCCGGCTCGACGCCGACGTCTCGGCGACGATCGAGACGGCGTTGCGCAAGGACGGCGTCCGGCTGCTCCTCGGCTCGCCGGTCGTCAAGGTCGCGCCGACGCTCGACGACGGCGCGTGGGTCGGCACGGAGGCGGGCAGCGACGTCGCGGCCGAGCTGCTCGTCGTCGCGCCCGGACGGCGGGCCGACCTCGCCGGCCTCGACCTGCCGTCGGCCGGGGTCACCGTCGGCAAGGCCGGCGCCGTGACCGTCGACGACCGGCTGCGGACCTCCGAACCGACCGTTCTCGCCGCCGGTCCGGTCGCCGGACGGCGGCCCGACCTCGGGATGGCCCGGCTCGCCGGGGCCAACGCGGTGGCCCGGCTCCGGGCCGCCCGGTGGACCGCCGAGCCGCTCGTCCTGAGCGTCCAGACGCACCCGTCGGTCGCGGTCGTCGGGATCGGCGAGGACGAGGCCGGGCGCACCGAGGGCGCCCGCGTCCACGAGCTCGTCGGCTCGTCGGGACTGGTCCGGGTCGTCGTGTCCGGAGGTCGTGACCCGAGGCTGCTCGGCGCGACCGTCGTGACGACCGGTGCGGCCGACGCCGCGGCCGTCGCCGCGCTCGTCATCGCCGGCGGGCTGCCGCCGCAACGTCTCGCCGACCTCGCCGAGCCCGGTACGGCCCTGGCGACCCTTGCCGCAGCACTCGCCCGACCCGGCCGCCGGCCGGGGACCGACGTCAGATCGGCGGGCTGAGCCGCAGGTCCGGGTCGACGGGCGGGGCGCCGAGCTCGGCGTCCCAGTCGAGGACGCCGCCCGCGGACAGCGCCCGCAGGTGCGTGATCGTCGCCGCCGCCTCCGGCCACGACGGGTCGCGGCTGCCGGCCTCGAACCCCTCGGGGAACCAGCCCGCGAGCGCCTCCGGCACCCGGTACCCGGCGGCGAGGTCGCTGTAGAGCGGCAGCCGGGCACCGATCGACAGGCTCATGCCGCGGTACTCGCGCAGCGCCGTCCGCAGCCGGATCCAGCGGTACCGGTCCGTCTGGCTCTGCCCGGAGACGCCGTCGTCCGAGCCGGTGAAGCGCAGCCGCATCGCCTCGCCGGCGGCGAAGCCGCGCAGCGCGAGCGAGAGCAGCGTGCGCTGCCGCACGAAGGGCACCGGGTCCGGCCCGTCGCCGCGGTCGCCCGCGGAGACCTGGGCGACCCGGCCCCGGAAGCCCGGCAGGTCCGTCACCGAGGCGTCGCCCCACGAACGCGCGGTGCCGAGCAGCATCCGGGCGAAGGCGCCGAGCGTCGGGACGTCCTGCCAGTGCACGGCCCGCCGCACCGCGTCCTGCTCCGGCAGCACCCACCCCGGTCCGGCCGTCGGTGCCTCGTCCGCGGTGCGGGCGGTGGCGGCGTCGGGACGCACGTGGAAGCCGAACGTCGGCCACCGCGGCAGGAGCGTGTCGAAGGCGCCGACCGGCATCCCGGCGGACAGGTCGCCGTCCGCGAACCAGTGCAGGTGCACGCTGCCCTCGCCCGGGCGGTCGCGGTCGGCCTCGACCGTCGCGAGCGGCACCGCGGCGAGCAGACCGGGGACGGCCATGCTCATCCGGACGGCGAGCGCGACGGGGACGTCCCACGGGTCCGGCAGCTCGTGGAGCTGGGAGCCCTCGTGCCGCGGGCAGGTGTGGTCCGGCTCGAGGGCCGGCGACGCCTGGACGAGGTGCGCGACGACCCGCACCGGGAGGACGGCCTCCAGGCACATCCGGCAGAACAGCAGGGGCGTGAGCCCGCGCCGCTCCAGCTCGGCGGCGACCGGCAGCGGGAACCGGTACGGCCGGTGCTGCGAGACGTTCGTCGTCGTGAGCAGCAGGTCGACGACGCGGTGCTCGGGGTCGGCGGCGGCGCGGCGCAGCGTCTCCTCGTCGCCCTGCAGCCGCGGACCCACCCGGCCGAGCCACAGGTCGCCGAAGGTCAGCGCCGGCCGACCGGCGTCGGCGTCGCCCCCGATGCCGCCGTCGTGCCGCTGGCCCGCCGGGTCGAAGAGGTCCCTCGTCTCCTGACGCTGGTCGGGGATGCCGGCGAGGTCGTCGAGCCGGTCCGCGAGCCACGTCGACAGGGCCGGGACGCCGTCGGCCGCCGGGACCCCGGCGAGGTCGTCGAGCCGCTGCGCGACCCGGCGACGGCGGCGGCGCCGCGACGTCCACTCGACGGCGGTGCCCGGCACGAGGCCGAAGCCCAGGGCCGGCGCCCGCCGCGTCACGAGGTCGCGCAGGGTGAGCACGGCGACGAGTGCCGACAGCCCGGCCGCCGCCAGGGCCGCGGTCACGGCGAAGACGAACGAGGCGACGAGCGCGAGCGGGAGGGCGAGGTCGGAGCGGACGAGGGCCGCGGTGACGAGCGCCCAGCCTGCGAGCGAGCCAGCCCAGGCGGTCGCGGTCGCGACCCGGGAGGTGCCGGTGAAGCCGGCGAGCACCGCGAGCGCGACGCGGCGGCGCAGCGGACGCCGCTCGTCCGGGGCCGCCGCCCGCAGGCGCTGGACGGCGGTGAACAGCCGGTAGAGCGTGCGGGTCTTCCCCGCCGGGCGGAGCAGCCGGGCGAGGCGCCACTGCTCGGGGCCCTCGTCGAGGGGGGTCAGACCGGCGGCGAGGCTCATCGCGTCCTGGTGGGCGACGTCCTGCCCGGCCAGCCAGCCGACCATCTCGGCGAGTCCGGCGAACCCGGGGGCGACCGACAGCGGGTCGCGCTCGCCGGTCGGGTCCGGCGCCGCGCGGCCGATCTCGGCAGCGGCCGCCGCGGCTGCGGACACAGCGGCCACCGAGGAACCGCCGACCCGGCGGATCACGTAGTGCTCGGCGAGCGCGCAGACCCCGAGCGGGTAGACGACGCTCGCGGCGAGGCCGCCGCTCATCGTCAGGTCGCAGGAGTGCCGCAGGTACTGGCGGACGTGCTCCGGGTCCGGGAAGTTCGACGCGGTGCGGGTCATCTCCGCCGGCGGGCGCAGGAGGTGGTGCGCGTCCCGCCCGACCCCCGCGGACGGGCTCGGACGGCGCGGCTTCTCCTTGCCGACCCGCCGCGGCGTGAGGATCGTCAGGTAGCGGCGGCGCTCCGCCTGCCGGCGCAGGGTGCGCCACGGCTGCGCGGGGTCGGTCGGCTCGGTCGTGGTCGGCTCGGCCTGCTCCGGCTCGGCCGGCGGCCGCGGGACGCCGCGCGCGCCCGACTTGCCGGGCTTGGCGCCGTTCGTGCCCTCGGGTCCGGGAACGATGGGGGCGATCCCGGTGTCGACCGCCTCGCTCACCCCATGTCCCCTTCCGTGCGGTCCCCGCCGAGCTCAGCCCGCGGGACCTTCCGCGACGTTCGGGACCTACTCACCCTGCGTCAAAGCTAGAGGGGCACCGTGCGCCCCGACGCGCCGCACGGTGCACCCTCGGTAATTGTTGCGTGCGCGAGCGCCCGTGCCAATAACCGCAGGTCGGAAAGGTGCCGGACTTCCCTCGTCGGTGCCACCGAACTCACGCAACGTGACGACTCGTATACGGACCACGCGCCTCGCGGGACGGCGAAACCACGCGACGGGCCCGCGCAGCCCCCGGCACGATGGCCCGGTGACCTCCCCTCCGCGCGCCCCGCGCCTGCCGCCGGGCACCCAGGTGGTGCTCCGCGAGGACGTCGCCGACGCGGCCGGTGACCTGGTCCGCCGCGGAGCCACCGGGCAGGTCGCCGGCGACCGGGCCGACGGCCGATACGCCGTCCGGACCGTCGACGGCCGGGACGTCGTCCTGCGCCGCGAGCAGATCGCGCTGCGCCGGGCCTACCAGCAGGACGTCGCCGTGGACGCCGGGGCGCCCGTCCACGACCCGGCGGCGCTCGTCCGCGAGCACACCGTCTACGCCGCCGTCGTGGGGTCGCGCGCCTTCGGTCTCGCCACGGAGACGTCGGACGTCGACACCCGGGGCGTCTATCTCGCGCCGGCGCCGGCGTTCTGGGGCCTCGTCCCGCCGCCGACGCACGTCGAGGGCCCGGAGCCGGAGTGGTTCAGCTGGGAGCTGGGGCGGTTCTGCGAGCTCGCGCTGAAGTCCAACCCGAACCTGCTCGAGGTGCTGCACTCCCCGCTCGTCGTCGCGTGCACCCCCGTCGGGGAGGAGCTGCTGGCGTTGCGGCCCGCGTTCGCCTCGCGCCTGGCCCACCAGACGTTCAACGGCTACGTGCTCAGCCAGTTCACGAAGATCGAGGCCGACCTGCGGCGGGACGGTGCTCCACGCTGGAAGCACGTCATGCACCTGCTCCGGCTGCTCCTGTCCGCGCGGGACCTGCTCCGTACCGGGACACCGATGGTCGACGTCGGCACGTACCGGGAGCGGCTGCTCGCCGTCCGCAGCGGTGCGGTCGCATGGGCGGACGTCGAGGCGTGGCGACTCGCGCTGCACGCCGACCTCGACGAAGCCGTCGCGACGAGCCCGCTGCCGGAGGCTCCGGACGTCGTCCGGGTCGACGCGTGGCTGCGGGACGTCCGGGCCCGCAGCGCGGCAGAGGCGCTGCGATGAGCCGCGACATGACGGTCCTCGACCTCGACGAGCTCGCGGACGTCGTCGGCGAGCAGCCGTACCCCCTCCTGTTCGCGACGGTCTCGGGCGCGCACCTCTACGGCTTCCCGTCGAAGGACTCCGACGTCGACCTGCGCGGCGCGCACCTGCTGCCCGCCGCGGAGGTCGTCGGGCTGCGCACCGGGCCCGAGACGCTCAGCCGGATGTGGGACCGGGACGGCGCCGAGGTCGACCTGGTGAGCCACGACATCGCCAAGTTCCTCCGGCTCCTGCTGCGCCGCAACGGGTACGTGCTCGAGCAGCTGCTGTCGCCGCTCGTCGTCACGACGTCCGCGGCGCACGCCGAGCTGGTCGGTCTCGCGCCACTGTGCCTGACCCGCCACCACGCGGAGCACTACCGCGGCTTCGCGACGACCCAGTGGGCGCTCTTCGGGCGGACGGGTGAGCTGAAGCCGCTGCTCTACACGCTGCGCGTGCTGCTCACCGGTATCCACCTCATGCGTGCGCACGAGACGGTCGCGGACGTCGGTCTGCTCGCGGACGTCGTCCCGGAGGCGCCGGCGTACCTCGCCGACCTCGTCACCGCGAAGCGGTCCGGTGAGCACGACCGGTTCGAGGGCGCGCACGACCGGGTCGCGGACGACGTCACGCAGCTGTTCGTGACCCTCGCCGAGGCGCAGGCGGCGACCACGCTGCCGGACGCGCCGTCCGCGCACGCGGAGCTGCACGACCTGCTCGTCCGGCTGCGGCTCAGCGCGGCGTCCGCCTGACAGCGGCCCGGGGCGGGCGCTTGCGCGGGGCCGGCGCGGCGTCCGGCTCCGGTGCGGGGGACGGCGGTGCCGGCGGCGCGGCCGCGGAGGACTTCTTCGCGACCCGGACGGCGGTGCGCTTGCGGGGCACGGCGTCGGCGCCGGCCGTGCTCGTCGCCCTCGCGCGGGCCGGCCGCCGGGCCGCACCGCGCGGCGTGCCGGCCGCCTCGTCCACGGCGCGCTCGACCGCCCCCGCGACCCCTGTGGCCCGGGCGAGCTCCTCGAGCTCCTCGGCGAGGTAGCCGGCGAGCACGTCGAGGTCGGGCACGAGGTCGCGGTCCGCGGTGAGCCCGAAGTGCAGGTCTCCGAGGTAGGAGAGCACCGTGATGTTGAGGCCCTGCCCGTCGGCGATCGCGGAGACCGGGTAGCTCGCGAGCAGCCGGTGCCCGGCGAGGTAGAGCGGCACCGAGGGACCGGGCACGTTGGAGACGAAGAGGTTGAACAGGCTGGCCCGCTCGAGCACGCGCAGCCGGGCGTTGGCCCGCATCGTCAGGCCCATGAGGGCGGGCATCGTGAACTGGTAGGCGTCGGCGAGCAGGTTCGCCGACAGCGCGTCGTGCTGGTACTTCGCGACCGACGTCGCCTCGTGCGCGACGCGCATCCGGGTCAGCGGGTCGGGCTCGTCGGTCGGCAGGACGGCGAGCATGAGCGACACGCGGTTGCCGAACGTGCCGTCGCCGCTCTTGGCCCCCTGCGCCGCGGACGTCCGCACCGACACCGGCACCGCGGCGACGAGCGGGTCGTCGGGCAGCGCGTCGTGGGTCGACAGCCAGCGCCGCAGGGCGCCGGCGCACATCGCGAGGACGACGTCGTTGACGGTCATCCCCGCCGCGGACTTCACGGCCTTGACGACGTCGAGCGGCACCGAGCGCAGCGCGATCCGGCGGTGCGCGGACACGTTGCGGTTGAACGGGGTCGCGGGCGCGCGGCCGGGGACGTGCTCGAGCAGGCCGCCGTCCCCGATCCCGAGGCCTCCCGGCAGGACCGCACCGAGCCCGGAGCCCGAGGCCTCCTCGGCGAGCCGGTTCGCGACCGAGGACACGAGGTCGACGCCGGGCAGCCGCGGCAGCGCGATGGACAGCAGCGCGGGAGCCGAGCGCGCGACGTCGGCCGCGAACCGGCCGGCCGTCGTGGGGACGGCGGCCAGGGACGCCGCAGCCTTCGCGAGCAGCGTCAGCGAACCGGGTGCCGGGTCCGGGTCCCACGGCGGGGCCGGCGGGATCTCTCGGCCCTCGGGGCTCAGGTCGAGCAGCGCGGCGGCGATCTCCTGCCCGCCGACGCCGTCGATCATCGCGTGGTGGACCTTGGAGTAGATCGCCGCCCGGTCCCCCTCGAGCCCGTGGATGAGGTAGATCTCCCACAGCGGGCGGGACCGGTCGAGGGTCCGGGCGTGGATCCGGGCGACCTGCTCGGTGAGCTGGTGCATGCTGCCGGGCGTCGGGAGGGCGAGCTCGCGGACGTGGAACTCGAGGTCGAAGTCGGCGTCCTCGACCCAGAACGGCTGCCCGAGGCCGAGCGGCACCTCGACGATCTTGCGCCGCATCGGCGGCACGAGGTGCAGCCGGTCGCCGACGACGGCGGTCAGCCGGTCGAGGGTCACCCGCTCGCCCGCCGCGTCCAGGGCCTCGACGACCTGGATGCTGCCGACGTGTCCCGTCGTCCGCGGGGTGTCCAGGGCGAGGAACGCGGCGTCCAGTCCCGTGAGCTGTTCCATGGCCGCGACCGTACGCCCGATGTGACGTACCTGGCACCCGGCGTCCCGCCGTGCGGACGCCGCGGCCCGGGAGGCGCGTGAGGCCGCGCTCTCGATTGACACCCACCAGGCCCGGACGCACGCTGACGGGATGAACGCGGAGCTGCCGACGTCCCAGTGGGTCGACCTCGACGGACCGGTGCACTGGATCGACTTCGGCGGCCCGGACGACGGCCCGCTCCTCGTCTGCGTCCACGGCCTCGGCGGCTCGCACGTCAACTGGGCGGCGGTCGCCCCCGACCTCGCGAAGACCTGCCGGGTCGTCGCGCTCGACCTCGCCGGGTTCGGGCACACCCCGGGCGCCGGCCGGTCGACGTCCGTCCAGGCGAACGCCCGGCTCGTCGTCCGGTTCCTCGAGGAGGTCGCCGGCGCTCCCGCGGTGCTCGTCGGCAACTCGATGGGCGGCCTCATCAGCAACCTCGTCGCGGCGCAGCGCCCTGACCTCGTCGCCGGTCTCGTGCTCGTCGACCCGGCGCTGCCCGTGTCGTTGCGGGCCAAGCCGGACCCGCTGACGACCGGCATGTTCGCCGCGTACTTCACCCCGGGCCTCGGCAAGGCCGTCATCGCGGGCCGCAAGCGGGTGCGCACCGCCGAGCAGCTCGCGATGGACACCCTCCGACTGTGCTGCGTCGACCCCTCCCGGGTGCCCAAGGCGGTGCTGCGCGAGCACATCCACCTCGCCAAGACCCGCAAGCAGTACGCCGAGATGGAGGCGGAGTTCGTCACCGCGACCCGCTCGCTCGTCTGGTTGCTCGCCCGCCGCCGGGCCCACACGGCGATGCTGCGCCGCTACACCGGTCCGGTCCTGCTCATCCACGGCGACCGGGACCGGCTCGTCTCCATCGCCTCGGCCCGGGCCGCCGCGAAGGCCAACCCCGCGTGGCGGTTCGAGGTCGCGCACGACATCGGCCACGTCCCCCAGCTCGAGGCACCGGACTGGACGCGTGACGTCGTCCTCGACTGGCTGGCGACGGACGGCGTGAGCGCCGCGGACGCCGCGCGCGGCGCCGCGCAAAGCCCTCAACTGCGCTCCGGGCGGGGTGCCGTCCAGTAGCGTCGCCCCCGTGAGCACCCGGACGCCGACGAGCACCGTCTCGAGCGCGACGGTGCGCACCCCCGCGGACCTCGCCGGCGTCTTCGCCGGGTGCGTCCGGGCGCGCGGCCTGACGACGGACCGGTTCACCGCCTGGACGGCCTGGGAGACGTTCGCGGACTTCGCCGCCGTGCGGATGCGCGCCGCCGACGGGCTCGAGGCCGACGCCCTGCTCTACCAGTGGGGCACCTACCACCGTGGCGGCCGCTCGCAGTTCTGCCTCGTGCTGAGCCGCCAGGTCGTCGCGGCGCCGGGCGAGATCTCGCTCGTCGGGCACGACGAGTACCTCCAGCTCGACGTCCGGCTGACCTACGACGTCGACCCGACGCTCACCGCGCTCGGCCGCTTCGAGTCGTCGTGGGTGCAGGACGGCGAGCGCGCCGCGAGCGGCTGGGTGGCCCAGGTGAGCGGCCGGCCGGAGTGGCCGGTGCTGTCGCCGTTGCGGCCCGTGGCGGTCGAGGTCACGAGCGAACGGGTCTGACCCGTTCCGCCGCAAGGCGTCTCATCGTGACCGGAGATGCCGCAGTGCGCGCTGCGCCGCGTGCGACCCGCACATCCCGTGCGCGCCCGGGCCCGGCGGGGTCGCCGCCGAGCAGAGGAACATCCCCGGAACCCCGACGTCGTACGGTGCGAGCGCGGCGAGACCACCGCGGGCGCCGAGCAGGAGCTGCCGGACGTCCTTGCGACCGGTGAGGATGTCGCCGCCGGCGAAGTTCGGGTTCCACGCGGCGAAGTCGGCCGGCCGGGTCACCCGCAGCGCGACGACGCGCTCGCGCAGGCCGGGGGCGAAGCGCTCGAGCTGGGCGAGGACGGCGTCCGTCGCGTCGCCGTCGTAGCCGTGCGGCACGTGGGCGTAGGCCCAGACCGGGTGGACGTCACCGGCGGAGCGCTGCGGGTCGGCGAGGTACTGCTGCCCGACGAGCACGAACGGGCGCTGCGGCATCCGGCCCCGGACGACGTCCCGCTCGGCGGCGGCCACCTCGGCCACGGTGCCGCCGGCGTGCACGGTGCCCGACCGGCGCGCCGCGTCCGCCGTCCAGGGCACGCCGCCCTCGACGGCGAGGTCGACCTTGAACGCGCCCGGCCCGCGGCGGAACCGGCGGTACGCGCGTGCGACCCGGGCGGGCAGCCGGTCGCCGAGGATCGCCGCGACCTGGGGCGGGTCGAGGTCGAAGAGGGTCACGTCGGCCGGCGGGAGGTCGGCCGACGAGCGGACCCGGACGCCGGTCTCGACGCGGCCGCCGTGCGCGGTCAGGGACGCCGTGAGTGCGCGGGCGATGGACCGGGAGCCGCCGGCGGCGACCGCCCAGCCGTGCCGGTGCCCGGCGGTGAGGATGCCCAGCCCGATCGCCGAGCTGAGCGGGCGGTCCAGCCGGGTGAAGGCGTGCGCGGCGGCGCCCGCCCACAGGGCGCGGGCCTCGTCGGTGCGGAACAGCCGGGCGAGCACGGTCGCGGGGAGAAGGGTCGGGGCGCCGAACCTGCTGAGCAGCAACGGGTGCCGGGGGACGCCGAGCAGCGGCCCGAGGATGTCCTCGGCGAGCGCGTCGTACCGGGCGGCCGGCCCGGCGAACAACCGGCGCCACGTGCCGCCGTCCGGTCCGAGCCCGGCGGCGGTCTCCTCGACGTCGGTCAGGAGGACGCCGGCACGGCCTCCGTCGAGCACGTGGACGCAGTCGACCGGGGCGGACCGCCACGACAGGCCGTGGGAGGCGAGGTCGAGCCGCTCGAAGACCGGTGACCCGACGGCCATCGGGTGGATCGCCGAGCAGTGGTCGTGGAGCATCCCGGGCACGAGGCCCTCCCACGACCGGGTGCCGCCGCCGACCTCGTCGGCGGCCTCGAGGAGGGTCACGTCGACGCCCTCGCTCGCGAGCAGCGCCGCGGCGGCGAGCCCGTTGGGCCCGCCGCCGACGACCAGTGCTGTGCTCACGCAGGCGTCTTCGTCTGCGTCCGGGCGGGGCCGGAAACCCACGGCAGGGCGCCGTCCTTCTCCCGCGTCCACGTCGAGGTCAGCGTGACGGGCCCGTCGGGCAGCCACGGCTGCGTGCGGACGCACTCCTCGACGTCCCAGGTGCCGCGCTCGACGACCCCGGTCGCGACGTCGACGAGCTTCCACTCCTGGGTCCGCCTGTGGATCGGCTGCGACTCCACCCAGACGACGAGGAACTCGCCGGGCTCGAACCCGATCCGCTTCTGCAGCGCCTTGAGCAGGTCCTCGTCGTGCAGGTGACCGTCACCGAAGTTGAAGCCCAGCAACGAGTTGCAGGCGAACTCGGCCTCGCGGACGGTCCGGCTCTCGATGTCCGGCACCCGCGACAGCAGCACCGAGAACAGGCCGCGGCCCTGGCTGTGCATCGTGCGCCAGCCGAGCGTCTGCTGCATGGTCACCTCGGCGACCGGCAACGGGTAGCCCATCGCCTGGAGCTGGTCGACCTGGTTCTTCGTCGGCCGGTGCGCGAGGGTGTTGAGCTTCTCCTCCGCCCCCGGGGCGAACGCCCACGTCGCCGAGGCCCAGTTGCCCGCGTACTGCCGCATCGAGGGCAGGAACGACACCAGGTCGGGGCGCAGGTTGCCGAGCACGGGGAAGAAGAGCAGCCCGGCGACGAGCGCTGCGAGCAGGAGCGGCGAGGACATGTCCCCGACACCGTAGCCCTCGCCCGCGGGGAAGCCCGCGAAGAGCACGACCGTCGTGAACGCGAACTGCAGGTTCCACTCCTGCGGCACCGCGAGGGCGAACGCGCCGATGATGAAGAAGTGGAAGACCACCATCCCGGTCACGGCGAGCAGGGTGATCGTCCGGTTCGTCGAGAGGAGCAGCACGAGCGGCAGCACGAGCTCGACGACGGTGCCGCCGACGTGCGCGAACCCCGAGGCGATCCACGAGGGCCGCAGGTCCTGCGGGAAGTTCCGGTACAGGCTCCGCTTGAACCCGAGGAACGGCAGGCACGGGCTGTTGGAGAGCATCGGCGGGACGACGTTCGTGAAGTGGTGGCCGAGCTTGGAGACCCCGGCACCCATCCACACGACGACGATGAGCAGCTTGGCGGCGACGATCATGTCGACGAACCCGAGCGTGCCGAAGAACAGCAGCGCCGGGCCGTACTGCTCGGCCCGCGCGGTGAGGAACGCGGTCTTGTCCCGCAGCCCGAGGACGACGAGCAGCGCGAGCGCGACGAGCGAGACGGTCGGGCTGACGAGCCCGGACTCGTTGCCCGGCAGGGCCTTCGCGAGCGAGTCGGTGACCCGGCCCGGCAGCACGACGAGCGCCAGGAGCGCGCCGAGGAAGCCCAGGTACACCGCGACGTCGAAGAGCGTCCGGGTGTCGCCGTTCGTCCCGGGAACCGCCTTCCACGGGCGCAGCCGGATCGTGCCGGGGCGGGCGTAGAAGAGCACGCCGCCCGTCATGGGCCTGAACTTGCCGGCGAGCGGCCCCCAGGAGCCGGCGATGCCGAGCGCCTCGAGGAACATCGTCCAGGCGACCATCTTCTGCCAGACGACGGGCTCGGCCCACCACCCGGAGACGTCCCACGCCGGGCCGACGCCGCTGGTCCACGTCGCGAGCGAGAAGCCGGCGACGAGCCACAGCACGACGATCTTCACGAGGTACGTCACGTGGATCATCTTCGGCGTCCCGAAGCCGTACTCGACCCAGTGCAGGGCGAGGGTCTTCGTCCGCTCCATGAGCGGCTTGTCGAGGAACGTCTCGAGGTCGACGGGTGGGAAGTCCCCGGTCTTGAAGCCCATGGCGTGCCCTTCGTGGTGGGGGAGGGAGGCGTTGTCGTGCGGGCGTGCTGGCGCCCCTCGCGGCCGGGCGGCCGCGAGGTGTCGGTGGGTGCGGGTCAGCCCGCCGGGGCGAGCCCCCGGCGCAGGGTCGGCTTGTCGATCTTCCCGACGGGGTTCTTCGGGAGGGCGTCCACGAGGTCCACCCGGGTCGGAAGCTTCATCCGGGCCAGCCGGGTCGCGCAGTGCGCGAGCAGGTCGTCGCCGGTCGTCCCGGAGCCGGGCCGGACCGCGACGAACGCGACGGGCACCTCGCCGAGGACGGCGTCCGGGGCGCCGACGACGGCGGCCTCGACGACGTCCGGGTGGGTGTGGAGCGCGTTCTCGATCTCCTTGGGGTAGATGTTCTCCCCGCCGCGGATGATCATGTCCTTGATCCGGTCGACGAGGACGAGGTAGCCGTCCTCGTCGAAGCGGCCGACGTCCCCGGTGCGCAGCCAGCCGTCGACGACCGTCGCGGCGGTGTCCTCGGGCCGCCCGAGGTAGCCGCGCATGACGGTCGGCCCGGAGATGACGACCTCGCCGGTGCCCTCCCGGTCGATCGTGCCGTCCTCGTGGCGGAGCAGGACCTGCTGGCCGGGCAGCGGCAGCCCGACCGTCCCTGGCTTGCGGACACCGTCCGGCGGGTTGAGCGTCGACGCGCAGGTGCCTTCGGACAGGCCGTAGCCCTCGACGATCGGCACGCCGAACCGGTCCTGGAACGCATGGATCGCGGCCGCGGGCATCGGGGCTGCGCCGCAGATGACGCGGCGCAGCGACGACGTGTCCGGCGTGACGTCCGCCGGCAGGTTCGCCAGCAGCACGTAGATCGCCGGCACGGCGGAGAAGTACGTCGGGCGCACCCGCTCGACGTCGGCGAAGAACGTGTCCGGGCGGAACCGGCCGGCGATCGTCGCCCGGCCGCCGGCGAGCAGCGGCGAGAGAACGCCCACCGTGATCCCGTTGACATGGAACAGCGGCAGCACGAGCAGCGAGTGGTCCCCGGCGTCGAGACCGATACCGGCGACGATGCCGCGGCACATCGCCTCGATGTTCGCGTGATCGAGCATGACGCCCTTGGGGCGACCCGTCGTCCCGCTCGTGTAGATGACGAGCGCGAGGTCGTCGCTGCGCGCCACCGGTTCCGCGGGAACGTGTCCCGGGTCGGCCGGGGCCGTGAGGAGCCCGGCGACGTCGAGGGTCGCCGCGGGGGTCGCGGCCGGGTCGGCGACGACGACCTTCGCGCCGCTGTCGTCGAGCTGGTACCCGGCCTCGGTCGGTGTCAGGGCAGGGTTGACCGGGGTGACGCAGGCGCCGAGGTGCCAGGCGGCGAAGAGCGTGACGACGAGCTCGACCCGGTTCGGCAGGACGACCGCGACCATGTCACCGGGCCCGACGCCGGCTGCGGCGAGGTGCGTGGCGGCGTTCCGGACGGCGCCGGCGAACGCCGCGTTGTCCAGGGCCAGCGCGTCGTCCGCGATGCAGCCGCCCGCCGGGTCGCGGCGCGCCCGGACGGTGGGCAGCCCCGCAAGCGCAGGCAGTGGCATGGGCATCGCACGCTCCGTCGCTCGTCGTGGCGCGGTCGATCACCGCTGCCGTCCCAGCGAGGATCACCGGCCCGCTGTGACCTACGCCATGGACTGCGGTCACGAAGTCCGCCCGGGTGACTGTGCCCGCGCACCAGGGTCGAAGGTCCCGGGGCGCGGATAGAGTCGGCGACCGTGCTCACCGAGGAGCTCGTCGCCGACGCCGCCCGCCTCATCGAGGCCCGGCTGGAGTCCCTCGTGCCCGAGATGACCGCCCACTTCGTCGAGGTCATCCCCGAGTTCCAGCACGACGACGCCGTCCGGCGGCTCATGGTCGCGAGCACAACGGCGAACGTCGAGGCGATCATCGCCCTCCTCGCGCACAAGATCGCCGAGAGCGACATCACCGTGCCGCCGGCGGCCGCGGAGTACGCCCGGCGCTTCGCCCAGCACGGCCTCTCGCTCGAGGGGCTGCTCCGGGCCTACCGGATCGGGCACAACATGTTCACCCGGTGGGGTCTGGCGGCACTCGCCGAGGTGACGACGTCCGGCCCGCAGCTCGCGGACGCCGGCAACCACCTCGTGCTGCGCACCGACGTCTACATCGACAGGGTCGCCGAGTCGCTCGTCGAGATCTACGAGTCCGAGCGCCGGCGCTGGGACAGCCGCACCGACGCCGCCCGGATCGCCCAGCTGCGGATCGTGCTCGACAACGAGTCGCTGAGCACGCGCTCCGCGCAGGACCTCATCGACGTCGCCCTCGACGGCTGGCACATCGGGGCCGTCGCCTGGGTCGACGACACGACGGGCGACCCGGTCGCGAGCCTCCAGGCCGCGCGGCGGGTGCTCGCCGACTCCCTGGGGCGCACCGTCGAGACCGTCGTCGTCGACGACGTGACGCTGTGGGCGTGGGTGACGTCGCCGGCCCGGGCGGCCGTCGACGTCGAGGCGCTCGGCCGGAAGCTGGCCGCGGTCAGCCCGATCCGGGTCACGCTCGGGTCACCGGCGTGCGGCCTCGCCGGGTTCCGGCAGACCCACCGCGAGGCGCTGCGGGCGCGGGCGGTCGTCCAGGCCGCACCGGCCGCGCACGGCCGGGTCGTCCGGTTCGACGACGTCGCGGTCGCGGCGCTGCTCACCGACCACCCGACGGTGCTGCGGGCATGGGTGCGGCGGGTCCTCGGCGACCTCGCCGAGGACGACGAGGGCACGGCGCGGCTGCGGCAGACGGTGCGCGCGCTGCTCACGTGCGGCGGCAGCTACACCGCGGCCGCGGCCCTGCTGCACGTGCACAAGAACACCGTGCACTACCGCGTGCAGCGCGCCGAGGAGCTGCGCGGCCTGCCGATCGCCGAGGGCCGGCTCGACGTCGAGGTCGCGCTCCTCGTGTGCGAGCTGCTCGGCCCGCGGGTGCTCTCCGCGGGACCGCGCCGCCCGGACTGACCCGGCCGAACCGCCCGGGAGGGCCGCCCGGGCGACGCACCGTCACAGCCGCGGGTCGACCGGCTCCGACTCGCACGCGAGCACCGCGAAGACGCACTCGTGGACCCGCCACAGCGGCTCTCCGCGCGCCGTCCGCTCCAGCGCCTCCAGACCGAGGGCGTACTCCCTCAGTGCGAGGGAGCGCTTGTGCCCCAGACTCCGCCGTCGCAGCCGGTCGAGGTTCGCCGGCTCGGTGTACTCCGGGCCATAGATGATCCGCAGGTACTCCCGGCCGCGGACCTTGACCCCCGGCTGGACGATCCCCTTCGGGCCGCGGACGAGGTTCGCGACCGGCTTGACGACCATCCCTTCGCCGCCGGCGCCGGTGAGCTCCTCCCACCAGGCGACACCCGCCGCGACCGACGTGGCGTCGTCCGTGCGGACGACGAGCCGCCGTGTCGGGGCGACGAGCCCCGGGTCGGCGGCGACGAGCGCGTCGGCGATCCCGAGGTGCCACAGGTGGTCCCGGGTGTGGAACGCCCGCGCCGGCGGGGCCGCCGTCTCGTCGGCGAGGCCGGCGGCGAGCACCTGGAACGGTGCGACGCGCAGCCCCGACAGCCCGTCCGTCGGCCAGCAGTACCGCCGGTAGGCAGCGGTGAACGCGTCGACGTCCGTGCGGCGCGCCTGTGTCCGGGCGAGCAGGTCGCCGACGTCGATCCCCCGGGCCGCAACGGATCCGAGCACGTCGCGCGCGGCCGGCAGGGCCGCCCTCCCGGCCGCGCCGACGGCGGCGTACTGCCGCCGCAGCAGCTCGACGGCCTTCGCCGACCACGGCATGACCTCGCAGTCGAGCAGCACCCAGTCGGCGGCGTCGTCGCCCGCACCGGCCGCCGTCCAGAGCCCGGCCGCGTCGGCGGCGGCGCGCAGCCGGTCGACGAGGGCGGCCGTGAGGGCGTCGTCGAGGAACGCGCGGCCGGTCCGGGTCCAGACCGCTCCTGCCGCTGCGCCGTTGAGCGCTCCGTCCGTCCCGCCGTCCGTCCCGTCGTCCGGCACCCCGCCCAGCCCGAACCGCCGCCGCGCGACCTCCGGCGTCCGGCACAGGAGCACGACGGCCCGCGACCCCATGTGCTTCTCCTCGCACACGACGTCGACGACCCCGTCGTCGGCGTAGGCAGCGAACGCCTCGGCCGGGTGCTCGAGCACGTCCGGCAGCGTCGACGTCGCGCACGGCGCCATCGTCGGCGGCAGGTAGAGCAGCGGTCGCGGGTCGATCGCGAACCGGCTCATGACCTCGAGCGCCGCAGCGGCGTTCTCCGCCCGCACGGACACCCGCCCGTGGTGCGCCGTCTCGAGCACGCGCACCGGACCGTCGGGCAGGACGTCGGTGAGCTCGAGCCCGTCCCCGTGCCGCGGCCCGGCGCCCTGACCGTGGCTCGCTGGTGATGGCAGCGCGAAGCCTCCAGCAAGCGCCTCCTGGTCCGCGGCGAGCGGGCGGACCGGGGCGTACCACTCGCGCTCGGCGGGCACCGAGACGATCTCCCGCTCCGGGTAGCGCAGCGCCGTCAGCGCACCACCGAAGACGCACCCGGTGTCGAGGCACAGGGTGTTGTTGACCCACTCCGGCGTCGCGGTCGGGGTGTGGCCGTAGAGCACCATGGCCCGGCCGCGGTACTCCTGCGCCCACGGGTACCGCACCGGCAGGCCGTACTCGTCGGTCTCGCCCGTGGTGTCGCCGTAGAGCGCGAACGAGCGCACCCGCCCGGACGCCCGCCCGTGATACGCCTCCTTGAGCCCCGCGTGCGAGACGACGAGACGGCCCTCGTCGAGCACGAGGTGCGACACGAGCCCGTCCATGAACGCCTCGGCCTCGGCCCGGAACTCCGGCGTCTCGCGGCCGAGCTGCTCGAGCGACTCGGCGAGCCCGTGCGACACCTTGACGTTGCGCCCGCGCAGCGCGCGGATGAGCTTGTTCTCGTGGTTGCCGGGCACGCAGAGCGCCTCGCCCGCGGCCACCATGCCCATGACGAGCCGCAGCACGCCCGGGGTGTCCGGGCCGCGGTCGACGAGGTCGCCGACGAACACCGCGGTCCGCCCGGCGGGCGGGGTCGCCCCGACGGCCCGGCCCTCGTCGTCCCGGCGCAGCGCGTACCCCAGCGTCGTCAGCAGCGTCTCGAGCTCGCCGCGGCAGCCGTGGACGTCACCGACGACGTCGAACGGACCGGTGAGCTCGCGGTGGTCGTTGAGCATCCGGGTGAACCGCACGTGCGCCGCCGCGACCTCGCCGGCGCCACGGAGCACGTGGACGATCCGAAACCCCTCGCGCTGCAGTCGCGGCAGGCTGCGGCGCAGCGCGGCCGCGTGCCGCGTGACGACGTGCGCGCCGAAGTCGCGGTCCGGTCGGGACTCGTTGCGGCGCACGCATTCCGCGGCCGGCACGTCGAGGACGACGGCGACCGGCAGGACGTCGTGCTCGCGCGCCAGCTTCACCAGGCTCGCGCGCGCGTGCTCCTGCACGTTCGTCGCGTCGACGACCGTGAGCAGCCCGCGCCGCAGCCGGATCCCGACGACGTGGTGCAGCGCCTCGAAGGCGTCCGTCGACGCGGTCTGGTCGTTCTCGTCGTCCGCGACGACCCCCCGGTAGTGGTCGCTCGACAGCACCTGCGTCGGCGCGAAGCAGCGCGCCGCGAACGTCGACTTCCCGGAGCCGGACGCGCCGACGAGGACGACGAGCGCCACCCGGGGGATCTCGAGCATCTTCCCCACCGCCTCCGCTGTCTCCTCGCTCATCGTGCGAACACCCCCAGCTGCGTCGGGCGGCCGAGCTCCTCGTCGTCCTGGCCGATCCCGGTGACCGTCACGGCGTACCCGTGCCGCTGCGCCACGCCGTCCGCCCAGGCCCGGAACTCCTCGCGGGTCCACTCGAACCGGTGGTCCCGGTGCCGCAGGTTGCCCGGCCCGAGCCCGTACCGGACGTTCCACTCGACGTTCGGCGTCGTGACGACGACCGTGCGCGGTCGTGCGGCACCGAAGACGGCGGCCTCCAGAGCAGGCAGCCGCGGCGGGTCGACGTGCTCGACGACCTCCATGAGGACGGCCGCGTCGAACCCGGCGAGCCGTGCGTCCCGGTAGGTGAGCGCCGTCTGCACGAGCTCGAGCCGGTCCCGGGTGCGCTCAGGCATCCGGTCGAGCCGGAGCCGGCGCGCGGCGACCTGCAGCGCGCGGTACGAGACGTCGGCACCGACGACCCGGGTGAACGACCGGTCGGCGAGCAGGGCGGCCAGCAGCGCCCCTTCGCCGCAGCCGAGGTCGAGCACGGACGACGCACCCGCCGTCCGCAGCGCGTCGACCACCGCCGCGATCCGCTGCTTGGCCAGCGGCAGCGGCCCCGGCTCGGTGTCGGGGGCCTCCCCGGCCGTGCCGTCCTCGGTCGTCGCCCCCTCGCCCGCCGTCACGTTCTCGCTCGCCGTCATCTCCTCGGCCGACGTCACCTCCTCGACCGGGACGGCGTTGTCGACGTCGTCCACGTCCGTGTCGTCGGCGTCGGCGAGCCGTTCGATCGCGAGCTGCTGCAGCGCCGTCCGGACGAACGCGTGCCGGCGGCGCAGGTACCGGCGGGTGACGAGGCCGCGCTCGGGGTGCGTCGCGAGCCACCCGGCCCCGGCCCGCACGAGCTTGTCGACCTCGTCGGCCGCGACCCAGTAGTGCTTCGCGTCGTCGAGCACCGGCAGGAGCACGTAGAGGTGGTTGAGGGCCTCCGCGAGCCGGACGGTGCCGGTGAGCCGCAGTGCGACGTACCGGGAGTCGCCCCACTCGGGGAACTCCTCGTCGAGCGGGAGCGGGTCGGCCTCGACGGCCCAGCCGAGCGGGGCGAAGAGCCGCTCCGCGAGGTCGGCCCCGCCGCGGCACGGCACGACCGGCACGGTGACCTCGAGCGCGAGCGGCGCCGCCGCGGCGTCCGGGCGCAGGTCGCAGCGCCCCGCGAGCGCCGTCCGGAAGACCTGCCCGAGCGCGACCGCCAGGAGCGAGCCGGCCGCGTACGGCCGGTCGTTGACGTACTGGGCGAGGGTGCCGTCGCCGCCCGGGGCGGAGCGGCGCCGGCCCGAGCCGGGCCGGCCGCGCACGAGGGCGACCGGGTCCACCTCGAGCACGAGAGCCGCCGTGCAGCGGGCCGGGCCGGCGTCCGGGTACACGACGTGCGCCGTCCCCGAGGCGACCCCGAACGACTGCGCCCGCCCCGGGTGCTTGTGCAGCAGGTAGCCGAGGTCCGTCGCGTCCGAGAGCGCCTCGTTCGCGGAGGCGGTGATCGTCAGGAGCACGGCTCGATCGTGGCAGCGGCCGGGGTGGTGCGTCGTCCGCTTATCGGGTCGGCCCGGCAAGCGCACGGGCCGTGTCCGCCGAACGGGTGCATCTTCACCACGTCGGTCCATATTGTGGACGATGTGCGCCTGAACTGCGGGAACAAGGCGCTCGCGGAGTAGGTTCACAGGGCGGACCCCTGCCCACCGGGGTGCCCGCCCTGGCCCCGTCCTCACTCGTCCGGGCTGGACCGCCCGGCCGTCGACCACAAGCGGAGAAGCATCGATGCCGATCTACGACGACGTCACCCAGCTCATCGGGCGGACCCCGCTCGTCAGGCTCAACCGGATCACGGACGGCGCCGAGGCGACCGTCGTGGGCAAGCTCGAGTTCTACAACCCGTCGAGCAGCGTCAAGGACCGCATCGGCGCCTCGATGATCGACGCGGCCGAGGCGTCCGGCGAGCTCAAGCCCGGCGGCACGATCGTCGAGGCGACGTCCGGCAACACCGGCATCGCGCTCGCCATGGTCGGTGCGGCGCGCGGCTACAAGGTCGTCCTCACGATGCCCGAGTCGATGAGCAAGGAGCGTCGCGCGCTGCTGCGCGCCTACGGCGCCGAGCTCGTCCTCACGCCGGCCCCCGAGGGCATGAAGGGCGCCGTCGCGAAGGCCGAGGAGATCGGCCGCGAGCAGGGCGCCGTGCTCGTGCGCCAGTTCGCGAACGCCGCGAACCCCGAGATCCACCGGACGACGACGGCCGAGGAGATCTGGGCCGACACCGACGGCAAGGTCGACATCTTCGTCGCGGGCATCGGCACCGGCGGCACCCTGACCGGTGTCGGCCAGGTACTCAAGGCGCGCAAGCCCGGCGTGCAGGTCGTCGCGGTCGAGCCGCTCGCGTCGCCGATCCTCAACGGCGGGCAGCCGGCGGGCCACCCGATCCAGGGCATCGGCGCGAACTTCGTGCCGGAGATCCTCGACCGGACCGTCTACGACGAGGTCCTCGACGCCCCCACCGAGGAGGCCGTCGCGTACGCCCGTCGCGCCGCCAAGGAGGAGGGGCTGCTCGTCGGCATCTCGTCCGGTGCCGCGCTCTGGGGTGCCACGCAGCTCGCGAAGCGGCCGGAGAACGCCGGCAAGCTCATCGTCGTGATCATCCCGTCGTTCGGCGAGCGCTACCTGTCGACGATCCTCTACTCCGACCTCATGGACTGACCGACCACCGTGCATGACCCCCGCCCGCGCAGGCCAGTGAACCGACCGGCCCGCGCGGGCGGGGTCGTTCTCGCCCGCCGCACCGCGCTCGTGCTCGCCGCCCTCGGCTGGCTGGGCAGCCTGCCCGTCACCGTCGAACGTCTGCGCGGCGGCACGGGCGGCCCGTACCGGGCGCTGCTCGCCGCGCTCGTGCCGTGGACGCTCCCCGTGCTCGCCGTCGCGGTGCTGCTCGCGGCCGTGGCCCTGCGGCCCGGCCGGGCGTCCGGACGGCGGCTGGCCGCGACGATCGTCGCGGGCCTGGCGGTCGTGACGCTCGGGGTGCACACGGCGTGGGTCGCGCCGTCCGTGGTCCCGGACCGTGGTGCCCCGGTGGCCGGTGCCTCGGGCCCCGGCGGGGTGACCCTCGTGCCCGAGACGGTCCGGGTGCTCGCCCTCAACCTCGAGTTCGGTGAGGCGGACCCGGCCGTGGTCGTGGACGTCGTCCGCCGCGAGCGGGTCGACGTGCTCCTCGCGGTCGAGCTGACCCCCGGCGCGGTGTCTGGTCTGCGCGCGGCCGGGCTGGAGACCGTGCTGCCGGCCTCGACCCTCGCTGCCGAGGGCGGGGCGAGCGGGTCGGGCCTGTGGACCCGGTTGCCCGCCGAACCGCTCGACCCGGTCGCCGGGACGACGTTCCGCGCGCCGCGCGCCCGGCTCACCGTCGCACCCGGGCGCACCGTCGTCGTCACCGCGGCGCACCCGCACCCGCCGCTGCAGCCGGTCTGGTGGGAGCGGGACCTCGGCCTGTTCGCGGACGCCGTGCGGGCCGCCGGTGCCGAGCCGCAGATCCTCGGCGGCGACTACAACGCGACGCTCGACCACGCGCCGTTCCGTGCGCTGCTCGGTACCGGTCTCACGGACGCCGCCGACGCGGCCGGGGTGACGGGCGGTGCCTGGCCCGGGCTCACGTGGCCGGCCGACCGGTCGTTCCCGCCGGTCATGCGGCTCGACCACGTGCTCGTCACGACGAGAACCCTTGCGGCGTCGGACGTCTCGACGGTCACCGTCCCCGGCACGGACCACCGGGGCGTGCTCGCGACGGTCACCCTGAGGTAGCCGCTCTCCGGGCGCCGCCCGGACGCCGCCCGGACCGTTCGCCCACGCGTACCGGGTGCAGGTGTGCACTGCCGCGCTCCGGGGCAGCATCTGCCGCATGACGAGCGGGCGACCCGGGGAGACCGAGGACGAGCGCGCCGACCGCAACTTCGGCGACATCCTCCAGGAGCTGAGGGTCAGCCAGACCGGGGTCCAGATCCTCTTCGGATTCCTCCTGACGATGCCGATGCAGCAACGGTTCTCCCGGTTCGACGCCGTCCAGAAGTACCTGCTCGTCACGGACATCCTGCTGCTCGCGACGGCGAGCGCGTTCACCATCGCACCGGTCGCCTGGCACCGCGTGCTGTTCCGGCAGCAGATGAAGGACGAGGTCGTGCTCGCCGCCAACCGGTTGGCGCAGCTGGGGCTGCTCTTCCTCGCGGCCGGTGTCGTCACGTCGATCCTGCTCGTCGTCGACCTCGCGATCAGCCGCACGTCGGCGGTCGTCTGCGCGGCCGCCGTCGGCACGCTCATCCTCCTGCTGTGGGCCGTGCTCCCGGGACACCGGCGGCTGGGTGGCTCGTGACCGGCCGTCACCCGGGACGTCCGGTCGGTTGCGCCGTCCGTGGGGCGGGAGTCGAATGGCAGCCTGACGCTCCACGCGGAGGTGATCGCGGTGAAGGCAGCAGTCGGCGACCGCTTGGTCGTGAGGTCGGCGCACGTGGACGGCCCGGTACGCGACGGTGAGGTGATCGAGGTCCGCGGCCACGACGGTGAGCCGCCGTTCGTCGTCCGCTGGGAGGACGGCCACGAGGGCCTGTACTTCCCCGGGTCGGACACGGTGGTGCAGCACCCGGCAGGCTGACGGCGTCGTCCGGCGCTCAACCCGGGCGCCCGGGTGCCGATCTAGCGAGGATGACGACGACCGGCGCCCCGAGCGGCCCCTCCGCACCACCGGCGGTGCTGCGACCGGGTCTGCGGGTCGTCGGCTCGCTGCGCACGAGCCTGCGCCTGAGCACGCTCGTGGCCCTGCTCCTGCTCCCGACCCTGGTCGCGACCTGGGCGTTCGCGGGCGCCGTGAACGGCCAGATCGGCTTCAGCGCGGCCGAGCGGGTCGGCGTCGTCGTCCTCGAGCCCGCGCTCCAGCAGATGGCCGCCGTCGCGGCCGGCGAGCGCCCGGACCTCGCTGCGCTCACCGCCGCCGTCGACGCGCGCCCGGAGCTCGCCGCCGGCGAGCAGCTCGCCGCGGTCGCCGACGCCGTCTCCGCGCCGACGGGGTGGACGGCCGCGGACCGGCTCGCCGTCGTCAAGGCCCTCGGCGACCTCGTGACCCAGGTCGGCAACACCTCGAACCTCATCCTCGACCCGGACCTCGACTCGTTCTACGTCATGGACGCGATGGTCGTGCAGCTGCCCAAGGCGCTCGTCGCCGTCGTCCAGTCGCAGACCACGGCCACCGGTGCGGCAGCGGTCCCCGTGCAGGCGGTGCTCGCCGGGCAGGTCTCCGCGGCCGGCCAGGCGCTGGCCGGCGACGTCGGGACGGCCGTCGAGAACAGCGCCCGGACCACGCTCGCGGGGGACCTGGAACCGGTCACGGCGTCTGCCGCGGCGCTGACGACGCTCTCGGAGAGCCTGAGCGCCTCCGTGAGCACGCCCGGCCCGGTCGCGGACGACCGCGCGGGCCCGGTCGCCGCCGCGCTCGCCGCCGCCGTCCCCGCCCTCACCGGCGCGCTCGACGCGCTGCTCGTCGTCCGCCTCGACGGGTTCACGTTCCAGCGCAACCTCATGCTCGCGCTCGTGCTCGCCGGGGTCGCCCTCGCGGTGTACACGGCGGTCGCCGTGTGGTGGCGCACCCGCACGGACGTCGCGCTGACGGTCGCGGGGATCGCCGCCATCGCGCGCGGCGACCTGGCCGGGACGGCACTGCCGGCCGGCACGGACGAGTTCGGCGACATCGCGACGAACCTCACCGCGGTGCGGCAGGGGATCGCCTCGCTCGTCGCCTCGATCGACCGGATCACCGCGGACCAGGAGCTGACCCTGCGCACGCACGTGGACGTCGACGCCTTCGAGGGTGACTACCGGACCCTGGCCAACGGCCTCAACGAGATGGTCGCCTCGCACGTCGCGGTCCGGGCGGCGATGGGGACCGTCAGCGAGTTCGCGCACGGCGACTTCGACGCGCCGCTGCCGCTGCTGCCGGGCCTCAAGCCGTACGTCGTCGACACCATCGAGCAGCTGCGGATGAACCTGCGCGCGCTCGCCGAGGACGCGCTCATCCTGTCGACCGCGGCGCGGGAAGGCCGGCTCGAGGTCCGCGTCGACGCGTCCCGCCACCACGGCGGGTTCCGGCGCGTCGTCGAGGGCGTCAACGACACCCTCGACACGGTGATCGGCCCGCTGACGGAGGTGTCGCGGGTGCTCACGGCGATGGCGGACGGCGACCTCACCCAGCGGATCACGGACACCTACGCGGGTCGGCTCGAGGACCTGCGCCTGGCCGCCAACGACTCGCTCGGCAAGCTCGCCGGCACCGTCGCCGAGGTCATGGAGGCCACCGACCACCTCGCGAACGCGTCGTCCCAGATCGCCGGGGCGTCGCAGTCGCTGTCGCAGGCCGCGACCGAGCAGGCCGCCAGCGTCGAGGAGACGAGTACCAGCGTCGAGGAGCTCGGCTCGTTCGTCGCGCAGAACAGCGAGAACGCGAAGGCCACCGACGCGATCGCCGCGAAGGCCGCCGCCGAGGCGACCGAGGGCGGGGCCGCCGTCGACGAGACGGTGCAGGCGATGAAGGAGATCGCGGGGAAGATCGCGATCATCGACGACATCGCGTTCCAGACGAACATGCTCGCGCTCAACGCGACGATCGAGGCGGCGCGCGCCGGCGAGCACGGCAAGGGGTTCGCGGTGGTCGCGACCGAGGTCGGCAAGCTCGCCGAGCGCTCGCAGGTGGCCGCGGCACAGATCGGTGAGCTGGCGTCCCGCAGCGTGCGGACGGCGGAGCGCGCCGGCGCCCTGCTCGCCGAGATCGTGCCCGCGATCAAGCAGACGTCGGGCCTGGTCCAGGAGATCGCCGCGGCGTCCCACGAGCAGAGCAACGGCGTCGGCCAGATCAACCGGGCGATGTCGCAGATGACCGCCGTGACCGAGCAGAACGCCTCGTCGAGCGAGGAACTCGCCGCGACGTCGGACCAGATGACCGGCCAGACCGCGAAGCTGCGGGAGATGATGCACTTCTTCCGGACCGGGGCCGCCCCGGCGGCGCGGGCCGCACGGCCGGCCGGGCCGTCGTCCGGGTCGTCGTCCGGGCCTGTCGTCGCCTCGGGTGCGCGGCCGGTGCCGTCCGGCCGGGGGCTGCCGCCCGTGCCCGTGCAGCGGCCCGTGGCGCCGGCGTTCGACGAGTCGCAGTTCGACCGGTTCTGACCGCGGGCGTCGCGCTGTCGGTCGCAGCACGACGACGGACGCGCCCGCCCCGATCACGAGGGCGAGCACGACGGCGGCCACCCGCAGCCCGCGGGCGGGACGTGGCTCTGGTGTCCGTCGTCCGCCGCCTGCCGGGGCTCGGCGGACGGCGCGGGCGCCCCTCGGAGCCGCTGCGCGACGTCCGGCACGCCGCTCAGGGCGATCCGGCCCGACGAGACGACCCGCAGCGCCGGCACACGCTCAGCAGCTGGTGCGTCGCGATGGGAGGACGCCGAGGCGCTCCGGGTGAACGAGGACGGTGTGCGGGCCGTGTCCCGTGGTGGTGCGGTGCGTGCCGCGGGAGTGGAGGTGCCATGAGGCGGGGTGTCGTGGCGCTCGTGGTCGTGGGGCTGCTCGCCGGGTGCTCGGGTGGGTCTGGCGGGTCTGGCGCGGTCGGCGCCGGGGCTGCGGGGTCGCCGGCTGCTGCAGCGGCGTCGAACGGTGCCGCGCAGGTGAGGACGTACCGGGCTCCCGACGGCACCCAGGTGCAGTACGTCCTCGTCGTGCCCGAGGGGCGCGCCGCGGGAGCGCCCGGGAAGGTGCTACTAGCCTTCCCGCCCGGGGGTCAGGACCTCGACCTCACCCGGCGCATCGTCGAGGACAGCTGGCGGACCGAGGCGCTGCGCCGCGACTGGGTCGTGGCCTCCCCGGCCGCGGGGTCCGCGGGTCTGTACTACGAGCCGACCGCCGCAGCGCTGGTGCCGGGCCTGCTCGACGAGGTCGCCCGCACGTACCCGCCCGAAGGCGGTCGCTTCGACCTGGCCGGCGTGAGCAACGGCGGCCTGTCCGCCTTCCGCGCCGCGCAGGACCACCCCGACCGCTTCCGATCGCTCGTCGTCTTCCCGGGGATGCCGCCGGACGAGTCCGACACGGCCGCACTGGCACGGTTGAAGGGCCTCGGGACGGCGTTCTTCGTCGGCGCCGACGACTCCGGCTGGCTCGAGGGCAGCCGCCGCGCGGCCGCGGCGCTGCGAGCGATGGGGAACCGCGTCGAGCTGACCGAGGTCCCCGACCAGGGGCACATCATCGAGACGCTCACCGGTGCCGACCTGTTCGACGCGATGGAGCGGGTCCGCGGCTGACCCTCCCTCGCCCGGCTCGGGTGCCGCCGCAGGTCGCCCGCGGGGATCGGGCACAATGGCTGGGCACCATGGAGGGCTGGCCGAGTGGCTGATGGCGACGGTCTTGAAAACCGTTAGGGCGGTACCCAACCCGTCCTCAGGGGTTCGAATCCCTTGCCCTCCGCGAGCAGGCATGACACCGCAAAACCGCAGGTCAGGTTGTTATGGACGTCGGGTGTGGCGCGGCGTTCGGTTGTCCAGCCGTCACCGACGAGCGATGCCCAGTGACGGTCCTTCGCGGCTGTCTGTGGATGAGCAGTGGATGAGTTGGCTGGGCACATTCCAGCCTGGGCTGAGGCACAAGTGTTGAGATCAGTCCCGATGGCCTGCGAACAACGAGCTCGTCGACACTCTTCGAGACTCACGTTCGTCGTGATCATCGTCGGCAGCGACAAGGCCAGCCAGGGCGCCAAGCAACCATGCCAGGCGTGCACAGGAGTGAGCCAGGAGGACCAGGGTCGCCTCAAGCAGCCAGGTTGCCGACGACATGTGATTGAGGCCCAGAAGGATGGCCCCGACGACCGCGCTGAAGCCAGCGATGATCGGAGTGATCATTACTGAGCCCCAGTTGGCACGTAGGGAACGCCCGCCAGCCCATCGGAACCGCCGGAAGCGGTGCGAGGGGCTCTGCAGTCCGAAGACGATCACCACACCAGCGAAACCTGACGCCAGCCCTGCCAGGCCCGCCACGCCAAGGAGTAGCTCGTTGGCGCTCGCTGCGTAGTCCGAGCGTGCCAGCGGGGCGAGAACGTTGGCGGATGGCCACTTGATCGAAGCCGCGCCGTGGATCCCGGTCGCGACCAGTAGCAGTGCGTTGCACCACCACGGATGATCCCTAACGACTCCCCGCAAGGACGATCTTGCCGGGGCATTCACGTCCGAGGTCGTCATCAGGCCCCCCACTCCTCAGCACGTCGATCCGCCCATCAAAGCACCTCGTCGCGCAACCGGTCGATGGCCCGGAGCATCCCTCGCAGCGCCGACTCCTCGGGTACGGCCTGATCTTGATCAACATCGAACTGTGCGGCGAAGCTGATCCGCTGGCGGATGAAGTCGACGGGCTCCGACTGCTCAACCCCCTCTGCATCCTCTATCAGGAGGTTCGCCGACACCTTCGACACGGGCTCCTTGCCTCCCACGATGGTCCGCAGAGCCCTCAAGATGCGCGCGGCCGTTGGCTGACTCGGGACGCCTCGGCTCCGCCCCATCGTCCATGTGATCTCCACGTCCATCTCGCCCAGCGTCGCAGCCGTCGCCTGCGCGAGTGCACTTCCAACCTCACCCTCGACGGCTAGGTCCGCCCGGGTCACGCCTCGCGGCACCCGGACATTGACCTTCGTCACGCTGCTTGCGCGTTCCAGCTTGTTCAGAGTCTTCTCGTCAAGCACTGGAAGGAGCTGCAGGGCGTTCTCCTGGCGGATGTTGCCCGCAACCTGGGTAATCCATGATTCAAGTGCTGAGAGATTCACGGCCCGACCTGAAGCGAGCACGGCGACGTAGTTCGTGCCCGGCACGTGGATCAAGTAGGCGGATTCGGCCAACCCAAGATCGCTTCCGTCGTCGTTGCCACCGACGGAGATCAGGGTTCCAAAGGAGACGGTCTGAGCGTCGAACGTGTCCGGCCAGTCAGATCGATTCCTGATCTTGCCAAACTTGACGTACTCCTGGGCCGGAGCCTTTGCGACCCTGTGTTCGCCTGCATACCGGGACCCGAGGTGGCTAAGGAGCCGATCCGCGGGCGGTAGGTGCGCGAGTGTCTTCCAAAGCTCTACCCAGAAGGTGGGTTCGATGTCGACGACGGCTTCGTGACGGTCGAGCAGCACCACCTCGTAGAAGCGGACTTGCTTCCGCACGCGCGTCAACGTCACCGAGTTCACCTAACCAATGCGAAACGACTGGGCTGTAACGCAGCGTATCGGGCGTTTACCTAGTCCGCGCACAGTTGGCCGTTGTGCAGCCATCTGTACTTCGTCTGCATGCAGCGGCTGGGACTGACCCGACCTAGGCTCCAGATCCATTCGGCGGCTGCACCAGAGCTGAGTGGTCGTCGCACGGTTCATGCCTCGGCTGCGACGTTCTCGTGCACCAGTTCACCAAGCAGTTTGACCAACTGAACCTTGACTCGTTCGTCTCCGAAGAAGACGTCAACCATCTTGTTGTGGCTCGACTGGTTGCCGATGACAGCGTCGGTGACGGCCTCCGACAGGTCGGGCGACTCCACGAACTGCTCCTTCGTGTTGGCGCCGGCCTGCCGCCGGACGATCTCATCGTCCATGAGCACCGTGATCAGGCCCTCGACCCAGGACTGCTGCTCGGCCGGCGTGAAGTCCTCGCCGGCGAAAAGGTCGTTGACCTTTGCCAGGACCTCGGCCAGCCGCACCAGCCGGGGATCATGGGTTGACCCGGTGCCACTGCCCGAGACCGGCTTGAGGGGGTGTGCCTCGCCGCCACCGAGGTCCAACTCGTGCTCGCCGCTGCGCCACTGCTTGATCCGGGTCAACTCGACGGCGGACAGATCCAGGTCCACGGCGACGACGCGGCCGGTGAGCCGGCGCTGGAGCAGCCGCAGGTAGAGAGAACGCTTCTCCAGGTCGGTGTCCTGGTAGTTGACGATCTGGGAGAGGAAGTCGTACAGCCGGACGAAGGAGCCGACGTCCTTGCGGAACAGGTCGAGCTCGTCGACGGTCGCGTTGTCCTTCCCGGCCAGGGCGGCGGCGTAGCGGGCGTTGAACCGGTCCCCGGCCGCCTTGAGCGGTGCCGACACCGCGCCGTGCTTGCCTTCGAGGTATGCGGTGATGAACGCCTCGACCTCGGCGGCGGTGTAGATGCTGGCGGCGTCGAGCTTGGCCTGCAGGTCGTGGACGAGGTCGGGGTCGGTGGTCGCCTCGATCGAGGCCTGCCGGTAGTACGGCTTGAACGCGGCCAGCACGTCGTCAGGGTTGTTGACGAAATCGAGCACGTAGGTGGTGTCCTTGCCCGCGGCCGGGTAGGTGCGGTTGAGGCGGGACAGGGTCTGCACGGCGGTGACGCCGTCGAGGCGCTTGTCGACGTACATCGCGCAGAGCAGCGGCTGGTCGAACCCGGTCTGGTACTTGTTCGCCACGATCAGCACCTGGTAGTCGTCCGAGCCGAACGCCACCGGCAGTGACCGGCCCCGCAGCCCGGCGTTCAGGCTGGGCTCTGTGTAGGGCGGCTCGACCCCGGCGAACGTGACACCGTCCACGGTGATCGACCCGGAAAACGCGACCAACGTCGCGAGAGGGTAGCCGCGGGACTTGATGTAGGAGTCGATCGCGTCCTTGTATCGGACGGCGTGCTCCCGCGACGACGTCACGACCATCGCCTTGGCGTGCCCGTCGAGCAGGTGCCGCACGTTGGCGCGGTAGTGCTCGACGACGATCTGGACCTTCTGGGCGATGTTCGTCGGGTGCAGCGACACCCACCGCATCAGGCCCTTGGTGGCCTCGCTCTCGTCGACGAGCTTGACCTCTTCGAGGCGCCTCTTGGACCGCTCGGCGATCTGGAACGCCGTCGCGTACGTCGTGTAGTTCCTCAGGACGTCGAGGATGTACCCCTCTTCGATCGCCTGCTGCATCGTGTACGTATGGAACGGCTGCGGCAGGCCGTCGCCGTCCTTACGGCCGAACAGCTCCAGGGTTTTGTTCTTTGGGGTCGCGGTGAACGCGAAGAACGACAGGTTCGGCGACTCCGCGCGAGCCTCCATCTCCGCGGCGAGGATGGCCTCGGTGTCGATCTGGCCGCCATCCTCGAGGTCGATCAGCTCTTGCGTAGTCAGGACCGCCCGCAGCTTCTGGCTCGTCCGGCCGGTCTGGGAGGAGTGCGCCTCGTCCGCGATGATCGCGAACCGCTTCCCAGCCAAGCCCTTGTTCTCACGGATCGCGGTCAACGCGAACGGGAACGTCTGCATCGTCACGACCACGATTAGCCGACCGGCGAGGAGCTCCTTGGCCAGTAGCGCGGACTTGGACCCGATGTCATCGCCGGCGTTGCGGACCTGGTCAGCGTTGATCGTGGCGACAGTGCCGTCCACGCCCTCGATCTGCTTCACAGCGGCCTGGAGCTGGTCGTCCAGGACGGTCCGGTCAGTGACGACGATGACGCTGTCGAACACCCGCTCGTTGTTCGGGCTGTGGAGCTTGCCTAAACCGTGCGCGGTCCACGCGATCGAGTTCGTCTTGCCTGACCCGGCCGAGTGCATCACGAGGTACCGGTGCCCGGGGCCCTCAGCCCGGACCGTTGACATCAACTCGGTTACGAGCTCCCACTGGTGGAACCGCGGGAACAACAGCGAGGTCTTCTTCGTCGCCGCGCCCGTGATCGGGACAATGTTGGTGCGGGTCTCCAGGTGCAGAAGCCGGCCGATGATGTTCAGCCACGAGTCGCGCTGCAAGACTCGCTCCCACAGGTACGACGACGCGGCCTTGCCCTCGACGACGGGGTTGCCGGCTCCCCCGTTGGAACCCGTGTCGAACGGCAGGAATGCCGTCTCCGTCCCCGCCAAGCGCGTTGTCATCGCGACCCGGTCGTTCGAGACAGCGAAGTGGACCAGGCACCGGTTTGCGAAGCCCAGCAGCGGCTCGCCCTTGGGATGTCGCGCAACCCGATACTGGTCTTTGGCGTCCTCGATGCTCTGCGTGTTCTCCGTCTTCAACTCGATCGTCGCCAGTGGTAGCCCGTTCACGAAAAGGACCAGGTCGATGCTGCCGTTGTGCTTGGTCGAGTAGTGCACCTGCCGCACGACCCGCACCCGCACCGCCGTGTAGCGGGCAGAAGCCGCGGCGTTAAGTGACGTCGCTGGCGCGAACTCACACATCGCGAAACGCGCCGGGGTCTTCTTGAACCCCTTCCGCAGCACGTTCAATGTCCCACCGCCCGCGTCAAGCGGGGCGTCCAGCGCCTTCACCAGCCGGTCGAGCAGCTGCTCCTTCGCTCGCGACTGGTCCGCCGGTGACATGGATAGCTTGACGACCTTCTCCCACTCGGCCGGCTGGGTCTCATCTAGCCAGTCGTACACGTCCTGCGGGAACAGGGCGCGGCCCTTGTCGTAACCGACCGCGCCAGGCGAGTAGAGCCAACCGCTCGCGGCCAGGTGAGCGCAGATCTCCTCCTCGAACGTGCGCTCCAACTCCGGCCCCATCACGACACCCGCTCACGGACATCGATCTGTCCCGTGACAGCCGAGGTGATCAGCGCGGCGCGGCGCTCTTTGGACAGTTCGATGAGGCGCAGCGATCTGTCGATAAGGCGCTCAGTCTGTGTTGTCGCGACTTGCAGCTGACGCGAAATCTCGCGTTGCGTATCTAGCGTCGGCATAACGAGACGGAACCGCTTCAAATCTTCGCAAGTGAGTCCGCCCTTCGTGCTGCCGTTCTCGTCACTGATCGACCGCAACTCGTCGTAGGCGGCGGTAAGAGCCCAGAGCAGATACTCGGGGTCCCAATACTTCTTGTCAGGCGTCACGAAAGCCAAATGCTGGCTAATAGTCGCGCTCACATCGAGAATCGTAACCGACCCTCGCGTTTTTCCCTGTCCAGTGAGGCCGACAAGGAGTGACCCCGGCGACACAATGGGTAGGTGGCACTGCCTGAGCGCCTCCGACGTAACGAACTGATCCGAGTTGACGACTCGAGGTTGATTTACGAAAGAACTATTCAGCCACGGAAAATCCCCGTCCAACCAATAGGAAGACTCATCACGCCGGGGAGTCGAACCGTTCCCGATCCGCGATCGCCGGCCAAGTTTGTCCGTTCTCGGGTCGCCGGCTTGCGGCCTCTCAATCCAGTGACGCACCATCGCTTGCCTTCGTTCGCGAACGGTATCGATCAGTTGCTCCTGCTTCGCGATGAGCTTGTCGATCTGCGCGGTCTCGCGGTCAAGGAAGTCTGCGATCCCTTCTTGCTCGGAATGAGGAGGGAGCAATACAGGAAGGACTCGAAACATGTCATTGTCTATTTCCGCTTGTCCAATGCGGACCCCTCGCGAAATCAATGCGTATCCATCCGCATAGGCGGAGGACCGGAGCAACCAATTGAGATAGCGCGCGGATTCGCGATGACGTGGCGCGAAGCAGATGTAGTGACCCGATACAATTCCTCGTAGCGTTGAAATACCGACTGAGCCTTGCCAAGCCTTCATGCGATTAGTGACTAGCCACCCTGGATGAACGAGCTGGTAGATACTTCGATTCTCTGCCGTCTGGTTGCTATTGTCTCGGGAGTCCTTCGCCACGACACCGTGCTCCCGGAAGACGGAGAGCATGCGCTCGTCTGGGTGGTCCGTGTCCTTGACCCGATCAAATAGGGTCCACAAAGGCCTCGTCGTCCAATGCGCGGGGATGCGACCTAGCCATGGGATGCCTGACTCAACGACGCTCACACTCACCGCGCTCATTTCTCCACCTGGCGCAACAGGTCCATGATTTCCTCGACTAGTTTGTTGAGGTCAGCGTCGATCTCCTCAAGCGGCCGGGGTGGCGTGTAGACGTAGAAGTGGCGGGTGAACGGGACCTCGTAGCCGACCTTGGTCTTGGTGTAGTCAATCCACGCGTCAGGGACGTGTGGGCGTACCTCGGCCTCAAAGTAGGCGGCGATCACGTCGTCCCGCCCGTCGGCACCGAGGCTGTTTCCACCGTAGGCGAAAGGGATGTTCTCGGTGTCGCGGAGTTTGGCATCGGCCTTTGGGTTCCCCTTGCGGTCGATGACGGGGCTGCTCGCATCGTCAAGCAGGGGTCGTTCGACAGTGATGGCCCAGTAGCCGAACGAGTCGGTGGTGAAGATCCTGGCGTGGTCGGTCTCCGCGTAGTCGGCGTAGAGCTTGACGATTGCGTCGCGGTCGGCTGCGGACAGTTCGCGGCTCTTGTCGCCAAGGTTTTTTCGCATCTTCGTGTAGTAGCCACTGCCGTCGATGAGCTGGACCTTGCCGATCCGCTCAGCGGGTTTGGCATTGTCGAGGATCCACACGTAGGTGGAGATCCCGGTGTTGTAGAACATATTCATCGGGAGAGCCACGATCGCGTCGACGAGGTCGTTCTCCAGGAGCCAGCGACGGATCTCGCTAGGCCCGGAGCCTGCGCCGCCGGTGAACAAGGGCGATCCGTTGAGAACGATGCCGGCGCGGCCGCCGCCCTCGTGAACGGGGCGCATCTTGGTGGCGAGGTGCTGCAGGAACAGCATCTGGCCGTCGCTGATCGGCGGCAGGCCGCCTGGGAAGCGACTGCGATCCCCCGCGCGGGCGACCTCGGCCTTAACCGCCTTCTCGGAGGCCTTCCAGTCGACCCCGTACGGCGGGTTGGACAGGCAGTAATCGAACGTCGTTCCTGCGAACAGGTCCTCTGCAAGGGTGTCACCGAGCTTGATGTTCAGTGCGTCCTGCCCCTTGGCGATCATGTCTGACTTGCAGATTGCGTACGACTGGTCGTTGATCTCCTGTCCGTACAGCCTCAGTCGGGCGTCCGGGTTGCGCCCCGGTGCTTCGGAAGTACCGACTAGGTGCTCCTCGGCTACCGAAAGCATGCCACCCGTGCCGGCGGTCGGGTCGTAGACGGTGCGCACGATGCCCTTCTCCGACAGTGCCTTGTCATCGCCAGCGAACAGCAGATCGACCATGAGCCGGATCGCGTCCCGCGGGGTGAAGTGCTCCCCGGCGGTCTCATTCGAGGCCTCGGCGAACTTGCGGATCAATTCCTCGAAGAGGTCCCCCATAGCCGCATTGGAGACCCGCTCGGGGTGCAGATCTACCTCGGCAAACTTCTGCACCACGATCAACAGCCGGTTCTTCTCGGCCAGAGTGGCGATCTCGTTGTCAAATCGGAAGCGCTCGAAGACGTCGATGTTCTTGGAGAACCCGGCGAGGTGGTCGATGAGGTTGGCCGCCAGGCCGTCCGGGTCTCCCGCAAGCTTCTCGAACGTCCACGGGGACCCGCTGTAGAACGTGAGCCCGGTCTGCTTGCGGATCATTGCGTCGCGCAGCTCGTCGCGCAGGTCGCGCCCGACGATGTCCCGTACCTGCTCGCGGGTCGGGTCCAGCACACAGTCGAGCCGCCGCAGGATCGTCATGGGGAGGATCACGTTGCCGTACTGGTGCGGCTTGTAGACCCCCCGGAGTTGATCGGCGATCGACCACACGAAGTTCCCAAGCTGACTCACAAAATCACTCTCCAACGACCGCTGGGGCACGACTTGACACCCCCAGAGGCATCCTTTCAGGAGGAGTCCCTCGTCGGATGGAACCTGACACTTCCGGCCTGCGGCGCCCTGATGGTTGAACAATCGCGCTGGTCGGCCCGGCGTTCCGTTCAGCGGAGATGATCATCGTGGGGTGATGGCAAACGGCAAGCCGTATGTCCCAGCCCCGCTAGCATCATGCATACGCACAACCCGTATCTGAGGTGATCGTCTGTCCGGCGAGCAGCAGCGCGTCGCGGCTCGCCGCCAGCTTGGCGCCGAGCTCCGAAGCCTGCGCGAGCAGCGGGGGTTGACCGGCGTTCAGATGGCGGAGCGGCTCGGCTGGTCGCAGTCGAAGGTCAGCCGCATCGAGGCCGCGCGGACCCGCTCCGAACTCGAGGACGTTGCCGCCCTGCTCGAGGCGCTCGAGGTGCCGGTCGCCCTGCGCGCTGACCTGCTCACGCTAGCTGAGGAGGCCGCCGGCCCGGCCGAGGCCTGGCGGAACTCATCACGCGTCGGGCTGACTCGACGGCAGCAGGACTTCATCAACTCGGAGGCCTCCGCCTCCCGGCTGCGGCACTACCAGCCGGTTCTCCTTCCGGGGTACCTCCAAACCCCGGAGTACGCCCGGCGGGTCATCGAGTTGGCCGGCTCGAAAGACGTCGAGCGCGCCCTGTCGATGCGACTCGCACGAGGCGCCGTCGTCCGTCGGTCAGATGCTCCGCGGTACGAGGTCGTCCTGCTCGAGACGGTGCTCCGCTGGCGACCTGTCGCCCCTGACCTCATGGCTGCGCAGCTGTTCGCGCTTGAGGAGGTGGCGCGGCGCCGGAACGTCGAGGTCAGGGTGGTCAGCCTGGACGACGAGCAGAGCGTTTTCGTGCAGCACCCATTCGTCCTGTACGACTTCCCCGCCGGCGCACCGTCCGAGGTTCTGGTCGAGACGACACGCACCGACCTGCGGCTGACGGACGAGGCCGACGTCACGGCGTACGCCGGCTGGTTCAACCGGCTGTGGAGAGCCGGCTTGCCCCGAAAGCAGTCGATGATGTTGATTCGTACCGTGGCCCAGCAGATGCACGACCAACACAAGTCCATGGAGGGACGATGAGCGAGCAGCTCGACTGGAGGGGCGCCGACTGGCAGAAGTCGGGGCACAGCGGTGACGGCAACTGTGTGGAGGTCGCCTTCCTGGGTGGCGCCGTCGGTGTGAGGGACAGCAAGGACCGTTCGGGGCCGATGCTGACCTTCACGCCGGCCGAGTGGACGGCGTTCGCCGCAGGCGTGCGCGACGGCCAGTTCGACCGATGACGAGTGGTGGGGCCGGGTGACCGCCGGCCCCACCGCCCGCCGTCCGGCGGGGGAGAGGCGGTCGTGACAACACCCGCTCAGGGCGAACCACAGACGGCAGCTCGGCTGCCTCGAGCCTTCCAAGCGCTCTGGGCGTCAATGGCCGTCTCCAGCGTCGGCGACGGCGCGCTAACCGCAGCGATGCCTCTGCTCGCCGCTTACCTCACCCGGGACCCGATCGGCGTGGCCGTGGTGAGCGTCGGAGCCTCGCTGCCCTGGTTCGTGGTGGGTGTGTTCGCTGGGGCTTGGGTCGACCGGCTGCCCCGCCGTTCCGTGATGATCGTGTCGGACGTCGCGAGGGGCGCCGCTCTCGCCGTCCTGGTCACTCTGATCCTTGCCGGCTCGGCGAGCATCCCGCTGCTCGCCGTCGTTGCGTTCGTGCTGACGACAGGGCAGGTCTTCTTCGACGCGGCCGCCCAGGCGGCACTTCCCCAGGTGCTGGGGCGCGACACATCCGTGCTCGGCAGGGCCAACGGTCGGCTGTTCGCCACGCAGACCGTCGGAGCCACTCTGGCCGGCCCACCGATCGGCGGTGCCTTGTTCGGCGTCGCGCCGTGGGCGCCCTTCGCCGTCGATGCTGCGTCGTTCGTCGCGTCGTCCGGCTTCGTGCTCGGAGTGCCGCGCGCTGACGCACCCGAGGGCGGCAACCGGCTGAGCATTCGTGCGAGCGTGCGCGAAGGGTTCGCCTACCTCTTCGCGAGTCGCATCCTGGTGACATTGGCCTGCGCTCTCACCGCCTACAACGTCTGCTTCAACCTGGCGTCGGCGACGCTCGTGCTCTTCGCCCAGGAGCAGCTCGGGGTGACTGACGGGACCTTCGGCCTACTGTTGGCGTCCATGTCGGCCGGCGCGATCGCCATCGGCATGGTTTCCGCGCGCGTCCTCGCGCGCATCGGCGTGGGCGGGGCCGTCGTCGCCTCGCTGGCAGCCCAGGGCATCGGGTGGGCAGGGGTGGCCCTGTCCGGGTCTGTCTGGCTGGCAGGAGTGTCCCTTGCAGCTACCGGCGCCGCTTCCACGATGGTGACCGTAGCCGTCGTCTCCGAACGGCAGTCGACTGTACCCGACGCGCTGCTCGGCCGGGTCACCTCGGCATTCCGATTGATCGGCAACGGGTTCGCACCGCTGGGTGGGGTGGCCGGCGGACTGCTTGCAGGTGCCGCCGGCCTGCGAGCCCCGCTCATCGCCGCGCCGGTGCTGCTCGCGCTGTGCGTCGTTGTTTTCGGGCTTCTCTTGACCCGACGCGCCCCCATCAACGAGGACTGACCGCACCGGATACCACGGCGGACGACGGAGTCGCGCGCCGTCGTACCGGGCCCCCATCGGCCCAGCGCGCAGTCATGCCTGGCTGCGCGGAGTCGCGTCCGCGCCTTGACATCGTGCATACGCACGATGCATGGTGACTATGCACGATAAAGGATGACGAGCCGCAGATAACTTCAGCCGACTCCAGTCAGGTTCAGTCCGAGGGGACCAACGATGAAGACGACGAACCGCCAACGCCGTGCCGTCCGAGCGCGGGGTGGACTACCGACGCGAACGCCGCGCCGGTCACTGCGCGACGCGATGCCGATTCCTGGTGTGGGCGCGCTGGCCCTGGGCGTTTCGGCGCTCGCGCTGGTGTCCGCGGTCGCTGAGGTTGTGCAGCGTCTGACCGGTTGGAGCGTGTGATGGTCCCCCGGCAGTCGCAGCGAATCACTGCAGCGACGCTCGACCTCAAGCCGGACGTCGGGGCCACCGCCGGCGCGCTCGAAGTCACCAGCTCGACGCAGACGGCCGCGGTCGCGCCTGCGCCGGTGGCGAACGCCGGCGCCGGGGCCGACCTTGACCCGACGGATGTCGGGTGGGGCGGGGTGATCCGGATCCGGCGCAGCCGCCGCGAGCTGCTGTGGCCGCTGGGCTGTGTCGCGGGCCCGGCGCTGCTGTCGCTCGCCGCATGGCTGCTCACCAGCGACCCGGTGTGGCTGGTCGGTACCGGCGCCGGCGTCCTGGTCGTGCTCGCCGCCGTCGACCACGTCATTGTCAACCGCGGCACCTGACCGCGGTACTCCTTCTCGGCCTGGCCTGCTCAGCGTGGGCTGGCCGTCCTGATCCCGGGTGGCGTCCGGTGGCCCCCTCGCCCCGGACGTCACCCGGCTCCACGACCCGCCCCACTCAGACCCCATCTGATCTGCGAGCGGACGACCCGCACCGCGCCGTCCGGCGATACCCCACGCCCATTGACGCGTCCGCGTCAACCCACCCGTCCTGTCCCCTTCTGTTGCTGTGTCTGGAGTTTCGTCATGGTGTTCAAGGTTCTTCGCGCAGTCCGGCACCTGCCCTGGCGCCCGCTCGTGGTCGCCGCCCTCATGCTCGCGGTGGCTCAGGCCACCGGCCGGGTCGAGGCGTGGGCGACGTTCACGACCCGCCTCACGGTCGCCGGCTGGGTCCTGACCATCGGGCTGCTCGCCTGGTGGTGGCTGCGCTGGCTCGCGCCGGCGTTGTCGACGGGGCGGTGGGTGGACCGCCGCGACGACGCGTCCCAGCACGCCGGTGGGGTCGCGACCTGGACCGACATCGGAGAGCTGTCGTCCGCGCACCGGCTCCGGGCCCGGATGCTCGACCTCCGGCCCTCCCTCGCCGGCCTGCCGAGGTGGCGGCGCCGCCGGGTCCCCCTCACCGAGGTCGGCGTCCAGTTGCTCCGCACCAGCCCGGTGCGCGGGGTGAACTCGGTGTGGTCCCCGTGCGACGAGGTCACCCTGCGCGTCGGTGGCCCCCGACAGGGCAAGTCCGCGTCCCTGACCTGCCACGCCCTGGACGCCCCCGGCGCACTGCTCGTCACGACGTCGCGGACCGACCTGCTCGAGGACACCGCCACCCACCGCGCCGGCCAGGGCCGGGTCCTGAACTACAACCCGACCGGCCTCGCCACCAACCCCGAGGACGACGGGCACAAGGCGATGGCCGCGGTGCGAGCCGGCGAGCTGGTCAGGTGGTCGCCGCTCGCCGGGTGCACCGACTTCGGGACGGCCACCCGCCGCGCGAAAGACCTCGTCCCGGACTCCGGTGCCAGCGCCGAGGGCGAGCGGTGGGACGAGCAGGCCCGCGGCCTGCTCGCCACCCTCCTGCACGCCGCCGCTCGTTCGGGTGGATCGATGCGGACCGTGCTGGGCTGGATCAGCCCCGCTGACGTGATCGCCCGCGACGAGATCCTCGACGCCCTGGCCGACAGCCCGGACGCCCGGGCGATGTCCTCGGAGATCCGCGGCCTCTATGGCACGAACGACCGGACCCTGTCCTCGATCACCGCGACCCTGCGCCCCAAGCTGCGCTGGCTCCTCGACCCCACTCTCGCTGCGTCAGGGGACGCGCCGTTGACGGACCCGGGGTTCCTCGACGTCGCTGCGTTCGTCGCCACCGGCCGCGACAGCCTGTACCTGATCGGCCGTGACGGCGGCGCCCCGACCCTGATCGGCGCGCTCACCGCGGAGGTCGCGCACCAGGTGCGGCTGCACGCGGCGCGGATGCCCCGCGGGCGCCTCGACCCGCCGATGACCGCCGTCCTCGACGAGGCTCCGATCACCTGCGGTCCCATCCCGCTGCATGAGTGGACCGCCGACATGGGCGGGTTCAACCTCACCCTGCACATCGGCGCCCAGTCCCTGTCCCAGCTCGAGGACGTCTGGGGCTCCCGCCGGGCGGCGGCGATCTTGGGCAACGTCGGGTCCCTGATCGTGTTCGGCGGCATCAAGAATCAGGCCGACCCGATCCACATCTCCACCCTGACCGGCACCCGGCTGGTCCGGGTCGACGAGGACGACGCCCGGCCCCTGCCGGTGATGACCCCTGCCGAGATCACCGCCCTGCCCGTTGGGACGGCGCTGGTCATCCGCAACGGCATGCGCCCCATCGTCGGTGCCGCCCCCTGGCTCGGCGACCGCCGCCCCACCCGCACCCGCGCCGCCCTCAGCGCAGCGCGCGCCGCGACCACACGCACCGTGACCCGAACCGTGCAGGCACTGACCACCTCCGCCGCATCGACCGCACCCGTCCCCGCGCCAGCACCCACGACCTCGGCGTCGGAGCCGGCGTCGGAGCCGGCGTCCAGCCCTGCCGCGGCTCGCGCCGAACGTGCCCGCCAGCTGCGCAACGAGATCGACGCGATCTTCGCCCGCCCCGGTCTCGACGACGCCCTCGATAACGACCCGACCCGCTCCGAGCCCGAGGACCGCCCGAACACCCAGGACGACCACGGAGGTGCCGCATGACCCGCCGCGCCGTGCCGAGCCCGGAGAACAGTGCGATTGCGCGGCTCGCGGACGACGTCCACCGCCTCACCCGGGACGTCGCCCGCCTGGCCGACCTGCCCGCCCTCGTCGCGACCCACGCCCGGCTGCTCTCCGAACTCAACGACACCGTGCACCAGCTGCGCCGCCTCACCCACCAAGTCCCGGCCCCCAGAAACCCGGACGGCACACGCGACACCACCACAGACGCCGACGATGCCGCGCCGAACGGCGCCGAACCCGACGCCGATGTCGACGAGGTTGTCGCGGCGCCGGCGTGGCTGACCGTCACCGACCCGCAGATCGCCGTCGGGTGGCTGGCCGAGCTGGCGGTCTGGGTGCCGCAGGTGTGGCAGCCGCACCTGCAGACCAAGACCCCCAACTGCTGGCCTTGGCACCCCGCGGTCGTCGCCGAGCTCCTCGTCGTGGCGCACCTGTGGGACGAGGCCGTCAGCACCGACGAGCCCGGCCCCGCCCCGCTCGCCGCGTGGCACGACCGGTGGCGGCCCGGCGCTGCGGCCCGGGTCACCCGGCTGATGGCCGGCTGCGAACGCGCCCACGGCCGACACAAGGCCCACGGCCACGAGTACCTCTACGACGTCGCCTACCTGGACGAGCTCGCTCACTGGTGGGCCACCACCCACGCCGCCGACCCCGCACAGCCCGCCCCCGGCTTGACCCTCGACCGGGACGGGCGATGAACGCCGCCGGCACAGGGGGCATGGGCCACGTCGTCGTCCTGGTCGTCACGCTCGACACCCGCGTTGCCCTACGGACCAGCACCGACAACAACGGCAGCGGGGGCGTGGCGCTGCGGGTGGTCCAGGGCGGGCGCAGCGGCTGCGGCGCCGTACGTGGCAGGCCGGGTTCCGTCCGGCCCGCGCGGGACAACCGGGTCGGCGGCCGGGTGACGCGCGAGGCCGATCACCACCTGCTCGCGGCTCACCTTCCGGTACCACGCCCGGTCTCCCCGTCCACCCCCGCTGCTCGAGATGGCCGGGGAAGGTGCTCCGCACCTGCGCAACGCACGGCCCGGGGTTCGTGGGGGTTGACGGCGAGCCTCTGCGGGCGCGGTCCCTCCCGCCTCGCGGCAAGGGGGACAAGCCCCCTCACCGCCAGCCCAACTCCGGGAGGACCACACCCCATGAACACCACCACCAGCCAGACCACCGAAACCCCGAACACCAAGGGCCAGAACGTCAAGAGCCAGAACGGCACCGGTACGCCGGGCGGGGCGTTGTCGTCGCCGCTGGTGGCGGCGCTCGAGCAGGTCTGGGCCGCAATCCAGCACCGCCACCCCGAGGTCCCCGATGTCGTCATCGTCGTGGCGTCCGGGTCCGTCGGCGCGCCCCGCGGCGCGCTCAAGCTCGGCCACTTCGCCGCGATGCGGTGGACCCACGCCACCACCAGCAGCAGCACCGCAGCAGGTGAGGCCGGGCGTGACGGCGGCCCGGCGCTTCCCGAGGTCTTCGTGGGAGGTGAGGGGCTCGCCTTGGGTGCGGTGGAGGTGCTGGGCACGTTGCTGCACGAGGCGACCCACGCCCTGGCGCATGTGCGAGGGGTGCAGGACACGTCGAGGCAGGGGCGCTACCACAACCGGAAGTTTCGTGACCTGGCACAGGAGATGGGTCTGGAGGTCCGCGACGTCCCGGTCATCGGCTGGTCCGACACCCACGTGCCTGCCGCCACCGTCACCGAGTACGCCCCCGCCCTCGAGCGCCTGTACCTGGCGATGACGATCCACCGCCGCGCCGAAGGCACCCCCACCCCCACGGCCGGCGACAACAACAACGCCGCCACCGCGGCGGACGGCGAGACCACCCCAGCAGGGGGGAGCGGCTCGAGCGGGTCGCGCAACGGCACCGCGGCCCGCTGCGCCTGCGGACGCCGGATCCGGGTCACCGCCTCGGTGCTCGCGCTCGGCCCGATCACCTGCGGACTGTGCGGCCAGCCCTTCACCACCCCCGAACCCGACCGCCAGAACGACGACCAGCAGGACGACGGCCAGCAGGACGACGGCCAGCAGGACGACGGCCAGCAGGACGACGGCCAGCAGGACGTCGGCCAGCAGGAC
>JACRAB010000246.1 GCA_016213575.1 Actinomycetota bacterium
GCCGAGCGGCCAGAGGACGGCGCCCGTCGGGACGCTGGCCCAGAAGGCGTAGAGGACCCAGACGGACCACCACGGCGCCGGCGGCGTGCCGCCCATGCCGGACTCGTACACCGAGAGGAAGCCGACGACGAGGAGCACCGGCGACAGGCACAGGCTGACGATGCCGATCCCGACGAGCACGCGGCCCAGGACCCGCTCGGAGCGGCTGCGCAGGAACGGGCGCGCACCGTCCGGGGACCGCCGTGGCCCCCCGACACCGGCGCCGTCGACCCGCAGGTCGTCGTCCGGCGGGGCCGTGGCCGCGCCGGCGCCGCCGTCCGTCCCCGTCGCCATCCCGGGAGGGTAGGCGGCGGTGATCACGGCGCGGTCGCGCCGTGATCACGCAGGTGCCGTCAGCCGCAGGGCTGGTGAGGCCGCGGGCCGTCCGGAGCCTCAGGCCCGGTGGTCCGCGAGCATCGCGGCGATCCGCTCGGCGACGACGATCGTCGGGATGTTCGTGTTGGCGCGCGGGACGGTCGGCATCGCCGACGCGTCCGCCACGACGAGCCGGTCCAGACCGTGCACGCGGCCTCGCTCGTCGCACACCGACGTCGCCGGGTCGGTGCCCATCCGTGCGGTGCCGACCGGGTGGTAGTAGTGCTGGACGTCGCGACGCAGCGCGGCGTCCCCGAGGTCGCGCGGCCCCTCGCCGACGAGCCCCTCCCTCAGCGCCGGCTGGTCCAGCAGGGTCTCGGCGAGCCGCAGGCCGTCACGCAGCACCGCGAGGTCGTGCCCGTCGGCGTCCGTCAGGTAGCCGTGGTCGATCCGGGGCGCCGCCGACGGATCCGGGCCGACGACGTGCAGGCGGCCGCGGCTGCGCGGGGTCATGCAGGCGACCTCCACGAGAGCGCGCCCCTGGGTCAGCTGGGTCTGGGTCGACGCGCAGACCGGGAAGACGTGCAGGTCGTAGACCCCGTCGGCGGCCAGCGAGGAGCGGGCCTTGCCGAGCGTCTGCTCCTCGGGGACGAACCCGGCCCGGGCCGCCTCGTCGAGCCAGCCGCGCATCGCCGGGCCGAGCGCGCGTCCCGCGTTGACCATCGGGTGGTCGTGCAGGTGCCGGCCGACCGCCGGCAGGTCGTGCCTCGGGGCGATGCCGGCGGCGCGCAGGTCCGCCGGGTCGCCGATGCCCGAACGCTGCAGGATCGCCGGGGTGCCGTACACGCCGGCGGCGAGGACGGCGGTCTGCGCGCTCACCCGGACCGCCGCGCCGCCCCGGCGGGCGTGGACGACGACGTGCGACGGCGCGACGTCGAGCCGGTCGACGAGCGTCTCGTCGAGGATCCGCAGGCCGGAGCCGGAGCGCACCGGGTCCAGGTAGGCGAACGCCGTGTTCCAGCGGACCCCGTCGGCGACGTTCACGGTCTCGAGCCCGAAGCCGTCGCCGGCGTCGAGGTCGCACAGGTCCCCTGCGAAGGTCGCGGTGTCCACCGGCCAGCCGGCGCCGGCCGCCGCCTCCAGGCAGCGGGCGTGGAAGGGGCCGGCCTCCTCGCGGGTGTAGGTGCGCACGCGCATCCGCTGCAGGACGGCGGCGAAGGTCGGCCGCAGCACGTCGGTCCGCCACAGCGGCAGGCCCCAGGCGTCGTAGTCCGACCGGTGGCCGACCGCGGCGATGGCGCCGTTGTGGGCCGAGCAGCCGCCCATGATCCGCGCCCGCTCGAACGTCCACGGCGCCCGGCCCGGGACGGGGCCGGAGCCGTATCCCCAGTCGTGCGTGGTCGCGAGCATCGCCGCGCCGAGGATCTCGGCCGGCCAGCGCCCTCCGGACAGGGGCCCGTAGTCCGGGCCCGCCTCGACGAGGACGACGTCCGCGCCCTGCTCGGCCAGCCGGGCCGCGACGACGGCCCCGGCGCTGCCGCCGCCCAGCACGACGACGTCGGTGCCGACCTGCGCGTCGTCCCGGGACGCCTCCGGTGCGGTGTTCACCCTCGGACCGTAGCGCGGCCCGGTGGTGCCCCGGCCCGCGCCGGTCGGATCAGGCCGGCGGCAGGTGCCGCGCCGCGAAGTCGAGCTCGACGCGGGTCTGCCGGACCCGCTCGTCGTCGACGAGCGAGCCGTGCCCGGCGTCGTAGCGGTAGACCTCGTGCGTCGTGCCGCGCTCCTGCAGCGCCGCGACGTAGTTCTCGATCTGCCGGATCGGGCAGCGCGGGTCGTTCTCGCCGGCGAGGATCAGCACCGGTGCGCGGACGGCGTCCACGTAGGTGAGCGGGCTCGAGTGCCGGTACTTCTCCGGCACGTCGTCCGGCGAGCCGCCGAACAGGCTGCGGTCGAAGGCCTTGAGGCCCTCCATCTCGTCCTCGTACGCGGCGACGTAGTCGGCCACCGGCACGCCCGCGAGCCCGAGCGCCCAGCGGTCCGGGTAGAGCCCGAGACCGAGCAGCGTGAGGTAGCCGCCCCAGGACGCCCCGGCGAGGACGACCCGCGCACCGTCGGCGACCCCGGTGGCGACGAGGTGGTCCCGGACGGCGACGACGTCCTCGAGCTCGACGTGCCCGACCTCGGCGTCGAGGGCGTCCCGCCACGCGGAGCCGTAGCCGGTCGAGCCGCGGTAGTTCACCTGGACGATCGCGTAGCCGTGGTCGACCCAGGCGCTCGCGTACGCCCGGAACGCGTCCGCGTCGTGGTGCGTGGGGCCGCCGTGGACCTCGACGACGAGCGGGAGCGGTCCGGGCAGCGGTGTGCCGTCGTCCGCCGCCGGGCGGCGGAGCAGGGCGTGGATCCGGCCGCCGTTGCCGTCGACCCAGACGTCCTCGACGGGGATGGACGGCGGCGCGGGGTCGCCGGGGGCGGTGATGACCGGGAAGCCGGCGAGGTCCCGGACGCCGGGCGGCTCCGCGGCCGACGACCAGGTGCTCCAGACGTCCTCGTCGGGCCGGACCGTCGCCGAGCCGACGCTGCCGTCGGGGCGTCCGACGGGCAGCGGCTCCAGGGCGCCGCCGGTGGCGAGCGGTGCGAGGTCGACGCGGTAGAGCCGGGTGCGGGCCTCGTGGTCCATCGCGACGAGCAGGGCCGAGCCGTCGGGGAACCAGTCCGCCCCCGAGACGTCGCCGGGCAGGCCGAGGTCGAGCGGGGTCTGCGCACCGGTCGCGACGTCCCAGACGAGCAGCTCGGCGCGGCCGCGGCGCTCGTGGCCGAGCAGCAGGCGGGTGTCGCCCGCGACGGGCGCGAACGCCTCGACGTCGAGCCCCTTGCCCTCGCCGTCCCAGAGCTCGGCGACGGTCTCGCCGAAGGCGTCGCCGTCGACGCGGACGACGCGGACGGCCGGGTGCCGCGAGTCGCCGTGCTCGCTGTGGACGATCGCGACGAGGGTGCCGTCCTCGCTGAGGTCGCCGACCCCGGCGTCCTCGGCGTGCTCGTAGAGCAGCCGGGCCGGCTCGCCCGGACGGATCACGTGGATCCGGGTGCCGTAGTCGTCGTCCGCGCTGCCGACGACCAGCAACCCGCCGCGGCCGATCGCCAGCCCGGCGGAGTAGGCGGGCGGCAGGCCGGTCGCGTCCTCGACGCCCTCGCCGGGCGCGCTGCCGAACGGCTGCCGGCGCCAGACCCCGAACTCGTCGCCCGCGGCGTCGTCGAACCACCAGACCGCCGAGCCGTCCGGCTCGATCGCCGCGTGGACCGTGCCCTCCTTGCGGCTCGTGAGCTGGGCGAGCACGCCGGTCGAGCGGTCCCAGGAGTGCACCTCGACGACCCCGCCGGACGTCGCGACGACGGCGCAGCGGTCGGGTGCGTCGTCCGCCCAGTCCGGCAGCCCGACCCGCGGCGCACGGAAGCGGCGCTCCCACGCGGGGAGCCAGGAACCGGGCTGCGGCGCGGACGCCGGGGTCTCGGACATGGGCCAGATCCTGCCGCACCGGCGTCCGCCGCGCGCACGCGGCACCGTTCGGCCGGAGGGTGACCTTCGTACTCCTCCCCGGGGGCTACTCGTGGGTAGCGTCGAGTCGTCCTGCGACGCCGGGACCGGACGGAGGCCAGCGATGACGCACAGGCTGCAGTCGGCCCGCCGGCGGCTCAACGGGCACGACCTGCACTACGTCCATGCCGGTGACGGCCCGCCGATCGTCTTCCTGCACGGCGTGCTCGGGTCGACCCGGGTCTGGGCCCGGCTGGCCGCGGAGATGTCGCAGGACCACTTCGTCCTCGCGCCGGACCTGTTCGGCCACGGGATGTCCGCCAAGCCGATGGCCGACTACTCCCTCGGCGGGCACGCGGGCGTCGTCCGGGACCTGCTCGACACGCTCGGGCTCGGCCGGGTCACGCTCGTCGGCCACTCGCTCGGCGGCGGCATCGCCCTGGAGTTCACCTACCTGTTCCCGGAGCGGGTCGACCGGCTCGTGCTCGTCGCCAGCGGCGGCCTCGGCCGTGAGGTCAACCTGCTGCTGCGGGCGCCGACGCTGCCCGGCGCCGAGCTCGTGCTGCCGCTCCTGGCGTCCGGGTTCGCCCGGCGGCAGGGCGACAAGCTCGCCCGGGCGCTCGCGCTCGTCGGGGTCCGGGGGAGCACGGACGTCGCCGAGGCCTGGCACGGTTTCGAGGCCCTGGCGGACGGCGACGGGCGGCGCGCGTTCCTCGCGACGATCCGCTCGGTCGTGGGCCACGACGGCCAGCGGGTCTCCGCGGCCGAGCTGCTGCCCAGGCTGCGCGTGCCGACCCTCGTCGTCTGGGGCGACAAGGACCGGATGATCCCGCTGTCGCACGCCGAGACCGCTGTGGCGCTCATGCCGGACGCGCGGCTCGTGGTGCTGGAGAACGCCGGGCACTTCCCGCACCTGGACCAGCCGGAGCAGTTCGTGGCGGCGGTCCGGGAGTTCGTCGGCCGGGCCGAGGAGCGGCCGGCCGAGGACCGCCGGGCGGACGCGGGGTGAGTCCGCCCGGAGGCGGAGGCCTGTTCATTGAATGGTCAATGATGCTCATCTGATGAACAGTTGTCGTCCGCCAAACGGCGAGGGTCCGGTCGCGACGGGGGGCTGCGACCGGACCCTCTACGTCGGAGCCGCACGGGGGGAACAGCTCCGACGTCGTTGAGGATCGTATGTGGGCGAACGACGATGGCGCCGCCACTTTCGGCGAAATGACACTCGCCCGGGGGTAGATCCGACGCACGGTGCATCCATTGCTGCGCAACGTGATTCAGCAGGCGAACCAGTTGGTGGTCGGGGGACGGTCGAGGTCCGCCGTTCGGGTGATGCCTTGATCGGTGGATCGCTGGGCGGTGTCATCGTGACCGATCCTGCGGCGTCGTGCCGCGGGGTCGGTCACGATCGTGTCGGTCCCGGGGGTGTCGGGGGTGCCCCCCCGATCGCAGCCGAGCGCGGGGCCGAGCTTCGTCGCGAGCAGGGGGTGGGGGTGACAGGACCCGTCGCGTCCGGGTCCTGCTCCTTCGTCGCAGGCCCCGGGCGCTCCTCCCAAACCTGTCACCCCGACACGTGCGAAAGGCCCGGTCCTCACGGACCGGGCCTTTCGCATGTGTCGGGGTGACAGGATTTGAACCTGCGACCTCTTCGTCCCGAACTCTCGGCGCACGGGTCGGCCGCGGCCGGACAGGCCGCCTGACGCTCGACACTCGACGGGAACCGCCGAGCGAGGCCGTGTCGGTTGCTGTATCTGGCTGCTGTACTCAAAGCGGGCCCGCACGCGCCGCGAGGCGGTGGATGCATGCGCTGCGATGGTCGCGCTTGCCGCCGCGTCCGATGGAAGACTGCTGTAGAGGTAGAGGGCTTGGCACCCTGGTAGGCGCCCGTCCGGACGGTCGCCCGCACATGTTGAACGGCTACCCCTTGCCGGTCAGCTTTGGGACGGCCTCCAAGAGTGTCTTCACGGCGTCCAGTCCCATCTGTGAATCCTCCGGCTGGGACCAGTCGATTCGTCCAAACAAAGTTCGTGAGAACATTTCAAACACGTTTGCACGTTGTTCGGCTGACATCTCTGCAGTAAACGCGCCGATTGCTTTCAGGCGCACCGCTGCCTCGTGTGCGCGGCGCCTGGCATCTGCGAACAATGATGCCTGTCGCCCAAAGTAGGTGGCGAGTGCGAGTACGGGAACTGTCAAGGTGGCTCGGCCGAGGACCTCGCCAATCGTGAGTTCGCTGAATTTTGGTGAGAAGACCACCGATGCTCCGGCGGCAATCACCGCAGCTGTTAATCCCGTCATGAGAATCCAGAGGGAGATAATCCACCAGAGTTGACGTGACGCGAACTCGTCGAACGACTGATTCAGGGCAGAGGAGCCGACCTGTCCCGCTGCTGCCTGGGTGTCTGCGAGGACGTCCTTCGCTCTCGATCCGAACTCATTCAGGCGCGCCAGCTGAAGTTCGGAAAGTATAGAGTCCAGGCCCCGTAGATCCTCGGCCGCTTCAACTGGAGAGAAGGCGTTCTCCTGGCGCAGCAAATTTAGGTTTCGGATCGATATCGCCCAGTCAATTAGGCGATCAAAGAACGGCTCAACCTGAGCGCTTTCTGGTCTCAACTGTGAGACTGGACCGGTCCAAGTTCTGACGGCTTGTGCGGCCGCTTCCAGGGGATCATCGGCCAGTTCCCTGCCGGCAGATACGGCAGCTCTGGCTCCGGCGCGAAAGACGCGAATCGCGAGGTTTCTCTTGTCGACATCGGCTCGCGAGTTGGCTACGTAGCCAATCCATGCCTCTTGTTCCTCTCGGATTCTCGCAGCGATGTCGCCGATGACATCGATGCGCGCGCGGTTTGCGGCGATTCGCGCTTCTTGCTCGGCCTTCTGTTGTGCCTGTTGCTTGTCGAGCTGCTCTTGAAACAGATCACGACCATTGTCCGTCACGTGCACAGGGTACGGCCGTTGCTCCCTGGGCTGGGCAAGTCTGTCCCGCAGGGCGCGTCTCCAAGATCCTGCGAGCGACACGAGCGCGAAGGCGTCTCGACGCGATCGGTGGGAGCCAAGGCTTGGCTCATGGCGTCGCGCTAGGCCCGATCAGATTGCGAGCCATGCGCTGTACCTGCTCTTGAAGCGGCTCTGAGGATGACGAGTTGTCGAGTAGGAAGTGATCGCGCAGCGGCCGCGTTTCGAGCTTGATGGTGCCAAGGTACGCGGGCCAGTCGGCCAACTTGGTGGCGTCCCGGGCGGCGCCCCGTTGGCGCATGTAGAAGTGCATCGTGTCTTCGTCGCAGTAGATCCAAGCGAATGCGGCCCGGGCGCCTCGCGCGTCTAGGGTGGCGACGGTGCGGGTCGTCCAGGCCTCGTCGGTGAACTCCCGGATGAATGGTGCCGCGAGAATCGAGCTGTTGCCGCAGTCTGCGTTCTCGATGCCGGCGGCCATGAGCGCTTCGTACTCGCGCGGCCGGATGCGCTCGAAGTAGGTCTCGGACTCGCGGTCGTGCGGCGAGTTCCCCGTGAGTTCTAGTGCCGCCTCGACGACCGGGCGCGTGAGGGTGTCCTTATCGAGGATGGCCCAGCCGGTGAGCCGAGACAGGATGCGTGCCGCCTCTGTCTTGCCGCTGCCGGGGAAGCCCCCGATCAGGAGCACGGTCGGCCGCTCGGTGCGCGCGTGCCGGCGCTGGGCGCTCTCGGGGTAGTTGACGACCCGGTTCGAACGCGACTTGGAGACGACCAGGCCCTCGTCGACGAGGATCTGCATGGCTTCGTTGATCGTGTAGTCGCTGACGCCCCACTCGGAGGCGAGCGTGCGCGAGGGCGGGAGCACCTCGCCGTCCCGCAGGGTGCCGGCCTGGATCTGCATGCGCAGTGTGCGCGCGATCTGATCCTTCTTCGTCTCGCGCCTCGCGGACGAGTCCTGACTCATCGCCTATGCCTCTCACCTGGTTGCTTGACAGCAAGCAGACCCTAGCAGCGTGCTAGGCGCGGAAGGCCTGTCAGGCGTGGCGCTGACTGATTCTGACCAATCAGTTGACTGGCTGATCTAGCAGTTGCTAGGTTCCAGGCATCGCAAGTGATCGCCTCTTCGGGGCGGTCGTCGCGGATGTCCTACAGCGCGGTGACCTGCGGAAACGCGCCTGTGTGACGTCTCGTCGGCGTCCCGGAGGTCCCCATCAGAACGCGGCGCGGCCCCGGTGATCTCACCCACCGAGGCCGCTGTGAGCCGCACCCAACGGAGGGAAGCAACTCATGAACAGGATGCACCTGGTCCGGCTCGAATCCGAGCCGACCGATGCCGACCTGCGGGAGATCGACGCGGAGTGGCCGCTGATCGCGGCCGAGCTCGACGTTGTGGACGCCGAGGCAGCCCTGGTCCGGGCGCCCGGTGATGTGACGGCCCGCCGGTTGGCGAAGGCCAAGCGGAACCTGCGCGCCGTGCTCGTCGAGCGTCGTGCTGCTGGCTCGTCGGTTGACGGGTGCGGGGGTGCGGCGTGAGCGGCCGGGCGGAGGACATGCTCCGGGTGGTCGATCACGGGTTCGGGGCGCACTCGCGTCGTCCGGCCGAGTGTCGGACGTGTCGTCGGCCGCAGGCGGTGCACGAGCGGACCGAGAGCGGCTGGTTGGTCGACCCGACCCGGGTCGCTGAGCCGGTCGAGCACGCCAGGACCGCGGCGGAAGCGGTGCGGGCCCTGAACCACGTGACGACGCCGGGTGGGCGTCTGACGTCGGTGTCGGACTTGGACACGGTGGTGACCGAGATCGGGCTGTGGCTGTCTCGGCTGCCGCAGGCGCTGCGGCAGTGCTCCGCCGTCCTCGACGCACAGGCGACCGCCGGGCGGGTCGGCGACGACTCCGGCCGCGACGTCGCCGAGGTCGTGGCTGCCGTGCAGGACCTGCTCGGGCTGGCCGACCTGGCCGCCCAGGACGCGGCCGGGCAGGTCCGCGCAGCCGGGCAGCACACCGCCCGCCTTTACCGGGCCTCCGGGACATCCGGGGTGTCCGGGGCGTCGGAGGTGGCCCGGTGAACGGCCGGCGTTCGCGTCGGCTGAGCGCCGACGCCCGTACCGAGGGCTGGGAGCGCCGCCCGGTCGTCGACCCGGACAGCGCTACCGACGCCTCCGGGTTGCCGTGGGACTTCACGGGCCGCGTTGCGGTCGAGCAGTCCTGGCGTGAGGTCGCGTGGCCGCTGTTCGCGCTCGCTGCACCCTCGTCAGTGGCGCTGTCCGTGTTCTGGGCCACCGGGTCGTCCGGCGCGATGCTCTGGACCGGGACCGCCCTCGGCGTCGTCGCTCTGGTCGCTGACCACCGCCGCCGCCCGTCCCGGGGTGGCGCCCCGGTTCTCGAGGTCGACTCCGTCAACCCGGCCGGGTCGGCTGGGTCGGCGTCGCAGCGGTGGGGTTGGTCGTGCCCGGTCTGCGGCAATGACTCGGTGCCCGTGCCGTCCGAGCAGGAAGCCGGCGAACTGGCCGGCACGCATGACTGGCTGCACCACGGCGGCCGGGTCACAGCCTGGCTGTGGACCGACCCGACCACCACAACCGGGGGCCGGGCGTCGTCGAGGGACGCCGCGTGAGCGCCGCGCAGGCCGGCCCACCGGTCACCGCCCCTGCCGCAGCCGCTGCCCCTGCCCGGGGCGTCCACGAGAGGGACACCATGCGCACCAACGACACCCACGCCATGCACGACGACGCAGGAACGGCGGCGCACACCCCGCCGGCCGTCCGGGGCCGGTCCTGGCCGCTGCTGCTGCTGGCCGCGCCGGCGTTCGTGGCGATCTGGTCTGGGTGGGTGGGCCTGGGTGACCTGACCGGGTTCGGGGTGGTGCACCCGCTGCCCGGGATCGCCGACGGCTTCACCCTGAATACGGCGATCACGCTCCCGATCGGCGTCGAGACTTACGCCGCGTACGCGCTAAAGGTCTGGCTTTCGGCCGGGGTCCCGGACCGGGCGCGAGCGTTCGCCCGCTGGTCGGCCCTCGGTTCGCTCGTTCTCGGGGCGGCCGGTCAGGTCGCCTACCACCTGATGTCCGCCGCCGGCGTCACTCAGGCGCCGTGGCAGATCACCGCCGCGGTCGCCTGCCTGCCGGTCGCTGTCCTCGGGATGGGTGCCGCCCTGGCCCACCTCGTCCACAGCACTGACCCCGCCGACCCCGGCACGCACGGCGTCGTCGAGGTCACCGCAACGGTCGTCAAGGCAAACGCCGGCGTCGTCGCGGCGGCCCGGCCGTCGTCGACCCCGCCGGCGCCCAGGTCGTCGCGGTCGTCGTCGAGGTCGTCCGGGTCGTCGAGCCCGTCGGGGTCGTCGAGTGACACCGGGCTGCGGGTGGCGCGTCTGCGGGCGCAGCACCCGAACCTGTCCACGGTCGAGATCGCCCGCCGGCTGGGGGTCACGGACCGCACGGTCCGCCGGTACCTGGCCGCCGGCGCCGCCCCTGCGGCCGTCACCGTCACCCGCCCCACCGTGCCCGACGAGGCCGGGCCCGCCGGCGTCTCGGATGGCCGAGACACGGCGCGGGCCGGATCGGGGGTGGCGGCGTGACCGCACATCCGTCGAGCCCTGTCCCTGCACCGCGTAACCCGCACGAGCCGCACGGCGCTGACGAGAGGACACCGGACATGGACTCCGACCTCACCACCACCCCGGACACGGACACCACGTCCGGCGCGGACACCGCCGCGGACACGGGCACCACGCCGGACGCCCTCGACGCCCCGGACACGGACACGACGTCCGCCCGGTCGCGCCGGGACGTGCCGTCCGTGGTGCCGGGGTGGCTGCGTGACCGGGAGGCCGTCACGGGCCTGGTCCGGGAGACGCTGCACCGCGCCTTCCGGCTGAGCGTGTTTCACACGGTCCGGGTGCCGCTGTACTGGCTGCGGGTCGCGCAGTGGTCCCCGCGGGGCCTGGCCCGCGGCACCCGCGCAATTTACGACTGGGTCACCGACACCCGCAGCCGGGCCGTACTGCGGTCACTGGCCGGCCTGTCGTCGATCGGCGCGCAGGAAGGCACCGCGTACCGGAACGTTCAGGAGGCGTGGCGGGAGCGGGTCCGGCTCCGGCTGTCCGTGACCGCTGTCGCCGCTCTCGTCTTGTCCGCTGCTGTGGCGGTCGGGGTGATGTCCGCGACGACCCAGGTCCGGGCCCTCGTCGCCCTGGTCCTGGTGTCCGTCCTGGGCTGGGCCGGACGCCCCGCCGACGCCGCCCCCGTGGTGTCCTCGGCCGGGAATGCCGCCGGCACCCCGCGGCTGGACACCGCGCTGATCGCGTCCGCGCTGGACGCCCTCGGGATCGCCGCCCTGACCCGCGGCCTGAAGGAGGAAGGCCTGACCGCGGTGTCCCCGATCCACCGCGACGGCCCGGGGTGGCGGGTCGACCTCGACCTCCCGCGCGGCGTCCCCGCCGGGGATGTCATCGAGCGCCGGGACCGGCTCGCCGCCGGCCTGCGCCGCCCCCTGGCCTGTGTGTGGCCGGACGCCGACCCCGACGCCCACGAGGCCCGCCTGCGGCTGTGGGTGGGGGACCGGCCGCTGTCCAAGGCCAAGCCCAAGCCCTGGCCCCTCGCCCAGCGCGGCACGGTGGATCTGTTCGCGCCGTTCCCGATCGGCACCGACCCCCGCGGCCGGGCCGTCACCCTCACCCTGATGTTCGCGTCGATGCTCGTTGGCGCGGTCCCGCGGATGGGCAAGACGTTCACGCTGCGGCTGTTCCTGCTCGCCGCCGCCCTCGACGTCCGGGCCGAGCTGCACGTCTACGACCTCAAGGGCGGCGCCGACCTGCGCCCCCTCGGCACGGTCGCGCACCGGTTCCGGATCGGGGACGACACCGAGGACCTGGCCTACCTCGCCGCCGACATCGCCGACGTCAAGGCCGACATGGCCCGCCGCTACAAGACCATCCGGTCCCTGCCGGAGAAGATCTGCCCCGAAGGCAAGGTCACCCCAGACCTCGCCAAGCAGAAGCGGTTCGGGCTGCACCCCGTCGTGGTCGCGATCGACGAGTGCCAGATCGGGTTCGAGGACCCCGAGTACGGCAAGCAGATCGAGGCCGACATCACCGACCTGGTCAAGCGCGGCCCCGCCGTCGGGATCATCGTGCTGCTCGCCACCCAGCGCCCCGACGCCAAGTCCATCCCCACCGGCATCTCCGCGAACGCTGTGCTGCGGTTCTGCCTCAAGGTGATGGGCCACACCGCCAACGACCTCGTCCTGGGGACCGGCGCCTACAAGGCCGGGATCCGGGCCACCATGTTCGCCCGCTCCGACCGCGGCACCGGCTATCTCATTGGTGAGGGCGACGAGCCGGCCATCGTGCAGACGTCGTACGTGGACGCGACGACCGCCAAGACGGTGGCCGCTCGGGCCCGGGCGGCGCGACTGGTCGCCGGCACCCTCACCGGGTACGCCGCCGCCCTCGACGCCACCCCCGACGTCGACGACGTCCCGACCCTGCTCGACGACCTCGCGGCCGTCATGAACGCCAGCGAGCCCAAGGTCTGGTCCGAGGACCTGATCGCCCGGCTCGTCGACCTGCGGCCCGCGACCTACGCCGGGTGGACGCCGGCCGACCTCGGCAACAACGCCGGCGCCTACGGCATCCGCACCGTCCAAATCGGCCGCCGCGACAGCGCGGGGAGGGTCATCAACCGACGCGGGCTCACCCTGCCCGACATCCTCGCCGCACAGACCCAACGGGGCGCCGACACCTCACAGCAAACCGGGGGCGACGCATCGGGATCGACGGAGAGTGACCAGGACAAGGCCGCCTAGCGGCTGGATAGGGGGACTGGTCGGGGTCGAAACGGGGGGTAAGACCCCGACCAGCCGGCCCGAACGCTACACGACGAAATGTCAACGTCCGGGCCCGGTCCACCCGGCACAGTCCGCTAACGCTAGCGACCCCGCTAGCACCCCCCGCTAACGCCGTCCCACCAGCGCTAACACCCCTCTCAAGGTCATCCGATAGCGGCCCGCGGCACGCGCCCTGCGAGCACAAACCCGCAGGTCACCGCGCCAGCGGCCAATCCCCGCCGCCCGCGCTAACACCCACCCCTCGACCGTGCACCGATTGCCACGGGCTCCACCCCGCACGCCCTCGACCGCCCCGGCCATACCCACCCTCAAGAGATCACACAACGTCACGGAGGAAGACCCGATGAGCACCCCCGACCCGTCCCCGGACCCGTACGGCGAGGCCGTCCGCGGCGCCCTGGCGCACGCCGCGCGTGGCTGGCAAGTGTTCCCGCTCGTCCCGGGGGAGAAGCGGCCGGCGGTCACCCGCTGGCAGGACCGGGCCACCCTCGACCCCGCTCGGATCGAGCGGTGCTGGTCGACCCGCACGCCTGCCGGCCCGTACGGGGTCGCGATCGCCTGCGGCCCCTCCCGGCTCGTCGTGGTCGACCTCGACCAGCCCAAGCCGCACACCGCCCTCTCCGAGCCGTGGCAGATCCCCGGGGTGGTCGACGGCGCCGACGTCCTGGCCGTCCTGGCCGACCGCGCTGGCCACCCCGACCCCGCGACGCTCGGCACCCACACGGTCCTCACCCCGTCGGGTGGGAGGCACCTGTACTTCACCGCACCCGCCCCAGCCCCCGCGCGCGCCGAGCCGGCCGCCCGCCCGCGCGGCACCACCGCCGGCAGCCGCGGCCCGCGCATCGCCACCCGCGGCGC
>JACRAB010000247.1 GCA_016213575.1 Actinomycetota bacterium
AGGGCCACAGCCGGACGGCGACCCGGTCGGTGACGTCGGTCAGCGGCACGGGGCCGTAGTCCCGGCTGTCGACCGAGCGCGAGCGGTCGTCGCCCATGAGCAGGACCGTGCCGGCGGGGACGGTCACGGGGCCGTAGTAGAGGCCGTCGATCCGCGTGCGGTCGACGTACGGCTCGTCGACGGCGACCCCGCCGACCGTCGTCACCGCGTCGGCGATCTCGACGACGTCCCCGGGCAGCCCGACGACGCGCTTGACGACGGCGTCCCCGGTGCCGGGCTCGCGCGCGACGACGAGGTCGCCCCGGTCGAGCCCGTCGAGCAGCCCGGCGAGCGACGGGCGGACGACGAGCACGACGTCCCCCGGGTGCAGGGTCGGGGTCATGCTCGTCGACTCGACGACGTCCGGGTGCGCGACGAACGCGCGGACGAGGAGCGCGGCGACGAGGACGGCCGCCGCCCTGACGGCGAGCGTCAGTCGAGGTCGTCCCACTTGCACGGGTCGGCGGCCACCGGGTCGTTGTCGTCCCACGTCCAGTCCTTCGGCATGCCCACGGAGAACTGGGTCATCATGTCGTGGTCCTCGTGGGACAGGTTGTGGCAGTGCATCATGTACCGCCCGCGGTGCGGGCCGAACTTGATGAGCAGGTCCACGCTCTCGCCCTCGCCGACGTAGACGACGTCCTTCGGCCCGCGCTCGTGCGCCATCGGCGGCTTGCCGTTGCGGGACAGGATCTGGAAGTCGACGAGGTGGATGTGCGTCGGGTGGAACCAGCCGCCGCCCTTGTTCTCGATCGTCCAGACCTCGACGTCGCCGAGGTCCGGGTCGGCCTGGACGTGCCGGAAGTTCGAGTTCGTGACCTCGTCCCACGTCTCGCCGTTGATGACCCAGACGTCGAGCTCCTTGTGGAGCCGGAAGTACCGCTTCTTCGTCGCGTCCGACCGCTTGAGGGTCATGACCTCGTTCGTGTCGAACAGGGTCGTCGGGATCGTGTTGTTCTCGGTGCTCGTCACCGTCGACCCGACCCGGAACTGCAGCACCTTGTTCGTGTGGTCGTAGTCGACGTTGTTCTTGTTGCTGAGGTTGCGCAGCTCGATCGTCTTGCCGGCCTGGCCGCGGAAGTCGACGAGCACCTCGTAGCGCTCGGCCATCCCGTGCCGGAAGCTCGTGACGGACTGCGTCGTCGGGACGAGCCCGCCGTCGGTGCCGACGACGTGCAGCGGTGCACCGTTGCTCAGCGTCCAGCGGTACGAGCGGCCGATCGACGCGACGAGGATGCGGAACCGGTAGACCCGCGGCTCGACCTCGAGGTACGGCCACGGCATGCCGTTGACCATGACGATGTCGCCCCACAGCCCGGAGTGGCTGTTGTCGAGCAGCATGAGCTGGCCCTGGGCGTCGAGGATGCAGTCGTTGACGACCAGCGTGACGTCGTACTTCCCCTGCGGGAGAACGGACTTCTCGAACTCGTCGTGGATGATGTACGGCGCTGCGAGGCCGGTGTAGGCGCTGTTCGCCGTCCAGTGCACGCGGTGGTCGTGGTACCAGATCGTCCGAGCGTTCTGGGAGTTCGGGTACACGTAGTCCTTGTAGAACCCGGGCGGCGTGAGGTCGTTCGCGTAGCCGTCGTACTGCGGCAGCGACGCCGACCCGTGCAGGTGCGTCGAGGTGCTGAACTCGTAGCCGAAGAGCGGGTGGACGGCGGGCAGCCGGTTGCGGACCCGCATGACCGCCTCCTGGCCGCGGTCCACGCTGATCATGGGCCCGGGGAAGATGCCGTTGTACGTCCACATCTTCGTGTCGAACCGCGGGCTGATCCGGGCGGACGACTCCTTCTCGACGATGTCGTAGCGCGGCACGGAGTAGGAGCCGCCCGGGCCGGTGAGCGTCTTCGTGCCGGCGGGTGCGAGCGGCGAGAGGATCGGCAGCGGGCGGGTGTAGCGCGGCGGGATGTCCTTCTTGCCGAGGGTGCCCGCGGCCTTCGCCCGGACGGCGTTGCCCACCGGGACCCCGACGGCGGCGGCCCCGAGCAGGGACAGCCCTCCGAACTGCAGCGCCGATCGTCGGCTCGTCGACATGGTTCGCCCCTCTTCTGCACGGTCGTCGGGACACTCGCCCGGAGGCCTCCTGGACGGCGGGACTGCCCTGTCACCGCGGTCGACGGAAAGGCGCTTCCTGTTCCCGACCAGTCCAGGTTGCGCACCCGACGGCGATTAAGGGAGTGCTAAATCTGCAAACCCCCTGCTTTAGGGGGCCCTCGTCAGGTGTTCGGACGAGCGGGATCGACAGGTGTCATCGACGACGCGTCCTCGATCCACTCCGGAGCGTTGCGAAGGCCCTCCGGAGCGTTCGTTGCGGCGGACGGCGTGCCACGGCCCGACGCGAGGACGAGACCCCCGAGCAGGGCCAGCAGGGGCAGCCCGCCGGCGAACCAGGCGACGAACCCGGCCCGGCGCTGGTCGTCCCCGAAGCTGCGCAGGTACGGCACCGAGAACCCGGAGAACCAGTCGAGCCCGACGAGAGTCGCCGTCCCGACGAGCCACCAGGAGAGCGCCCCGCAGGCGACGACCCCGGTCGTGAGGACGAGCGCCCGCGGCCCCGGCCCGAGCAGCGGGGCACCGCTCGGAGCGACCGGCGGCACGCAGCGCGCGAGGGCCACGAGCCCGGCCCCGAGCCCGGCGACGAGCGCTGCCCAGTACCCGCCCGGCGTGGACATCACGGCGTCCTGGACCCCGGGCACGAACCGGCCGGCGGTGACGAGCACCAGGAGCGCCGCGGCGACCGGGGCGGCGACCCGGCGCAGCGGTGACGGGAGTGCGTCGGCCAGACCGGCCCGCAGCAGGAGCAGGGGCACGACGACGGTGACGAGGAGGTGCGCCCCCACGGCCGCCGGGAGCCCGACGCGGGCGTAGAGCCCGAGCCCTCCCACGGTGGCCCAGGCGAGGACGGCGACCCCGGCGAGCGCCCAGCCGGCCGCCGCCCGACCGGCGTCGCGGGCCCGCAGGGACCGCCACACCCACCACGCCGTCACGGCCACGAGCACGAGGGCCGGGCCGTCGAGCAGATGACCGGTGAGCAGGCGCAGCGGTGCGGGCTCCGGCGGCGGCGCGAAGCCGAGCACGGCCTCCGAGCCGTCGCCGGTGAGCTGGGCGGGGTCGACCGCGCGCGGCGGGGACGGCGTCCGGGTCAGCGCCGCGGCGGCCGCGAAGGTGCCGGCCATGACGACGACCTCGACGACGGCCAGCCGGACGACGGCCCGCACGGCGGCGGCCCGGGCGGTCGCGCCGTCCGCCAGGGCGCCGGCGACCCGGCGGCGCTGCGCGGCGCCGAGGAGCACGTGACCGGCGTACGCGGCGACCGTGACCCCGACGACGAGGCCGTAGCCGGTGGCCAGACCGGCCGGCCCGTCGAGCCGCAGCACGAGGTTGACCAGGCCGGTGGCGCCGACGGCGAGCGCGCAGCCGAGCGCGAGCCGGGACCAGCCGGGCAGCGCGGCCCGCAGCCCGTCCGCACCGACGACGGCAGCGGTCCGGACGAGGGCGACGAGGCCGCCGACCCAGGTCGCGGCGGCGAGGACGTGCACGGCGAGCACCGTCCCGGCCAGGCCCGGGCCGGGGGTGACGGCGAGATGGCCGACGGTCAGCGGCGGCAGGAGCGCGGCGGCCGCGAGCGCCGCGAGCCCGGCGGCGAACCGGCGCGGGACACCGACCCGGCCCTGCGCGACCCCCGTCGCGAGCACCGCCGTCGCCCCGGCGAGGAGCAGCTGGACGGCGAGCGTGCGGCCCTGCGGGTCCTCGAGGAGGAACGTCGTGACGGCGTCCGGGTCGGCGCCGGCGACGAGCCCGACCCCGCGGATGTAGCTCGCGGTGACCCAGCCCTGGCCGGCGGCCGCGAGCGCCGCGACCCCGGCGACCGCACCGGCGAACGCGACGTCCGCGGCCGGCACCCGGGAGCCGGGTGAGCGCGGTGCCGCGGCCGGCGAAGGGCCGGGCGGGGCAGGACGCAGCAGGACGCTCGCGCCGAGCAGCACCCCGTAGGCGACGACGAGGCCGGCCTCCACGGTCAGCCGCAGGGCCGGCCGGGCCCAGCCGACGAGGGCACCGGCGTCCGGCAGCCCCTCGGCGACAGGTTGCGGTGCACCACCGCCGGCGGCGAGCGCGGCGACGAGGACGCCGCCGCCCGCGAGCGCCCCGGCGACCGCGAGCCGCACCGCGGGGGGCGTCGTCCGGCGTCCGCGGAGCAGGGTCCAGCCGGCGGCCCCGAGCAGGAGGACGGCGAGCCCGATCGCCACGGGCGAGCGCACGGGCCCCGGTGCAGCGGCGGCCGCGCCGGCCCCGGCACCGCCGACCGTGAACGAGACCGCCCCGGCGACCGGGTGGC
>JACRAB010000248.1 GCA_016213575.1 Actinomycetota bacterium
AAAAGCCGACCACCGAGCACACCCCGACGACCAGCAACGACGCCCGGTAACGGTGTCACCCCGGTTACACGCCCGTTTCGCCCGGACGACGGAACATCCCGCGGAGGGGAACGGTTAGGCCGTGCGTCAGGTGAGGCAGACCTACGATGAACGTGAGCCGGGGAGCCCGGCACCGGGCAGTGCCACGAGCGGCGAAGGGCAGCCAGACCCATGACCACCAGGACTCCGACCAGGGTCGATCGGGTCGTCATCCGGTTCGCGGGGGACTCCGGGGACGGGATGCAGCTGACCGGTGACCGGTTCACCGCGCAGACCGCCGCGCTGGGCAACGACCTCGCGACGCTGCCGAACTTCCCGGCGGAGATCCGGGCGCCCCAGGGCACGCTGCCCGGGGTGTCGTCGTTCCAGCTGCACTTCGCCGACCACGACGTCATGACGCCGGGCGACGCCCCGAACGTGCTCGTGGCGATGAACCCGGCAGCGCTCAAGGCGAACCTGGCGGACCTGCCGCGGGGCGCGACGCTCATCGCGGACGCCGACGAGTTCACGAAGCGGAACCTGGCGAAGGTCGGGTACGCGGCGTCGCCGCTGGAGGACGGGTCGCTCGACTCGTTCCAGGTGCACGCGCTGCCGCTGACGTCGCTGACGGTGAAGGCGCTGGAGGAGTTCGACCTCACGCGCAAGGAGGCCGAGCGGGCGAAGAACATGTTCGCGCTCGGGCTGCTGTCGTGGCTGTACACCCGCCCGACGGAGTCGACGGAGCGGTTCCTCACCGAGAAGTTCGGGGCCCGCCCGCAGCTGCTCGCGGCGAACCTCGCGGCGTTCAAGGCCGGCTGGGCGTTCGGGGAGACGACCGAGACGTTCGCGGTGTCGTACGAGGTGGCGCCGGCACCGGCACCGGCCGGCACCTACCGGAACATCACCGGCAACGTGGCGCTGGCGTACGGGCTGGTCGCTGCGGCCCGCCGGGCGCAGCTGCCCCTCGTGCTCGGGTCGTACCCGATCACGCCGGCGTCGGACATCCTGCACACCCTGAGCAAGCTCAAGCGGTTCGACGTGACGACGATCCAGGCCGAGGACGAGATCGCCGCGATCGGGGCGGCGCTCGGTGCCGCGTACGGCGGGGCGGTCGCGGTGACGACGACGTCCGGCCCGGGGCTGGCGCTGAAGTCGGAGACGATCGGGCTCGCGGTGTCGCTCGAGCTGCCGCTGGTCATCGTCGACGTGCAGCGCGGCGGCCCGTCGACCGGGCTGCCGACGAAGACCGAGCAGGCCGACCTGCTCCAGGCGATGTTCGGCCGCAACGGCGAGGCGCCGGTGCCGGTCATCGCACCCCGCTCGCCCGCGGACTGCTTCGACGCCGCGGTGGAGGCGGTCCGGGTCGCGACGACGTACCGGACGCCGGTGCTGCTGCTCTCGGACGGCTACCTGGCGAACGGGTCCGAGCCGTGGAAGCTCCCGGACGTCGCTGCGCTGCCGGACCTGCGGGTCGACTTCGCGGCCGCTCCCAACGCGACGAAGGACGACGGCACCGCGGTGTTCCGGCCCTTCGACCGCGACCCGGTGACCCTCGCCCGGCCCTGGGCCGTGCCGGGGGTCGCGGGCCTGGAGCACCGGATCGGCGGCATCGAGAAGGCCGACGGCACCGGGGAGATCTCCTACGACCCGGACAACCACGACCGGATGACCCGGCTGCGGCAGGCGAAGATCGACGGGATCGACGTCCCGCCGCTCGAGGTCGACGACCCGGGGCTGACAGGTGACCTGGCCGACGGCCGGCCGGCCGACGTCCTCGTCGTCGGGTGGGGCTCGACGTACGGGCCCGTCGCGGCCGGCGCCCGGCTCGCCCGGCAGTCCGGCGTCCGGGTGGCGACCGCGCACCTGCGGCACCTCAACCCGTTCCCGGCGAACCTCGGCGAGGTGCTGCGGCGCTACCCGAAGGTGCTCGTCCCCGAGATGAACCTCGGCCAGCTCGCCCTGCTGCTGCGCGCCAAGTACCTCGTCGACGCGGTCGGCTACAACCGGGTCCGCGGGCTGCCGTTCATGTCCACCGAGATCGCCGACGCCATCACCAAGCTCGCGTCCGAGATCAGTACCGAGACCATCACCGAGGAGGGGTCCCTGTGACCGCCGTCGAGATCGGTCTGCCGGCGTTCCGGTCCGGCCTGGCCGACGTTCCCAAGGTCGACCCGGACGCACCGAAGCAGACGAAGAAGGAGTTCACCTCCGACCAGGAGGTGCGCTGGTGCCCGGGCTGCGGCGACTACGCCGTGCTGGCCGCCGTCCAGGGCTTCCTGCCCGAGCTGGGGCTCAAGCGGGAGAACATCGTCTGCGTCTCCGGGATCGGCTGCTCGTCCCGGTTCCCGTACTACCTGGACACCTACGGCCTGCACTCGATCCACGGCCGGGCGCCGGCGATCGCGACCGGCCTGGCCACGAGCCGTCCGGACCTCAACGTCTGGGTCGTCACCGGGGACGGCGACGCCCTGAGCATCGGCGGCAACCACCTCATCCACGCGCTGCGGCGCAACGTGAACCTCACGATCCTGCTCTTCAACAACCGGATCTACGGGCTCACCAAGGGCCAGTACTCCCCCACCAGCGAGCCGGGCAAGGTCACGAAGTCGACCCCGGTCGGCTCGGTGGACGAGCCGTTCAACCCGGTCTCGCTCGCGCTCGGCGCCGAGGCGTCGTTCGTGGCCCGCACGATGGACTCCGACCGCAAGCACCTCACGTCGGTGCTGCGGCAGGCCGTCGAGCACCGCGGCTCGGCGCTCGTCGAGATCTACCAGAACTGCCCGATCTTCAACGACGGCGCGTTCGACGTCCTCAAGGACCGCGACGAGGCCCAGGCCCGGATGGTCCACCTCACCCACGGCGAGCCGATCCGGTTCGGCGCACCCGGCGAGGACGGCCTGCCGGTCAAGGGTGTCGTCCGGACGGCGCAGGGGCACCTGCGGGTCGCCGACGTCAGCGAGGTCGGCACCGACGCGCTCGTCGTCCACGACGCGCACGACCCGGACCCCTCAGTCCAGTTCGCGCTCTCCCGGCTCGACGACCCCACCATGGCGCACGTCCCGGTCGGGGTGTTCCGCTCGGTCCAGCGCCCGGCCTACGACGACATGGTCCGGGCCCAGGTCGACTCGGCCATCGAGTCCGCCGGCGGCCCCGCCACCGACGACGACCTCGCCCGGCTCCTCGCCGGCAAGGACACCTGGACCGTCTGAACCGCTGATCGGCGGTTCTCGTCGTGGCGCACCGGGTACCCGGTGGGCGGCGACGAGGACCGCCGTTCGTGTTCGAGCGGTGAAACGCGCAGGCGATCTCCGGGAGCGCAACCGTAGGATCGTCCTATGAATTCGCCGGGGCGCCACGGAGCCATCTACGGGATGGGCGCCTACCTGCTGTGGGGCATCTTCCCCCTGTACTTCCGGCTCCTCGAGCGCTCCGGCGCCGTCGAGGTCGTGCTCCACCGGATCCTCTGGTCGCTCCTCGTGTGCGCCGTCGTCCTCACCGCCGTGCGGCAGTGGTCGGTGCTGCGGGCGACGCTCGCCTCCCCGCGCACGGTCGGCGTCCTCGGCACCGCTGCCGTGCTGCTCGCGGTGAACTGGGGCACCTACATCTACGGCGTGAACTCCGGGCACGTCGTCGAGGCCTCGCTCGGCTACTTCATCAACCCGCTCGTCACGGTGCTGCTCGGCGTCGTCGTGCTCAAGGAGCGGCTGCGCCCCGCGCAGTGGGTCGCCGTGGGCCTCGGCACGGTCGCGGTCGTCGTCCTCACCGTCGACTACGGCCGCCCGCCCGTCATCGCCCTGACGCTCGCGGTGACGTTCGGGATGTACGGCCTGCTGAAGAACCGGGTCGGTGCGACCGTCGGCGCGCTCGCGAGCCTGTCGACCGAGACCCTCGTGCTCGCGCCGCTCGCCGCCGTCGGCATCGTCGTCCTCGAGGTGCGCGGCCAGGGCCACTTCGGGGACGACGCCCCGTGGCAGGCCCTGCTGCTCATGACGACCGGCGTCGTCACCGTCGTCCCGCTGCTCTTCTTCGCCGCCGCCGCCCGCCGGATCCCGCTGTCGACGATGGGGTTGCTGCAGTACGTCACCCCGGTCCTCCAGCTGCTGTGCGGCGTCCTCGTCTTCGGCGAGCGGATGCCGCTGAGCCGCTGGCTCGGCTTCGGGATCGTCTGGGCGGCGCTCGCGGTGATGACCGTCGACTCGCTCCGGACGGCCCGGACCCGCTCCCGCGCCGCACCCGCCGCCGAGCCCGTCCCCGCCTGAGCCCCGCCCGTCGGGGGTGGCGGGCATGATGGGCGCGTGGACCTGCCCGTCATGCCGCCGCTGCTGCCCATGCTCGCCAAGGCCCGTGCGGGCGTGCCCGACCAACCGGACGGCGCACCCGAGTGGCTCTACGAGCCGAAGTGGGACGGGTTCCGCTGCGTGGTCTTCCGGGACGGCGACGAGGTGCTCCTCGGGTCGCGGAACACCAAGGCGCTCGACCGGTACTTCCCCGAGGTCGTCGCGGCGGTGAAGGCCGAGCTGCCGCCGCGCTGCGTGCTCGACGGCGAGCTCGTCGTCCCCCGCGAGCGCGACGGCCGGGTCCGGCTCGACTGGGACTCGCTGTCCCAGCGGATCCACCCCGCGGCGTCCCGGGTGGCCATGCTCGCCGAGCAGACCCCGGCCCAGGTCGTCGCGTTCGACTGCCTCGCGCTCGGCGACGACGACCTCACCGGCAGACCGCTCCACGAGCGGCGGGCCGCGCTCGAGGGGGCGCTCGCCGGCGCCGGGGCGTCCGTCCACCTGTCGGTCGCGACGACGGACGCCGACGTCGCCCGGGGCTGGTTCGAGACCTTCGAGGGCGCCGGCCTCGACGGCGTCGTCGCCAAGCGGCTCGACGGCCCGTACCGCCCCGACCAGCGGGACATGGTCAAGGTCAAGCACCACCGGACGGCGGACTGCGTCGTCATCGGCTACCGCAAGCACAAGAGCGTGGACGGCGTCGGCTCGCTCCTGCTCGGCCTGCACGGTGCCGAGCGGATGCACATGGTCGGCGGGGCGTCGGCGTTCACGAACGTCGAGCGCAAGCGGCTGCTCGACATGCTCCAGGAGTACCGGGTCGGCGAGGACGTCACCTACTCCGGCGAGCCCAACCGCTGGAACGCCCGGGAGGACCACTCGTTCGTCCCGCTGCGCCCCGAGCTGGTCGTCGAGATCGAGTACGACCAGATGGAGGGCGACCGGCTCCGGCACGCCGGGCGGGTGCTGCGGTGGCGCACCGACAAGTCCCCCGAGCAGTGCACGTACGACCAGCTCGAGGTGCCGGCCCGCTACGACCTCAAGGACGTCCTGGCTCGCTGACCTGCTCGCTGACCTGCCCGCCGGCCGGCTGCTCCCGGCGGGCGGCCGGGACGCCGAGCACCCGGTCGCCGAGGACGACGAGCGCCACCTCGACGGCGGCGGCACCGAGGAGCGCCGGCACGAGGTACGGCACGAGCGGGCCGGACGTCAGGGTCCCGGTCACCGCGGCGACGGCGACCCGGGCCGCCGCGTACGCGGCGACGACGAGCACGGCGCCGCCGATCCCGAGCCGGGCCCGGGCGACGACGAGAGCCGCACCGGCGGCGAGACCGACGACGAGCACCGGGGCGTCGAGGTCCGCGGCCGCGGAGAGGGCGAGCAGGACGGCGGCCGCCCCGGCGGTCTCGCGCAGGTCCCGCGGCCGGACGGGGACGCGCCGGGCGGCAGCGACCGCGTTGCGGGACTCGGCGCGCAGCAGCCAGGCCCCCGCCGCCATCGCGGTCACGGCGACGAGCAGCGGCGCCTGGGCGGCCAGCACCCCGTCGCCGAGCGAGCGGCCCTCGAGCGCACGCCACATGGCGGCCACGGGCAGGCCGACGAGGGCGACGATGCCGCCGACGAGGACGGCGACCGCACCGACCGGGCCGGAGCCGAACGCGCCCGGCAGCACCCGCCGGTGCCCGAACGTCGTGTGCGCGGGCAGCGGGTGCGCGATGACGTCGTCCGCGTGGCGCTCGACCTTCGCCGGCGGGTGCGCGAGCGCGCTGGCCATGACCCCGCCGAGCAGGGCGACGGCGAGGCCGAGGGCCAGGCCCATCGTGCCGACGCCGCCGAGCCAGCCGCCGGCGTCGGCCGCGCGCCAGCCGCCGAGGGCGACGGCGAGACCGGCGAGGACGACGGCGAGCGGGAACGGCTCCCAGATCGGGCCGCCGGTGCGGGTGGCGAGCCGGGCCGAGACCCGGGACACCCACGACGGGGTACCGGTGGCGGAACGCTCACCGAGGAACGCGAGGACGAGCAGGCCGGCCGCGAGGGCGACGACGACGCTGAAGAAGACGGTGCCGAGCGAGTTGAGGATCGCTTCCAGGCCGATCGGCTGGCCGGCCGCGTGGGTGGGGGCCATCGGGGCTCCTCCGGGAGAGGTCTCCGCGCCGGCCGAGCGGCGGGCACGGTCTGTCGGGGAGGGGTGCGTCCGGGGCGGCGGCGATGCGACACCTTCCATGTGACATCGTTGATGTCACATTCAGGATGTTACATAAATGACGCCACCCTCGCCATATGACGGCCGTCACCCGTCGCTAGAGTCGGAGGGTGAGCACAGGGACCGCGCCGGAGGAGCTGACGATCGACCAGCTCGCCGCGGCGGTCGGGCTCACCGTGCGGACGGTGCGCTCCTACACGACGCGCGGGCTGCTGCCGCCGCCGCGGCTGCGCGGGCGCACCGGCCTGTACGGCCGCGAGCACCTGGCCCGGCTCCACGTGCTGCGCGAGATGCTCGACGCCGGCTACACGCTGTCCGCGGCGGAGCAGGTGCTCGCCGTCGCCCCGAGCGGGGTCAGCGGACCCGGTCTCGACGTCTACCGGGCGCTCCTCAACCCGTGGCAGGAGGAGGACGCCGAGGTCGTCGAGGCCGACGTGCTCGCGGCCCGGATGGGCGTCGACCTCGACGCCGGCCGGCTCGCCCAGCTCACCGACCTCGGTCTCGTCCGGGTGCTCCCCGACGGCCGGCTCGAGCTGCCCCGGCCCTCGCTCGTCCGGGCCGGGCTGCAGCTGAGCAGCCTCGGGATCGGCATGGACGACGTCCTGCAGACCCAGGCCGTCCTCGACGGGCACGCGAAGGCGATGGCACAGGCCTGCGTCGACCTCTTCCGTCGAACCGTCTGGGAGCCGTTCGAGGCCGCCGGTCAGCCCGAGGAGGGCTGGCCCGCCGTCCGGGACGCGTTCCAGCGGGCCCTGCCGCTCGCCTCGCAGTCCGTCCTCGTGACCTTCCGGCAGGCGCTCGCGGAGCAGATCGCCCGCACCGTGGCGGAGGCCGCCGCGGGGCGCGCCGGGGCGGCGGGCCCGAACCCGTAGGCGGCTGTCGTCCCTCGACGGCAGGATGTCCGCCATGGCTACCCCCGCCGAGGAGCTCGACGTCGCCGGTACGCCCGTGCGGCTGTCGAACCCCGACAAGGTCTACTTCCCGCAGCTCGGCACCGACGGCGGCACCAAGCGCCATCTCGTCGAGTACTACCGCGCGGTCGCGACGCTGCCCACGGGCACGGACGGCACCCCGCCGATCGTCCGGGCGCTGCGCGACCGGCCGACGTACCTGCAGCGCTTCCCCGACGGCATCGAGGGCGAGGAGGTCTACCAGAAGCGGCTGCCGCCGAAGGTGCCGGACCACGTGCAGTCGTGCCGCGTGACGTTCCCCTCCGGCCGGCACGCCGACGCGCTGCGGGTCACCGGGCCCGCGAACGTCGTCTGGGGCGCCAACCTCGGCACGGTCACCTTCCACCCGTGGCACGCCCGCTGCCCCGACGTCGAGCATCCCGACGAGCTGCGCATCGACCTCGACCCGCAGCCCGGCACCGGGTTCGTCGAGGCGCGCACCGTGGCGTGCGACGTCGTCCGGCCGTTGCTGTCGGACCTCGGCCTCGTCGGCTACCCCAAGGCGAGCGGCGGTCGCGGCATCCACGTCTACGTCCGGATCGAACCGCTCTGGACGTTCACCGAGGTGCGGCGGGCCGCGATCGCGTTCGCCCGCGAGGTCGAGCGCCGCGCCGGCGGCCTCGTGACGACCGCCTGGTGGAAGGAGCAGCGCGGCGAGCAGATCTTCGTCGACTACAACCAGAACGCCCGGGACCGGACGATCGCGTCCGCGTACTCCGCCCGCCGGACGCCCCGCGCGACGGTCTCGACCCCGCTCACCTGGGACGAGCTCGCCGACGCCGAGCCCGACGACCTGACGATCGCCACCGTGCCGGCGCTGCTCGCCCGCCGCGGCGACCCGATGGCGACCCTCGACGACGTCGCGCACTCCCTCGAGGCCCTGCTCGAGCTCGCGGAGCGCGACGAGACCGGCGGCCTCGAGGACCTGCCCTACCCGCCGAACTACCCGAAGATGCCCGGCGAGCCGAAGCGGGTGCAGCCGAGCAAGTCGCGGGCGGACACGGTCGGCAACGCACCGCCCGTCGGCCAGGGCCTGCCGGACCTGCCCGGGGACGGCTGAGGGTCGTCCGGGACGGGGGTCGTCCGGCGGCAACGCCGTGCCGTCGTCGGCGACAGCCCTGGGCCGACGCCCTCGCGGGCACCCGCAGCGCCCGGACGACGCAACGAGGGCCCGGCACCGGTGACCGGTGCCGGGCCCTCGCCCCTGCGTTCCCCCGCCGGGTCTGTCTGTTCCGTGCGCGGACCTGCGGGTCAGCGCACCGGGCCGAGCGTCTGGTCCTCGGCCGGTACCTGGAGGGCGCCGGTCATGATGGCCACGACGTCGGTGATGCTCACGGACTGCGGCGTGATGACCGCCGCCCGCTTGCCGAGGCGCTGGACGTGGATCCGGTCGGCGACCTCGAAGACCTGCGGCATGTTGTGCGAGATGAGGATGACGGGCATCCCCCGCTCGCGCAGGTTCTGGATGAGCCGCAGCACCTGGGCGGACTCCCGGACGCCGAGGGCGGCCGTGGGCTCGTCGAGGATGATGACCCGGCTGCCGAACGCCGCGGCGCGGGCGACCGAGACCGCCTGCCGCTGACCACCGGAGAGCGTCTCCACGGCCTGCGCCATGTTCTGCAGCGTGCCGATGCCGAGCTCGGTCATCTGGGCCTTGGCCGCTTTGCGCATCCCGGCACCGTCGAGCATCCGGAAGACCGAGCCGAGCGGGCCGGGCTTGCGGACCTCGCGGCCGAGGTACATGTTCGTCGCGATGTCGAGCGCGGGGGCGACCGCCAGGGTCTGGTAGACCGTCTCGATCCCCATCGCGCGCGCCTCGTTCGGCCGCTTGAAGCTCACCTGCTGCCCGTCGAGGAACATGTCCCCGGTGTCGGGGATCTCGGCGCCGGACAGCGCCTTGATGAGCGTCGACTTGCCCGCGCCGTTGTCGCCGATGACGGCGAGCACCTCACCCGGGTAGAGGGCGAAGTCCGCCCCGTCGAGCGCGACGACCCGGCCGTACGTCTTGACCAGGCCGCGGCCCTCGAGCACCGGCTGCACCGTCGAGGTCCCGCCGCCGCTCTTCGTCGTGGTGGTCTCGGTCATGCCCGTGCCCTCCGGATCCACTGGTCCGCCGTGACGGCGACGATGATGAGGGTGCCGATCGCGAGCCGCTTGTACGCCTCGTCGAGGCCGGCGACCGACAGGCCGTTGTCGACGACGCCGACGATGAGGGCCCCGATGAGGCTGCCGAAGACGCGGCCGCGGCCGCCGAACAGGCTCGTCCCGCCGATGACGACGGCGGTGATCGAGTCGAGGTTCGCGTCGATGCCGCTGTTCGGGCTCGCCGCGTTGACCCGGCCGATGAGCACCCAGCCCGCGATGCCGAAGATGACGCCGGCCGTCGCGTAGACGCTCAGCAGGACCCGGTTCACCTGGATGCCCGCCAGCCGCGCGGCGTCGGGGTCGTCACCGACGGCGTAGACGTGCGTGCCCCACGCCGTGTAGCGCAGCACGTACGCGAAGATCAGGTAGAGCGCGATCATGACGAGCACGCCGTAGGTGATCGTGAAGCCGCCGGGGAGCAGCACCGGCTTGCCGAGCCACTTCAGCTCGTCCGCGAGCTCGCGGTTGCGGACCGTGCGGCCCGTCGCGTAGAGCAGCGTCAGCGACGTGAAGATACCGAGCGTGCCGAGCGTGACGATGAACGGGGGCAGGTTCACCCGGGTCACGAGCAGGCCGTTGATGAGCCCGGCGAGGCCGCCGACGACGATGCCGAGGAACAGCGCGGGCAGACCGGCGACGCCCTGGTCGAAGGCCATCTTCGCCATGACCATCGACGAGAAGACCATGACCGCGCCGCAGGACAGGTCGATGCCCGCGGTGAGGATGATGAGGGTCTGGCCGAGGGCCAGCGTCGCGGTGACCGCGGTCTGCTGGGTGATCGTGCCGAGGTTGCCCGGCTGCGCGAAGAGCGACGTGATGCTGGAGAAGATGATGAGGGCGATGACGAGCACGACTGCGGGGCTGAGCCACGGGTAGGCGTGGAGGATGCCCTGGAGGCGCTGGATCGGGGACTGCCGGTCGAGGAACTCCTCGGCCGCGTCGTAGCCCGCGGTGGTCGCGGTGGCATCGGTCACGACGCCCGCCTTTCTGAGAGTCGGTGGAGCCAGACCCACCCGCCGGGTTCCCTCGACGGTGAGGTGGGTCACAACCTAGGACAGCGGAGGGGGCAGCCACCAGGGGTGGTGGCTGCCCCCTCCAAGGAACTGTCGTTCACCTGTCGTGAGTCACGAGTCGTGGCTCACGGCCGGGCTGGATCAGCCCCAGGCGTTGTCGAGGCCGTACTGCGCGTCCTTGCTGTCGACGCCCGCGATCGGGGTGTTGGCGATCAGCGTGACGCCCGTGTCGAAGAAGTCGAGACCCGGGGTGACCTCGGGCTTCTTGTTGTTCTTCACGATGTCGACGATCGCCTGGACGCCGAGCTCGGCCATCTTCAGCGGGTACTGCTGCGAGGTGGCGTCGATGACGCCCGACTTCACGTCCTCGACGCCGGACTTGCCGCCGTCGACGGAGACGAGGATGTAGTCCGCGGGCTTCTTGCCCTTGGCGCTCATCGCCGCGTCCGCACCGGCCGCGGTCGGCTCGTTGATCGTGTAGACGACGTTGATGTCGGGGTTCTTGGCGAGAAGGTTCTCCATGCCCTTCTGGCCGCCCTCCTCGTTGGCGCCGGTGGCCTCGTTGCCGACGATGACGTAGTCGCCGCCCTTGCCACCGGTGTACTTGCCGGACTTCGGCTCGTCACCGTTGACCTTGGGGTCGCCGACCGGGATCCCCATGCCCTCGAGGAAGCCCTGGTCACGGTTGTAGTCGACCGAGACGACCTTGTCGTCGAAGATGTCGAGGAGCGCGATGACGGCCTTCTTGCCGTCGAGCGCGGCCGCCGCGTACTGGCCGATGAGCTGGCCGGCCTTGCGGTTGTCCGTCGCGAACGTGATGTCGACGGTGTCGGCCGGGTCCGGCGGGGTGTCGAGCGCGATGACGAACAGACCCGCGGCGCGGGCCTTCTCGATCGCGTCGTTCACGCCCGTGGACATCGGCGTGATGAGGATGCCCTTCTGCTTGGTCGAGATCGCGTTCTCGATCGCGTCGATCTGACCCTGGTCGTCACCCTCGGCCTTGCCGGACGCGATGGTGATGTCCACGCCCTGCTTCTCACCGGCCGCCTTGGCGCCGGCCTGCATGGCGACGAAGAACGGGTTGGTCGAGTCCTTGGTGATCAGCGAGACGGCGATCGTGTCGCCGGCCGGGGCGGCGCTGCTGCTGCCGCCGGCCGTCGCCGAGGCGTCCCCGCCGGCCGAGCTGCTGCCGCCGCAGGCGGCGAGCACGAACGAGGCGGTGACCGCCACACCGAGAAGCGTCGCCGACCGGCGGCCGACACCCCTCGTGCTGTTCCAGCGAGCCATGTAGCACGCTCCTTCGCGTCTGTCGGGCGGTCCAACCGCCCTGACATCGTTGTCGGAGCATGTCTAGCCACCGCAGTCGTGGCGCGTCAAGGAGTTGACGGGCAGGACCTCCGTCTGTGATGACAACGTTATTTTCCTGTGCTGCGTCCGTGAGGCCCCGACGGCGCGCCACATCACGTCACGCAGCGCGTCGGGACGCCTGCGAACGGGTGAGGCGTTCAGGCCGTGCGGGCGACGACGGCGGCGGCGAAGGCCCGCAGGGCGGACGTCGCGGACCCGTCCGGCAGCGGCGCCAGGGCGTCGACCGCCTCCTGCGCCCAGCGGGCCGCCTCGGAGCGTGCCTGGCCGGTCGCGGGGTGGTCCCGCAGCAGCGCGACGGTCTCGGCGAGCGCCGCGTCGCCCGACAGGTCGCCGTCGAGCAGCTCCACGAGGCGCAGCGACGCGGCGTCCGCGTGCTCGGCCGCGTGCCGGCGCACGAGCAGCGTCGGCAGCGTCGGGACGCCCTCGCGCAGGTCGGTGCCGGGCGTCTTGCCGCTCGTCGCTCCGTCGCTCATGAGGTCGATGACGTCGTCGGCGAGCTGGAAGGCGACCCCGACCCGCTCCCCGTAGGCGACGAGCACGTCGAGGACGTCCGGCCCGCAGCCGGCGAACATCGCGCCGAACCGGGCGGACGTCGCGATGAGCGAGCCGGTCTTGTCGGCGAGCACCTGGATGTAGTGCTCCACGGGGTCCTCGCCGTCGCGCGGCCCGATCGTCTCGTGGAGCTGGCCGAGGCACAGCCGCTCGAAGGTCTCCGAGTGCTGCCGAACGGCCTCCGGGCCGATGCTGGCGCTCAGTGCGCTGGCACGT
>JACRAB010000023.1 GCA_016213575.1 Actinomycetota bacterium
GACCCCGGCTGGCCCGCACCGCCGCCCGGGTGGCGGGGCTGGTCGGTCCGGGAGGCCGTCCCGGTCGCGCGGCGCTCCGCGGCCGGACGACGGCCCGGCGGCTCGGCAGCGGCCGTCACGGCCCGGCCCACGGTCACCCTGGTCCCCGACCCCTCCGGTCAGGACTGGGTGCACGACGGCGCGCTGTTCTGGCCGGTCCGGTCGGTCGACGGTCAGCGCCGCTTCGACGGTCACCGGTGGCGGATGACCCCGGCAGCCCGCGCGCACGTCGCCTTCTGGGTCGTCTGGCTGTGCACCGCCGTGCTCGTGCTGGAAGTCCTTCCGGCGGTCCTGCTGCGCCGGTCCCTGTCCAGGGCCGTGGAGGCCGGCGGGGTCGGCGTGACCTCCACGCCGACCGTCCTGGACCGGTTCCCCGGGCTGTTCTACGGCCTCGTCCTCGCCGGCCTCATCGGGCTGGGGCTCGCGCTCCGGGCCGCGGGGCGACCGCCGTTCGGCCCGGCCCGGGGCAGGGTGTGGACGTGGGCACCACCACCCGGCTGGCCGGTGCCGCCGGCCGGCTTCCGGCCCTGGCCCGGCTGGCGGCCCGACCCCCGGTGGCCCGCCCCGCCCGTCGAGTGGCGCGGCTGGACGCTCGGGCCGGCGGCGGGGCGCGGCCGCCGCTCAGGCGGTGCGGCGTAGGTCCTGCGCGAGGTCGAGCACCTCGTGGACGACGGGCCGCAGCGGCCGCAGCCGGGAGAGCCGGACGAGCCGGTCGACGAGCGGGACGGCGCGGCGCGCGAGGTCGAGGGTGCGGCGCTGGTTCTCGCTGCGGTCGTGCACCCAGAACAGCACGAGCCCCATGTGCGCCAGCCACAGCAGCTCGGGGAGCTCGGCCATGAGGCGCTCGTCCGCCTTGAGGTCGCTGCCGCGCACGACCTGGGCCATGAGCTCGACGGACGCGTCCCGGGCCGCGGCGCTCTCCGCACTGAAGGGCGACAGCGGGCTCTCCGGCTGGGACGCGACGGAGAAGAACTTGCCCGCGAACGGGTGGTACGGCCGGGCCACGTCGACGAAGGCCTCGACGGTCGCGAGCAACCGGTAGGCGAAGACCGTGGCCCCGGCGAGCCGGACCTCGGCCTCCTCCCGGTGCAGCACCTGGACCCGGTCGTAGAAGCCCTGGACCAGGTGCTCCTTGGAGTCGAAGTAGTAGTAGGCGCTGCCCAGGCTCACCCCGGCCTCGGCCGCGACCGCGCGCATCGTCGTCCGCTCGTAGCCCCGTTCCTCGAACAGCCGCAGGGCCGCCTCGACGATCCGCTGCCGGGTCTGGTCGCCGCGGGCGGTGGTCGACCCGGCCGGGACGTCGTCGGCGGCCTCGGGGGCGACGCGGTCCTCCGGCACGATGCTCACGCTAGCCCGCAGTCCGGTGGCCGTGGGGTCCGGGTCGTCATCGCCGCCACCGAGAGGACGACGGCCCGGGCGCGCGGGCGCCAGGCCGGCTCGGCGAGGCGCTCGGACAGGCCACGGAACCGGGCCGTGGCCCACAGGCACATGATCCAGGCGGAGTCCGCCGTCCAGACCTCGCCCCGCTCGGAGACGACGGTGACCTCCTGCGCGGTCCGGTCGTGGTCGAGGAACGGGAACGCGCGCCAGGCCTCTGCCGAGCGCAGCGGGACGAAGACGAGGGGGACGAGCAGCTCACGGCGCTCGAGCCAGCCCCGGACCCAGCGGCACAGCGGGCAGCCGTCGTCGTAGAGCACGGTGAGCCAGCGCGCGGCCGGCACCGCGGACCCGAGAGCCCCCTCCGCTCCCGGGGCCGACGGCACCGGCTGCGCTCCGGGAGCCACCCCGGAGCCTGACGTCCCTGTCGGAGACGTCTGCTCCATCGCTGCAGCGACCTGCATTGTTACACCCCGCTCATGACTGACTACCTGAGGTTGATGGATTTCGCCGGCAGCCTGCGGGACAGGTCGGCACAGAGCAGGTCAGGCCGGGCGGGCGACCGGCGCGGGGCCGCCCGGCATGCCGGGCACGGGGTACCCGGGGACCGGCGTCCACGCCGCCGGCGGGACCGGCGGGACCGGGTGGCGCTCGGCGAGCCGGCGGCGGCGCACGCGGGAGAGCACGAGGACGTTGCCGAGGTGGAGCGCCCCGAGCACGAGCAGCACGCCACCCACCTTCGCCGACAGCAGCTCGACGGCGGAGCGCGCGGTCCCCACGCCGTCCGACGTCCGCAGGGCGAACGCCACGTACCCGAGGTTGAGCAGGTAGAACCCGATGACGAGGAGCCGGTTGACGGCCCGGGCCAGGTCCTCGTGCCCGTCGAAGACGTCGAGGAGGAACACCTCCCCGTACCGCTGGAGGGTCCGGGCGACCCACACGACGAGCGCCACCCCGATGACGGCGTACCCGAGGTACGCCCAGACGACCGGGCTCATGACCGACCTCCCCCGCCCGGCGCCGACGGCCCGGGCCTCGTGACGACGGGCACCCCGGCGGGGCGCCCGGTGCTGCCTGCGGCCCGCCGGCCGCGGGACCACCAGGCCCCGAGCCATCGCACGAGCAGCACGTTGGCGACGGCGACCCCCGCGAAGAGCAGGACGAACAGCGTCGTGACCGGCCACATCGGGCGGTCCGCACCCGTCTGCGCGAGGTCCCAGACCGACGCCCCGAGGACGTAGACGACCGGGAGCAGCGGGACGAGCGCCGGCAGCAGGAGCAGGAGCATGACGCCCTCCGGGAACCAGGTGAGCACCTGGCCGGGGTCGTGGAACGACGCCGCGGCGAGCACCGCGACCGCTGCGACGTACACCGTCGCGGCCGCTCTCCCAGGACCCGTCATGGCCCCTCCTCCGTTTGAACGCGTTCAGTTGAACGTGTTCAGGACGAAGGTAGCCGCCCTCCTGAACATGTTCAAGAGCTGATCGCCCGAGTCGTCCCGACCGGCTAGGGTCGCCGGGTGGAGCACCCGCGCGCGTGGCTCGTCGATGTCTACGACACCGTGCTCAGCGTCGACTTCGGCGCGGTCGTCCGGGAGGGCGCCCGACAGGTCGGCGTGGACCCGCTGCGGTTCATGGCGGCGTCGCGCGTCGAGGACGGCGGCGCGATGGTCTCGCCGACCGGCATGGCCGACGCCGTCCCGAGGATCCTGCGGCGCTGCGGGGTCGACCCGGCCGCCGGGCTCGCCGAGACCCTCCTCGCGGCGTACCCGGCGCTCATGCGGGAGCACTGCACGGTGCACGAGGACGCCGTCGACTTCCTGCACCGGCTGCGCGCCGCCGGGTCACCGACGGCCTTCGTCAGCAACTGCGCCGAGGACACCCGCCCGCTGCTCGCCGACCTCGGTCTCGACCGCCTCGTCGACGTCCTCGTCCTGTCGTGCGAGCTACGCGCCGCCAAGCCGGCCCCGGCGATCTACAGCCACGCGCTCGCCGCGCTCAACGTCCCCGCGGCGCGTGCCGTCATGCTCGATGACAGGACCACCTACTGCCAGGGTGCCCTCGACGCCGGGCTGTCCGCCGTCCGCATCGTCCGCCCGGCCGCCGCGTCCGGCAGCGCGCCCGACCCGACCCATCCGCTGCTCGAGGGGCACCCGGCGCACATCCCCGTCGTGACGACCTGCGCCGCGCTCGAGCCCTGACCCGGCGCGGACGCACCGCGGGCCGGTCCCCCGGAGGGAACCGGCCCGCGAAGGCGTCGCCGCCGAGGCGGCGGGGCGGTCAGGCCTCGTCGACCCCGTCGGCGTCGAGGGCCGCGGGGCCGCGGCCGGTGAGCTCGGCCGCGACGAGCTCGGCGATCTGCGCGGTGTTGAGCGCCGCCCCCTTGCGGAGGTTGTCGCCGCACACGAACAGGTCGAGCGTGTTCGGGAAGTCGAGGGCCTGGCGGATCCGGCCGACGAACGTCGGGTCGGAGCCGACGACGTCCGCCGGGGTCGGGAACTCGGCGTTCGCCGGGTCGTCGACGACGACGACGCTCGGCGCCTCGACGAGCGCGCGGCGCGCGTCGTCGACGCTGATCGGCTTCTGGAACGTCGCGTGGACGGCGAGCGAGTGGGTCGTCACGACCGGGACGCGCACGCACGTCGCGGACACCCGCAGGTCCGGGATCCCGAGGATCTTGCGGGACTCGTTGCGGACCTTGAGCTCCTCGCTGCTCCAGCCGCCGTCCTTGAGCGAGCCCGCCCACGGGACGACGTTCATCGCCAGCGGTGCGGGGAACGGCGAGGGGCCGTCGCCGAGCTTGTCGGCGATCGCCTGCCGGACGTCGCCCGTCGCGGAGCCGAGCGAGCGGTCCGCGGCGACGACCTCGAGCTCGTCGTGGAGCCGGTCGACGCCGGGCTGGCCGGCACCGGACGCCGCCTGGTACGACGCGACGACGAGCTCGGTGAGGCCCCACTGCGCGTGCAGGGCGCCGAGGGCGTCCATCATCGTCAGCGTCGTGCAGTTCGGGTTGCTGATGATCCCCTTGGGCCGGTTGCGGATCGCGGCCGGGTTCACCTCGGGGACGACGAGCGGGACGTCCGGGTCCATCCGGAAGGCGCCGGAGTTGTCGACGACGACCGCGCCGCGGGCCGCCGCGACCGGGCCCCACTCGGCGGAGATCTCGTCGGGCACGTCGAACATCGCGACGTCGACGCCGTCGAAGACCTCGGGCGCCAGCGCGACGACCTCGACCTCCTCGCCGCGCACCGTGAGCCGCTTGCCCGCCGAGCGGGCCGACGCGACGAGACGGATCTCACCCCAGACGTCCTCGCGCGTCGACAGGATGCCGAGCATCACGGTGCCGACGGCGCCGGTGGCGCCGACGACGGCGAGCGTGGGCTTGCGGCCCTCGATCCGGTCGTTCTGCCGGCTGGTCTGCTGCTGGTCGGTCATCGACCGGTCCCTCCGTAGACGACGGCCTCGACCTGCTCGCTGTCGAGTCCGAACGCGGTGTGGACGGCGCGCACGGCCGTGTCGACGTCCTCCGCACGGGTCACGACGGAGATCCGGATCTCCGACGTGCTGATCATCTCGATGTTCACGCCGGTCGCCGCGAGCGCCGCGAAGAAGCGGGCCGAGACGCCGGGGTGGCTGCGCATGCCCGCCCCGATGAGCGAGACCTTGCCGATCTGGTCGTCGTACTGCAGCGAGTCGAAGCCGACGTCGGCCTTGGCCTTCTCGAGCGCCTTGATCGCCGTCTTGCCGTCCGTCTTCGGCAGCGTGAACGACACGTCCGTGAGGCCGGTGGCGGCCGCGGACACGTTCTGCACGATCATGTCCAGGGTGATCTCGGCGGCCGCGAGGGCCTCGAAGATCGCCGCCGCCTTGCCCGGCTTGTCGGGCACCCCGACGACGGTGATCTTGGCCTCGCTGCGGTCGTGCGCGACGCCCGAGATGATCGCCTGCTCCATCTGCTCTCCCTGCTCGTCGGCGCCGCGGGCGCCGGAGTTCGTGGACCGCTTCGCCGCGGCCAGCGTGCCGGGGTCGGCCGTCACCCAGGTACCGGTTTTCGTGCTGAACGACGACCGGACGTGCACCGTGACGCCGTACCGGCGGGCGTACTCGACGCAGCGCAGGTGCAGCACCTTCGCGCCGGACGCCGCCATCTCGAGCATCTCCTCGTAGGAGATCGCGTCGATCTTGCGCGCCGTCGGCACGATCCGCGGGTCGGCGGTGAAGACGCCGTCGACGTCGGTGTAGATCTCGCAGACGTCCGCGCCCATCGCCGCCGCGAGCGCGACGGCGGTCGTCTCGGAGGCGCCGCGGCCGAGCGTCGTGAAGACCTTCGTCGTCTGGCTGACGCCCTGGAAGCCGGCGATGATCGCGATGTCGCCCTCGGCGAGCGCGGAGGTGATCCGGCTCGGGGTGATGTCGATGATCCGCGCGTCGCCGTGCTGCTCGGTCGTGATGACGCCGGCCTGGCTGCCGGTGAAGGACCGGGCCTGGACCCCGAGCTGCATCGTCGCCATCGCGAGCAGGGCGGCGCTCATCCGCTCGCCCGCGGTGAGGAGCATGTCGAGCTCGCGCGGCGGCGGCGTCGGCGTCACCTGGCCGGCGAGGTCGAGCAGGTCGTCCGTCGTGTCGCCCATCGCGGAGACGATGACGACGACGTCGTTGCCGGCCTTCTTGGTGTCGACGACGCGGCGGGCGACGCGCTTGATGCCGTCGGCGTCCGCGACGGAGGATCCTCCGTACTTCTGCACGACAAGGGCCACGACGGCTCTCCTGGGTTGCTGGTGGGTGCTGGCGACGGGTGCCGGCGGGCTCACCGGTCCAGGGGCCGAGTCTATCGACCACTCTGCGGCGCTCCCCCGCCCGTCCGGCGTGCAAGACCTCCGCCGCACGAGCACCCGGCCGCAGGATGTGGAGGTCTCGTGCAACCTCATCGGTGACCTTTGCGTCCCTGGGTCGGCGGCACCGGAGAACTGACAGCATGATCCGTGGCCGCGAGTCACCCGTACGGGTGACGGCCACGTCCGGGCGGGGAGCCACGGACGACGTCGAGTGGGGGTTGTCGCATGACGGAACCGACCGTCCCGCGCGCCGGCATCACGGCCCGCGGTGTCCGGCGCACGTTCGGTGACGTCGTCGCCGTGGACCACATCGACCTGGACGCCCCGCCGGGCAAGGTCACCGCGCTCGTCGGCCCGAACGGTTCGGGCAAGACGACCCTGCTGCTCGTCCTCGCCTCGCTGCTCGTGCCGGACGCCGGGCAGGTGAGCATCGCCGGTTTCGACCCGGTGACCCAGCCCCGCGCCGTCCGCGCCCGGACCGGGTGGATGCCCGACGTCTTCGGCACGTGGGAGTCCCTGACGTGCCGCGAGGTGCTGCTCACGGTGGGCGACGCGTTCGCCCTGCCGCGCGCGGCCGCCGCGGCCCGGGTCGACCACCTCCTCGAGCTGGTGCACCTGGCGGACCTGCGGGACCGCCCGACGCAGGTGCTCTCGCGCGGCCAGAAGCAGCGCCTGGGCCTGGCCCGGGCGCTCGTCCACGACCCGGACGTCGTCCTGCTCGACGAGCCCGCGTCCGGCCTCGACCCGCGCTCGCGGATCGAGCTGCGCGGCATCGTCCGCGGGCTCGCCGCCGAGGGCCGCACCGTGCTCGTGTCGAGCCACGTGCTCGCCGAGCTCGACGAGATGGCCGACCGGGCCGTCATCGTCGCGCGCGGCCGCACCGTGGCCGTCGAGGAGGTCGCCGCCGCCGCGCAGGCCCGCCGCACGTGGCGGGTGCGGGCGCTCGACACGGGCGTCCTGCTCGCCGCCCTCGACGCCCGCCGGACCCCGCACCCGCCGCCCGACCGGGACGGCGTCGAGGTCGAGCTCGGCTCCGACGTCGAGGCCGCCGAGCTGCTCGCGGCCCTCGTCCGCGACGGCGTCCCCGTCGTCGAGCTCGCGCCGGCCTCCGGCGTCCTCGAGCAGGCCTACCTCGCCCTCACGGAGGACCGGCGATGAGCGACGACTCCCTCACCTCGGCCGCAGCCCCCGGCCCGGACGACGCGGCGCACGCACCCGGTGGCGCAAGCGTGCTGCTCGCCGCACGACCGTTGCCGGACGGCACCGGTCCGGGTACGTGGCAGCTCGGCTGGACCGGCGTGCGCACCGTGGCCGTCCTCGAGCTGCGGCAACGGATCCGCTCGACCCGCTGGACCGCCGTCCTCGCGCTGTGGACCGGCGTCCTGGCCCTGCTGACGATCCTCGTCCGCTGGGCCGTGCACCGGATCTACGACGAGAGCTTCGAGGGCGAGGGCCTCGGGCCCGGCGCCGACGAGGCCGCGGCCCGGCTCGCGGACCAGGTCGCCGGCCGGCTCACGTTCGGGATCATCGTCTTCCTCGTGCTCTCCCTCGCCGGTCTCGTCTCGCCCGCGCTCTCGGCGACGAGCATCAACGGCGACCGGCAGGCCGGTGTCCTCGCGACGCTGCAGACGACGCTGCTCAGCCCCGCGCAGATCGTCGTCGGCAAGCTCCTCGCGGCCTGGGTGACCGGTCTCGCGCTGCTCGCGGCCGCCGTCCCGTTCATCGGCTGGATCTACCTCGACGGCGGCACGCCCTTCGGCCGCCTGGCCGTCGTCGTCGTGGTGCTCGCCCTGACGATCCTCGTCGTCTGCGCGATCGGCCTCGGCTGGTCCGCGATCACGGCCCGGACGTCGTCCAGCGCCGTCCTGACCTACCTCACCGTCGCGTTCCTCGGCCCCGGCCTGCCACTGCTCTTCGCGCTGTCGGTGCCGCTCGTCACGGAGAACAAGCCGGTCGCGGTGCGCCAGCAGCTCTACACCGCCGAGGGCGCCCCGACCGGGTGCCGCGTCGCGCAGGAGGAGCGGACCATCACGTACACCAACCGCTCCTGGTGGCTGCTCGCGGCGTCGCCCTACGTCGTCGTCGCGGATGCCTCACCGAAGCCGTTGACGGAGAACGGGTCCGACGACCCGATGACGCTCATCCGGGACAGCGTGCGCGAGGCCCGGCTCGGCCCGCGGTTCCCGCTCGAGGAGTGCTACGAGAGCGACCAGGCGCAGCAGCGGCTCGACGAGCAGCGCCGCGACCAGCGCGAGTCCCTCGGGGTCACGTGGCCCTACGGCCTCGCCGCGGACCTCGCCCTCGGCGGCCTCTTCGTCGCGGTCGCCGTCCGCCGCCTGCGCACCCCGACCCGCCGCCTCCCCACCGGCACCCGCGTCGCCTGACCCCGCCCCACCCGGGTCGTCAGTCCTCCTGGTCGAGCTGCTTGCCGGCGAAGTAGAGCAGCGGGTCCGACAGAAGCTCGATCTGGATGCCGTCGGGGTCCTTGAAGTACATCGACTCCGGGATGCCCTGCGCCGGGCCGAAGTACTCGATGCCGGCGGCGTCGAGCTTGCCCTGCAGGTACTCCCAGTTCGAGCGCTCGACAGAGATCGCGATGTGCTGCACCGTGCCGATCGCCTCGACACCGGGCTGCAGGCCGAGGCCGGGGAAGTCGAAGAAGCCGAGCAGCGTGGCGTTCCCGAGGTCGAAGAAGAAGTGCGACGAGCCCGGGTAGTCCCGGTTCTCGGTGAGCTCGACGAGCGGGAACTCGAGCAGGCCCTGGTAGAACGCGATCGTCTGCTCGACGTCGGAGCAGATGAGCGCCGCGTGGTGGATGCCGCGGGCCCGCGACGCCGGGCGCTGCGCCACCGGCACCACGTACTTCGCCTTGAGGTCCTCGCGGCGGGAACGGATCGCGACGAGCTCCTCGTCGGTGGGCGGCATGACCTCTCCTCGGGTAGTTGAATTGCGTACTAGTTTGGGATGTCACCACTGTACGACGGACGCCGCCCGGTGGCGAGGCAGCCCGGCCCGGCGTCCCGCCCGATCATCTGCGGGGATCATCTGCCGGAAACAGGGCTCCGGCAGACTGGTCCGGTGACCGACCTGCTCGCCCTCGCCGACGGCCTGCCGACCCGCACCGTGCCCGCGGGGGACGTCCTCATGGCCGAGGGGTCCGGCCCCGGCCCGATGTACGTCCTCGTCTCGGGCACCGCGGCGATCGAGCGGGACGGTGTCGCCTTCGCCCGGATCCTGCACCCCGGCGCGGTGTTCGGCGAGATGTCCGTCGTCCTCGACCGGCCCGCGACGGCGACCGTGCGCGCGCAGACCGACCTCGTCGTCCACGAGATCGCCGACCCGCGGGCGTTCTTCCGCGAGCGGCCCGACGCCGCGCTCGCGGTGCTCCGGATGACCGCCGAACGCCTCGACGGCATGACGCGCTACCTCGTCGACGTCAAGGCGCAGTTCGCGCAGGCGAGCGGTCATCTCGGCATGGTCGACCAGATCCTCGACGTGCTCGTCCACCACCAGGCCCCGGCCGGGCGCACCGGGTCGGTCCGTGACCCCGAGGGCGACCATCAGCACTGAGCGCTTGCGGCGCAAGGGCTACAGCGTGACCGACCCGGACTCGTAGACGCCGAACCAGTCGGCGGTCCCGGCGTCCAGGTCGAGCGTGATGTGCGCCGGCACCGGGCCGACCTGCTTGCCCGCGTTGAAGACCCACGTGCTGCCGAGCCGGGCGTGCCACGAGCCGCCGTCGACCCACGGCGCCTGGTGGATGTGCCCGCAGAGGACGACGTCCGGCCGGTGCTCCTCGATCCAGCCGGCGAGGTCGTGGTCGGGGAACTCGCGGCGGCCGTCCCGGCAGAGCACGGTGCCGGCGGGCGGGGAGTGGTAGAGCCAGACCCAGCGCGCGGGCCGGCCGACGGCCGCGGCGGCCAGCTGGTCGGCGACCGCCTGCCGGGTCACCGGGCCGTCCCACCAGGGGCAGACCGTGAACCTCGTGTCGCCGACGTCCACCGAGGCGCCGTCGACGTGCAGCCCGTCGGCGGCCGCGGCGCGCAGCCACGACGCGACCTGCTCGCCGTGCTCCCCCGGGCCGTCGAGATCGTGGTTGCCGGACGACGCGAGCACCCGGGTACGGCCGGCGAGGTCACGCAGGTACCGGTCGAGGACGACGGTCTGCACCGGGTGCGGCACGGCGCTCGCGACGTCCGCGAGGTCCCCGACGAGGGCGAGTGCGTCGTGGTCGGCGGCGACCCGGGTCAGCCAGTCGTAGTGCGGCAGCCGGTAGTGCAGGTCCGACACCGCGAGGATCCTCATCCGGTGATCCTGTCAGGCCCCTTCGAGGGCCGAGAGCTGGACCGTGAGCCGGCGCAGCCGGCTCGACAGGCTCAGCGCGATCGCCCGGTAGAGCGCGAGCGCGACCTCGGGGTCCTCGGCGGAGAGCTCGGCGAAGGCCGCGCCCGACAGGTGGTGGCACAGCGTCGGGTCGTCGGCGACGATCCGGGTCGAGCGCGGGCTGCCGTCCATGAGGGCGAGCTCGCCGAACGACGAGCCGGAGCCCATCGTCGCGAGCCGGCGCCGGCCGAAGACGCCCTCCCCGCGCGAGCGGACGTCGGCGCTCACCTGCCCCGCGGCGACGAAGTACATCCCGTCGGCGGGGGCGCCCTCGTCGAAGACGACCGTGCCGCCGGGGAAGAGCTGGGTCGTCGTCCGCTTCTCGATCCGCTCGACGACGTCCGCGGGCAGCCCGAGGAGGAGGTCCTGGCCCGCGAGCGGGACGAGCGCCTCGGGGAGCCCGCCCTCGATCCCGTGCGTGGCGAGCAGCAGGCCCTCGGCCCACTCGAGCGCCTGGTCGACGGCCTGCACCCGGTGGTCGGCCGCGAGCCCGGCGACCGCGCGGCGGGCCTCGACGGCGAGCGGCTGGACGACGGCCACCGCGACGCCGTCCGCCTGCAGCTGGCCGACGAGGCCGGTGAGGAGGGCGACGGTGGCGGTGTCGACCCGGGTCACGCGGCGCAGGTCGAGGATCCGCCAGCGGGCCGGCGCGGAGTCCTCGAGGACGGCCCGGACGAGCTGCTCCGCGGTCGCGAAGACCTGGTCGCCACCGACCTCGTGGACGGCGATCTGGCTGCCCTCGGCGTCGAGCAGGGCCCGTTCGGCGGCGATCCGGAGCCGGTGCGACCGGGCTGCGTCGCCGCGGTACGACCGGCGCACCCCGGTCGGCACCCGGCTGCCGGCGTGCAGCAGGTGCAGGCCGAAGTGCTCCGAGAGCTCCTCGCACGCGGCGATGCCCCGGACGCTGTTGCCGTTGCGGTCGAGCATCGGGCTGCGGACGCCGATCCCGAGCTGGCCCGGCAGGACCGCCGCGATGTCACCGCTCACACCGCTCTTCGCCGGCAGGCCGACCCGGTACAGCCACTCGCCGGCGTAGTCGTACATGCCGCACGTCGACATCACCGTGAGGACCCGCCCGACGACCTCGCGCGGCACGACCTGCACCCCGGTGACCGGGTTGACGCCGCCGCCCGCGAGGGTCGCGGCCATGACGGCGAGGTCGCGGGCCGTGACGAGCACCGAGCACTGCCGGAAGTAGACGTCGAGGACGTCGTCCACGTCGGGCGCGAGCAGGCCCACGGTGCGGGCGAAGTAGGCGATGGCCCGGTTGCGGTCGCCGGTCTCCTTCTCGGACGCGAAGACCGCCTCGTCGACCTCGAGCGGCCGGCCGGCGAACGCGGAGAGGCCGCCGAGGACGCGCTCGAACTGCTCGGCCCGGGTCGCCCCGGCGACGAGCGACGTCGTGACGATCGCGCCGGCGTTGACCATCGGGTTGTACGGCCGGCTCGTCGTCTCGTCGAGGCTGATCGAGTTGAACGGGTCACCGGTCGGCTCGACGCCGACGTGCCGCAGCACCTCCTCGACACCGCGGTCGGCGAGCGCGAGCGCGTACGCGAACGGCTTGCTCACCGACTGGATCGTGAAGGGCGTCGGCGGGCCGACCTCGTAGACCCGGCCGTCCATCGTCGCGACGGCGAGACCGAAGTCGTCCGGGTCGGCGAGCGCGAGCTGCGGGATGTACGTGGCGATCTCGCCGTCGCGCCGTTCGAGGAGCCGGCCGTGCAGGTCGGCCAGCAGGGCGTCGAGCGGGCCGGCGGGCGGCTCAGCGGGCATGTCGTTCCTTCGCCTGTCGGACGGCGGGAGGGTCGACGCTGACGCCTGCCTCGATGGTCACGGAGCGGCTCACGGGATCTTCACCGTGGTCGCGGCCACGTTGTTGACGAGCCGGGGATCGGGTACCGCGGAGGCGGTCGCCACCGCCACGCTACCGGTGGCGGCCCGCGTGGTGGACGCCCTGAGCGTCACGACGTACGTCACGCTCCCGCCGACCGGCAGGCCCGCGGCCGTCCAGGTCCAGACCCCCTTGACGAGGGTGCCGCCGGGGGCCGACACGACGGTGAGCGGCGCCCCGACGGTGAGCCCCGTGACGACCCTGCCGGCCGTGTTCGGGCCGGCGTTCGTCACGGTGACGGTCGTCGTGAAGGTCGACCCGCGGGCCGCCGAGGCGGGGCCGGTGACCTTCGCGGCGAGGTCGGCCCGGGCGTTCCCGAGCGAGACGACCGAGGCCCTGAAGGTCACCTGCACCGGCGGCGTCGCGCCGCCGGCGGTCGCGGTCGCCGTGACGGTGACCGGCCCGGCGGTCGTCCCGGCGAGGAGGGCCGGGGACGTCGCGAGCCCGCCGGCGCCGGTCGTCACGGTGACCGTCCTCGTCGTCCCGGAGCCGGACGTCGCGAACGCGACGCTGCCCGACGTCACGGCGAAGGTCACCGGGGTGCCCGCGAGCGGCGCACCGGCGGCGTCGAGAACCCTGGCCACCAGCGGCTTGTCGAACGGCTGGCCGGCGGTGCCGGCCTGGCCGTCACCGCTGACGACGGCCGCGCTGCGCGGGCCCGACACCGCGGTGAGGACGCCGGCCGCGGTCGCGTCCGAGCCGGCGTAGACCGGGTCGGTCAGGGACGTCGTCGAGCCGTCCGGGAGGGTGACCGGGCCGCCGAAGGTCGCGGTGACGGCGTAGCTGCCGGCCGGCAGCGTGACGTCGCCGAGCGCGACCTTCCCGTCGACGTCGGTGATCCGGCTCGCCGCCGCGACGACGGACCCGCCGGCGCCGGTCACCGCGAGGTAGACGGTGTGCGCCCGCACGGGCAGCCCGCCCGCGGTGAGCGTGGCGGTGACCCCGCTGGGCGAGGCGGTGTCCACGGGCACGACGACGGGGGTGCCGGAGAGCGTCAGCGTCGTCGGCACCTTCGTCACCGCCACGGTGCGGACGGCGCTCGTCGACGCGGCGGCGCCGGTGCCGCCCGGGTCGCCGTCGAACGCCGCCTGCACGTCGACCGGGCCAGGGGTGTCGACGACGGGCAGGGTCGCGGTC
>JACRAB010000251.1 GCA_016213575.1 Actinomycetota bacterium
CGAACGAGCGCGGCAGCCGCAGGTAGGCCTCGAGCGCCTCGGGCAGGTAGCTCGTCGCCGTCGCCATGACCGAGTGCGCGTCCCGGCTGCCCGCCCCGAGGTCACCGAGCCGGGGCACGGTCTCCTTGACGGTCTGCGCGATCCGGTCGACCCGGGCGACGACGATGTCCGGCACCCGGCCCGCGATCCGCGGGCCGATGCCGTCGACCGCCGCGACGATGTCCGCGCTCGTGGGCGCGGCCGGGAGCACGATCGCGGGCTCCCGCTCCGTGCCCCGGCCCGTGAGAGCACCCACGAGGTCCTGCCACCACGACACCGCTCGAGCTCCCCTGTTCCGTTGGTGCGCCTGGCCGTCCGCCGTCCCTGCCGGACGGCGCCTCAGCCGCGGCCGAGGTCGAGCGACCCGCCGGCGACCCGGTCGTCGTGACGGTTGACCCGGTCGAGGTACTCGCGGGACTTCGTGACCTCGTTCTCCAGCACGCCGATCGTCGACGCCATGTTGTCCAGGGCCTGCACCTTGAACTGGTCGATGGCGTCCATCGTCGCGTAGATGTTCTGGAACGCGGACTGCAGCTGGGGCAGCCCGATCGTCGCGCTCGCGGCCTGCTGCTGGATCTGGATCGAGTTGTCCCGCAGCATCTCCGACGTCGACTGGATCATGTTCGACGTCGTCGTGTTGAGCGCCGTGATCTGGTCGAGGACGAGCTTCTGGTTGTTCAGCGCCTGGGCGACGATGACCGCCGTCCGCAGCGCCGAGACCGTCGTCGTCGTCGCCCGGTCGACGCCCTTGACGAGCTCGATGTTGTTCTTGATGACGATGTCGATCGCGAGGTAGTTCTGGATCGACACCGCGAGCTGGGTCAGCAGGTCCTGGTGCTTCTGGCGGACGTAGAACAGGACGTCCTCGCGCAGCGACTTCGCCCGCTCCGGGTCGGTCGCCTCGAGCTCCGCGATCGACGCCGCGAGCTTGGCGTCGAGCCGCTCGGCGACGTAGACGTACTGGTTGAGCCGGCCCATCGCCTCCCAGAGGTTCTGCTTCTCCAGGTTGAGCGCGGCATTGTCCCGGCGGAGCTCGTCCTGGCCGTCGTAGAGCGCCTTGAGGATCGCGTTGAGGTGGCTCTCGGAGCTCTGGTACTTGCGGAAGTAGTCGGTGAGCTTGTCCCCGAAGGGCAGGAACCCGAAGACCTTCTTGGAGCCCTGGGCGCCCTTCGGGTCGAGGCCCTCGACGGTGCGCCGCAGCTCCAGGAGCGTGCCGGAGACCTTCGAGCCCTGCGCGAGGCTGCCCTCGTTGAGCGCCTTGACCGGCGTCTTGAGCAGCCGGTTGCTCGTCTCGGCGGCCTTGCGGATGTCCTGGTCGCCCATGGTGCGGACGTCCTCCGCACGGGCGGAGAACTCGGGGCTGTGCGGTGCGACCGTCATGAGCGAGGACAGGTAGCCCTCGACCTTCTGGTCGAGCTGGGGCGCCACGGCGGGGTCCACCGCGGGCGCGATCCTCGGCGCCTGGGTCGCCACGACGGGCTTGACCGGCTCGGGTGCGGTCAGCGTCAGCGTGGCCTCGGCGGGCGGCGTCAACGGCATCGGCTCGGTCATGGGTGCCCTTCTCGCGTGGTGTCGTCCGGCGGGCTTTCGATGTCGGCCCAATCTAGACGGTTCCCACCCCGTGCCGACGGACCTCCCGGCGTTCGGTGATCACCCCGGCCCGCCGGCCTCGTCCCAGCCTGCCGGGTCACCCTGCGTGGTCGCACTCCGGGTACCACCACTGCCGGTGCGCGGGCCCGCCGGTGCTCAGGCGGACGTCGGCACGAGGCCGGTGACGACGCCGACGGCGACGGCGAGCGACCCGGCCGTGAGGACGTCGACGAGCCGGGTCCGCACGAGCAGCCCGAGGCAGTACTTGTCGGGCAGGACCGCGCGCAGCACGGCCGCCAGGCCGATGGCCCCGGCGAGCAGGTAGCCGCCCTCGCGGAACCCGATGACGAGCGTCACCGGCACCACGGCGGCCGTGAGCAGGAGCACGGCGACGAAGGCGAGCCGCCGCGTCGGCGGGACCTCCCAACGCACCACGGGCGCGAGCCTACTGCCCCGGCCGGGGCCCGCCGTCAGTGCGCGAAGTGCCGCGCGCCGGTGAGGTACATCGTCACGCCGGCCGCCGCGGCGGCCTCGACGACCTCGGCGTCCCGGACCGAGCCGCCCGGCTGGACGACGGCCCGCACACCGGCGTCGAGGAGCACCTGGAGCCCGTCGGCGAACGGGAAGAAGGCGTCGGACGCCGCGACGGCCCCGGTCGCCCGCTCGGCGCCGGCCCGCTCGACGGCGAGCCGGCAGGAGTCGACCCGGTTGACCTCGCCCATCCCGACGCCGACGCTCGCGCCGCCCTTGGCGAGCAGGATCGCGTTCGACTTCACGGCCCGGACGGCGCGCCAGGCGAACGCGAGGTCAGCCAGGGTCGCGTCGTCCGCGGGGGTGCCGGTCGCGAGCGTCCAGCCGGCCGGGTCGTCGCCGGGGGCGTCGACCAGGTCGACGGTCTGCAGGAGCAGGCCGCCGCTCACCGGGCGCATCTCGACCCCGCCGCGCCTCTCGGTCACGGGCACCGTGAGCAGGCGGACGTTCTTCTTGCGCGTGAGCACCTCGAGCGCGGCCGGCTCGTACCCCGGCGCCGCGACGACCTCGGTGAAGACGTCCCCGATCTGCTCGGCCATCGCCGCGGTGACGGGCCCGTTGACGGCGACGACGCCGCCGAACGCCGACACCGGGTCGCAGGCGAAGGCCTTCGCGTAGGCGTCGGCGACGTCGGCGCCGACCGCGATGCCGCAGGGGTTGGCGTGCTTGATGATCGCCA
>JACRAB010000252.1 GCA_016213575.1 Actinomycetota bacterium
GCCCGGCCCTCGGCCCCCCCCCCCGGCGGCGGGCACCCCCCGGGGGTCGCGGCGCCGGCGGCCTCCCGGGCCGCCGTCGACCCGTTCCTCGACGCGCTGACCGTCCGCGCTTCGGACTCGGGGCGGGCCGCGTTGCTCCGGAACGGGCCGAGTGGGTAGGTTCGCTGCGCTGGTCGTGCCCCCTGCCGACCGGTGGCGACGGACCTTTCCTGGCGACGGGCCCAACGGCTGCCAGACGATCGACCGAGGTGACGTGAGTGGCACTTCCTCCCCTGTCCGACGAGCAGCGTGCGGCAGCCCTCCAGAAGGCGGCCGAGGCCCGGCGTGCGCGCGCCGAGGTGAAGAACCGCCTCAAGTACTCCCAGGGCTCCCTCGGTGACGTGATCCGTGAGGGCCAGCAGGACGAGATCGTCGGCAAGATGAAGGTCTCGGCCCTCCTCGAGGCGCTCCCGGGCGTCGGCAAGGTGCGGGCGCGCCAGATCATGGAGGAGATCGGCATCTCCGAGTCCCGCCGCGTGCGCGGCCTCGGCTCCAACCAGGTCGCGGCGCTCATCGAGCGCTTCAGCCGCTGACGCCGACGTCGTGACCGAGGGGGGAACCACGGCGCGGCGGCTCACCGTCCTGGCAGGTCCGACGGCGGTGGGCAAGGGCACCGTGTCCGCGGACATCCGGCAGCGCTACCCGGAGGTGTGGCTGTCGGTGTCCGCGACGACGCGGGCCCGGCGTCCCGGTGAGGTGGACGGCGTCCACTACCACTTCGTGACGCCCGAGCGCTTCGACGAGATGGTCGCCGGCGGCGAGCTGCTCGAGTGGGCCGTCGTCCACGGCGTCAACCGGTACGGCACGCCGCGCGCCGCCGTCGAGGAGGCGCTGCGGCAGGGCCGGCCCGCCCTGCTGGAGATCGACCTCCAGGGTGCGCGGCAGGTCAAGGAGACGATGCCCGAGGCGTTCTTCGTCTTCCTCGCGCCCCCGTCGTGGGACGAGCTGGTCCGCCGGCTCGTCGGCCGCGGCACCGAGGGCGAGGAGGAGCGGGAGCGCCGGCTGAGCACGGCGCGCGTCGAGCTGGCGGCCGAGCCGGAGTTCGACAAGACGATCGTCAACGACGATGTCAACCGGGCGACGGACGAACTCGTACAATGCATGGGGCTGATCCCTCACCCGCTGGCCGACAGGTCGGTCTGAGGCAGTCCAGGGCCGACCGGCCCGCCCGACGAAACCAGCTCCCTGAGGAGACGCGTGTCCGGCATCACCGCGACGCCCGAAGGCATCACCAACCCCCCGATCGACGACCTGCTCAAGGTCGCCGACTCGAAGTACGCCCTGGTCATCTACGCGTCGAAGCGTGCGCGGCAGATCAACGCGTACTACTCCCAGCTCGGCGAGGGCCTGCTCGAGTACGTCGGCCCGCTCGTGGAGACGCACGTCCAGGAGAAGCCGCTGTCGGTCGCCATGCGCGAGATCAACGAGGGCCTGCTCGTCGCCGAGCCCACCGAGGGCTGACGGCTCCGCCGAGCCGGCCCCGATCGCTGCCACGACGCTGAGCGACACCATCCCGACGGACGACGCGCGGCCGCGCGTCGTCCTCGGCGTGTCCGGGGGGATCGCCGCCTACAAGGCGTGCACGCTGCTGCGGATCCTCACCGAGACCGGGCACGACGTCCGGGTCGTCCCGACCCGGGCCGCGCTGGAGTTCGTCGGGGCGGCGACCTGGGCGGCCCTGTCGGGGCACCCGGTGAGCGCCTCGACGTGGGACGACGTCCACGAGGTGCCGCACGTGCGGCTCGGCCAGCAGGCCGACCTCGTCGTCGTGGCTCCGGCCACCGCCGACCTGCTCGCCCGGGCCGCGCACGGCCTCGCCGACGACCTGCTCACGAACGTCCTGCTCACCGCCCGCTGCCCGGTCCTGCTCGCCCCGGCGATGCACACCGAGATGTGGCAGCACCCGGCGACGCAGGCGAACGTCGCCCTGCTCCGCGCCCGCGGCGTCGTCGTCCTCGACCCGGCGAGCGGGCGGCTCACCGGGGCCGACACCGGCCCCGGGCGGCTGCCCGAGCCGGAGGCGATCGCGGCGGCCGCCGTCCGGCTGCTCGCCCGTGGCGGCGCGGACGTCGGCGACCTCGCCGGGCTGCGCGTCGTCGTCTCGGCCGGCGGCACCCGGGAGCCGCTCGACCCGGTGCGCTACCTCGGCAACCGGTCCTCGGGCAAGCAGGGCTTCGCCCTGGCCGGGGCGGCCGCGGCCCGCGGCGCGCACGTGCGGCTCGTCGCCGCGAACACGGTGCTGCCGGTGCCCGGCGGCGTCGAGGTGACGGCCGTCGGGACGGCGCTCGAGCTGCGGACGGCGATGCTCGCGGCGGCCGCCGACGCGGACGTCGTCGTCATGGCCGCGGCGGTCGCGGACTTCCGGCCCGCGCAGGTCGCCGAGCACAAGATCAAGAAGACCGACGACCCGGACGACGCGCCCGTCGTCCGGCTCGTGCGCAACCCCGACATCCTCGCCGAGCTCGTCGCCGGCCGGCGGCCCGGACAGGTCGTCGTCGGGTTCGCCGCCGAGACCGGCGACGAGTCGGCCGACGTCCTCACGCACGCCCGTCGCAAGCTGGCCCGCAAGGGCTGCGACCTGCTCGTGGTCAACGACGTCTCCGGCGGCCAGGTCTTCGGGCAGGAGCACAACGCCGTGACCGTCCTCGACGCGGCCGGCGGTGCGGTCCCCGTGCCGCTGTCGACGAAGGAGGCCGTCGCGGACGCCGTCTGGGACGCCGTCCGGCACCGCCTCGACGCCGGTGCGGCCGATGACGACGACGCCGCCGACGGCGACGTGGACGTCATGTGAACGGCCGCCCACGTCCCGTCGGTGCACCTGGCTACAGTTGGTGCGCCGGACCACACCGCACGCACGTCCGTCTGACAGGAGCATCGTGAGCAAGCGCCTCTTCACCTCGGAGTCGGTCACCGAGGGCCACCCGGACAAGATCTGCGACCAGATCAGCGACGGCATCCTCGACGCGCTGCTGACGCAGGACCCGAAGAGCCGGGTCGCCGTCGAGACGATGGTGACGACCGGGCTCGTGCACGTCGCCGGCGAGGTGACCACGGCGGGCTACGCCGAGATCCCCGCGATCGTCCGGCAGACGATCCTCGGCATCGGGTACGACTCCTCGACGAAGGGCTTCGACGGCAGCACCTGCGGCGTCGAGGTCTCCATCGGGTCGCAGTCGCCCGACATCGCGCAGGGCGTCGACTCCGCCTACGAGGCGCGGGTCGAGGCCGGCGAGGACCCGCTCGACCTGCAGGGCGCCGGCGACCAGGGCCTCATGTTCGGCTACGCCTGCGACGACACGCCCGAGCTCATGCCGCTGCCGATCTGGCTCGCGCACCGGCTGGCGCAGCGGCTCTCCGAGGTCCGCAAGTCCGGCGAGGTCCCGTACCTGCGGCCCGACGGCAAGACCCAGGTGACCATCGCGTACGACGGCGACCGCGCGGTCTCGCTGGACACCGTCGTGGTCTCCTCGCAGCACGCGGGGGACATCTCCCTGGAGAACTTGCTCCACCCCGACATCGCCGACAAGGTCGTCAAGCCCGTCCTCGACGAGGTCGCGATCGACTCCTCGAGCTACCGGCTGCTCGTCAACCCGACCGGCCGCTTCGAGATCGGCGGCCCGATGGGCGACGCCGGGCTCACCGGCCGCAAGATCATCGTCGACACCTACGGCGGCATGGCCCGCCACGGCGGCGGCGCGTTCTCCGGCAAGGACCCGTCGAAGGTCGACCGCTCCGCCGCGTACGCGATGCGCTGGGTCGCCAAGAACGTCGTCGCCGCGGGCCTGGCCCGCCGCTGCGAGGTCCAGGTCGCCTACGCGATCGGCAAGGCGCACCCGGTCGGGCTCTACGTCGAGACGTTCGGCACCGAGACGGTGCCGCTCGAGCGGATCCAGAAGGCGATCGACGCGGTCTTCGACCTGCGCCCGGCCGCCATCATCCGCGACCTCGACCTGCTGCGGCCGATCTACCAGCAGACCGCCGCCTACGGCCACTTCGGCCGCGAGCTCCCCGACCTCACGTGGGAGCGGACCGACCGGGTCCAGGCGCTGCAGTCCGCCGTCGGCTGACCGGCAGGCACCGCACCGGGTGAGCGAGGACGCCGCCGCGCACGACGACGCCCCCGCCGACCGGCCGGGTGAGCAGCTGAGCCTCATCCGGGCGGCGGTGCGGGCCCGTCCGCGGGCGAAGGCGGCCCCGCCGCCCGTCGCCGCCGACCTACCGGTCGCGCGGGTCGTCGTCGACGTGCCGCTGCCGCACCTCGACCGGGTCTTCGACTACGCCGTGCCGGAGCCGCTGTCCGCAGCGGCCCGGCCGGGCACCCGGGTGCGGGTGCGCTTCGCCGGGCAGGACGTCGACGCCTACGTCGTCGAGCGCGCCGCGACGACCGACCACACCGGGGCGCTGACACCGCTGCGCCGGGTCGTCTCCGCCGCGCCGGTGCTCACCCCGGAGGTGCTCGCGCTGTGCCGGGCGGTGGCCGACCGGTACGCCGGGAGCCTCGTCGACGTCCTCCGGCTCGCCGTGCCGCCGCGGCACGCGGCGGCGGAGAAGGCGGCCCCGGCGGCGCCCGACGCGTCGGACCCTGCGGACGCGACGGATGCGCAGGCCGCGCCCGGCGCGGTCGACGAGGGGCCCTGGCAGGACTACGTCGCCGGTCCGGCGGTCGTCGCCCGGCTCTCCGCGGGCGGGTCGCCGCGCGCGGTCTGGACGGCGCTGCCCGGGCCGGCCTGGACGCGGGCCGTCGCGACGGCGGTCGCGGCGACGGCGGCGTCCGGCCGGGGCAGCCTCGTCGTCGTCCCGGACCACCGCGACGCGGACGCGGTCGAGGCCGCGCTCACCGAGGTGCTCGGCCCGGGCCGGCACACCCGGATCGGCGCCGACCTCGGTCCGGCCGCCCGCTGGACGGCGTTCCTCGCGGCGCTGCGCGGCGGCGTCCGCGTCGTCGTCGGCACCCGGGCGGCGATGTTCGCCCCGGTCGCCGACCTCGGCCTCGTCGTCCTCTGGGACGACGGCGACGACTCGCACGCCGAGCCGCACGCGCCCTACCCGCACGCCCGGGAGGTGCTCGTCCTGCGCGCCGAGCAGGCCGGCGCCGGGGCGCTGCTCGGCGGCTGGTCGCGGACCACGGAGACCGCGCTGCTGCTCGCCGACGGCTGGGCGCGGCCCGGCGAGGC
>JACRAB010000253.1 GCA_016213575.1 Actinomycetota bacterium
CTGCACCGCCCACAACCTGCTCAAGCTTCGCAACGCAGCCACCGCACCCGCCTGACAATGGCGGGACACCCCGCGCGGCAACGAGTCTCACCACCACGGCTCCGCCCACACCTCAGCGACGCAGATTCACGCGACAGCCTCGCTTGTGCCCGAACCATCACCAGCAGGTCCACGCCGGCCTGTGGCTGGTTGAGGTCCACGACGGGATCCCCTGGGTGCGGCCACCGTCCTGGATCGACCCCGAACGCCGACCGATGCGGAACCTGCACCACCAGACGCACGCCGCCGCACAACGGATCGGGCAACAACTGCGGCTGGCCCTCGACGACGACGCGGACGCCCGCGGCGTCGGCCCGAACCGCACCGGGCTCACCCCCATCGACCTCACCCCACCCGTCTGGGCACAGGCCCCACCTGACGACACCTGGAAACGGACGGCCTGACCCGCGGACGGCCTGACCCGCGGACCGCCGGAACCGCGGACCGCCCGCCGGCGATGAAGCCGGCGACCCCGGTCGGACGGTCGGCGTGCCGGGAGAGGTGTGAACGGCTCCGGCCTGGGTAACGCACCCCTGGCGGCGGGCGCCGTCACGGGGTGACGGTCCGGTGCAGGACACGACTCGATAACGACCGCAGAAAGTTGGCTGCGGAGGCATCCAGAGCCGCGCCTGCGACGTCGATCAAGCAGTGACCCGGTCCGGCGGGTCCATGGCTGTCAGGGAGGACACAGTGCCGATCGTCTTTGCTTTCGCGGCCCTACCGGCGATGGCGTTGCTCCTCATGGCGGTCTCCCGCCTCGAGGCCAGCCTCGACCGTCCCCGCGACCGGACCACCGTCAGCTGACGGCCCGTCCGCCCCGCCCGGGCACCTTCACCAGGACCCGGCCGCCCGTCAGGACCCGACCGCCCGTCAGGACCCGGCCGCGGTGACCCGCACGACCGCCCGCCCCGCCGCGCGGCGGACCCGCTCCACCGGGTCGTCCCGCAGCGGCAGCACCGCCTCCAGGACGTCGCCGCGCACCCGCTTCGCGACGACCTTGCAGACCATCTCCCGCACCCGCCAGTGCGGGTCCGCCGTGGCCGCCGCGAGACCGGCGTCCACGTCGGCGTCCCGCGCGGCGTGCCACGCGTAGAGCAGCCCGCGGGCGCCCCAGACCCGCAGCCAGTAGGCGTGCACCTCCGGGACCCCTTGCGCGAGAAGCTGTCTCGCGTGATCACCGCCGAGTGCCTCGACGACGTCCGGCTCGCTCTCGCGGCCTGCGAGCAGGTCGAGGCAGGCCCGGACGACGACGTCCGCGCCGCGCCGCTCGCAGGCGGCGGCCACCCTCGACCCCGGGCTCATCGGACCAGCGTGCCAGCGGGACGCCTGCGCCGGTCCGCCGGGCTCTGCGCCGGGCTCTGCGCCGGGGTCCGGCGTGCCCTTGACCTCAAGCGCGCTGCAGGTCGTCCACTGGACCCATGACGACGACACGCTCGCGCCCCGGCGCGCCCGCGGGTGCCCTCGACGAGGCCCTCGAACGCCTGCACAGGACCGGCCCCGAGTTCGACGGCTGGCTCTCCAACCACGGCCCGATGGTCGTCGAGGCGATGGCCCGCCGCGGTGCGGGCGCCGCCGTCCACCGCTGGACCGACGGGTACGCGCGGCGGCTCGAGGACCGGCCCGGACCCGGCCGGCCGATCCCGGACGACGCCTGGCGGGCGGCCCTCGGCGACCCCCGGCGGCTCGGCGACTGGCTGGAGCACTTCCGCCGGACCGTCCGTGAGGAGCCGTGGGAGCAGGTGCTCCGCACCTGGTGGCCGCGGCTGCTCCCCGGCATCGCCGCCGGTGCGACGCACGGCGTCATCCGCACCGGGCACGCCGTCGAGGCGCTGCGGGCCGACGTCACCGCACCCCGGCTCGACGAGCTCGGGCAGGCCCTCGGCTACTGGGCCGCCCGCTGGCAGCCGGTCCCGGGGCTCGACGGCGTGGACCTCGCCCGGCCGCTCGACGGGTCGGCGGGCCGGACGGCGCCCCGCGGGCTCGCCACGGACGTCGCCGTCGAGGCGGTCCCGCGGGTCCCGCGCCAGGACGGCGGGATCCGCGACCGGCTCGCCCAGCTGCCCGCGGTGCCCGGCTGGCCGGACGCCGGCGACCTCACCTCCGCGGCACCGGACGGCGTCCCGCCCGGCAGCACGACCGTCAGCTCAGCAGGGAGCGCATCAGACAGCACATCAGACAGCGCAGCAGACGCCTCCACCGTGCTCACCGACATCGTCGCAGCGGTCGTGCGGGCCTACCCGCGGATCGCCGTCGGGCAGCCGACGATGCTCGTCCACGCCGCGACCGCACCGAACGCCGTCCTCCGGGTGCTCCCGTCGCTGCCCCCGCAGGAGCACGCGGCCGCCGTCCGGACGGCCTGGGCCGCGACGGCGGCGGTGCTCGCCGCGTACGCACCCGCGCCCGCCGACCGGCACCTGCTCGACGTCGCGGCACCGGAGGACCCGTGGGAGCTCGCGCTGGCCCACGGCGGCGAGCACGTCCTCAAGCTCGCGGACACCGCACTCGACGTCGAGGCCCTCGTGGGGCCGGGCACCGTGGCCGCCGCGGTCGCGACCGCGGTGGCGCTCGACGCCTGAGCCGCGGCCGGTCGCGGCTCAGGTCCGGCTGCCGGCCCGGGCCTCGCGCTGCTCGCGGACCCGCCGCGCCCGCAGCTGCGACTTCGTCGGCAGGTCCGGCAGGTCCTTGCTCGGCCCGGGACGGCGGGCGGCCGCGCCGCCGGGGCGGCCCGCGGCCATGACGAACGCGAGGATCCGGGCGACGGCCATGTAGAGCTCGCTGGGGATCTCGTCACCGAGGTCGCAGACCCGGTAGAGCGTGCGGGTCAGCGGCTTGTCCTCGACGATCGGCACCTTCTCCTCGCGGGCCTTCTCGCGGATCTTCAGCGCGAGGGCACCGGCGCCCTTGGCGACGACGCGGGGCGCGCCCCGCGTCGGTTCGTACTTGAGGGCGACGGCGAAGTGGGTCGGGTTGACGAGGACGACGTCGGCGTCCGTGACGGCCGAGAGCATCCGGTTGCGGCTCATCGCCATCTGCCGGGACCGGATCGCGCCCTTGAGCATGGGGTCGCCCTCGGTCTGCTTCATCTCGTCCTTGATGTCCCGCGGGGTCATCATGAGCTGCTTCATGACGGTCCGGCGCTGGACGGCGTAGTCGGCGAGCGAGAGCAGCAGACCGACGACGGCGGTCGACCAGAGCAGCGTCTCCAGCCCGTCCTTGGTCCGCACGGCGACGGTGCCCAGCGGGAGCGCCCCGGCCAGCAGGTCGGGCAGCAGTGACTTGGCGAGCACCCAGACGACGATCGCGATCGTCGCGACCTTGAGCAGCGCCTTGACGGCTTCCCACGACGCGCGGGGGCCGAACATCCGCTTGATGCCCTCCTTGGGGCTCAGCCGGTTGCCCTTGAACTTCATGACCTTCGCCGACGGGTGCACCCCCTGCGCGACGGTGCCGAGGATCGCGCCGACCATCGCGCCGAGGCACATGGGCGCCGCCGCGAGGAGCACGACCTGCGGCATGAGCGCGACGACCTCCTGCGCGGCGTCCGGGGTCGGGGTGTGCGCGAGGTCCGGCAGGTGGGCGAGCATCTCGCGGACGCCGTCCGCCACGAGCCGCGCGCTCAGCGGCAGCAGCGCCGCGGCGCCGGCCACCCCCATCCACGTCGCGGCGTCCGGGGTGCGCGCGAACTGCCCTTCCTTGCGGGCATCGCGCAGCTTCTTGGCTGTCGGCTTCTCGGTCTTGCCGTCCTTGTCCGCCACCGCGTCTCACCCCCCGCCGCGGGCGCCGGACAGCTCGAGGTTCGTGATCGTCGCGTCCGTGACGACGTGCTCGACGACGTCCGGCAGCCGGGCGACCACGAGGCCGGCGACGAGCAGGGTGAACAGGATCTTCAGCGGGAAGCCCAGCGAGAAGGCGTTGAGCGCCGGGGCGGCCCGGGTGAGCAGGCCGAGCGCGACGTCCGCGACGAGCATCACCGCGAGGATGGGGGCGGCCACCTCGACCGCGCCGGCGAACAGGTTGACGACGTGCGTCGTCACGGCCCGGGCGACCTGGTCCATGTCGAGCCTCGGCGTCGGCATCGCCTCCACCGACGCGGCCAGCCCGTGCAGCACCACGAGATGGCCCCCGGTGGCGAAGAGCAGCACCGTGCCCGTGAGCTGGTGCAGCCGGCCCATCACCGAGGCCTGCACGAGCTGCAGCGGGTCCAGGCCCATCGCCATCTGGAAGCCGCCGACGGCGTCGATGATGTCGCCGATCGCCTGGATCGTCGCCATCGCGACGAGGACGAAGAAGCCGAGCAGCGCCCCCATGACGACCTGGCCGGTCATCGCGAGCAGCAGCTGTGTGGAGTCCAGCCGCGGGGCGACCGGCACGGTGAACGTCGACAGCGGCAGCGCGAGCGCCAGCGCGAACCCGGCCCTGATCCGGGCGGGCACCGCACGCGTGCTGAAGGGCGGCGCGACGAGGACGAACCCCGCGGTCCGTGCGAGCGCGACGAGGAAGCCCGCGAGGGTCGCCTCGCCGAGGCTGAGCTCCAGCCCGGACACGGCTCAGCTCCCCAGCAGCGTCGGGACGCTCTCGAAGACGCCCCGGGTGAAACCGGTCAGCACGCGCAACGTCCAGGACCCGGTGACGACGAGCACGAGCGCCGCGACGAGCAGCTTGGGCACGAAGGAGAGCGTCTGCTCCTGGATCTGGGTCGCCGACTGGACGATCGAGACGACGAGACCGATCACGAGCGTCGCGACGAGGATCGGTCCGGCGACCTTCACGGCGGTGAGGAGCGCCGTGGCGACCATGTGCACGATGTTCGCGTCCACGTCCGCCGCCTACCGGTAGCTCGTGATGAGGGTCGTCACGATGAGGGACCAGCCGTCGACGAGCACGAAGAGCAGCAGCTTGAAGGGCAGCGAGACGAGCGAGGGCGGCAGCATCACCATGCCGAGGGACATGAGGACGGCGCTCACGACGATGTCGACGACGAGGAACGGCAGGAAGACGACGAAGCCGATGATGAACGCGGCCCGCAGCTCCGAGAGGACGAACGCCGGGATGAGGGTCCGCAGCTCGACGCTGGCACGGTCCTTCGGCAGCGGCTGGTCGGCCGCCTTGACCATGAGCGCGAGCTCCTCGTCGCGGGTGTGCGCGAGCATGAACGTCCGCAGCGGCACGACGCCGTCCCGGTAGGCCTGCGTGGACGTCTTCGTGCCGTCCAGGTAGGGCTTGAGCCCCTCGGACTGCATCTGGTCGAGCGTCGGCCCCATGACGAACAGCGACAGGAACAGCGCCAGCCCGACGAGCACCTGGTTCGGCGGGATGCTCATCGTGCCGAGGGCGCTGCGGGTCAGGGACAGCACCACGACGATCTTCGTGAACGACGTGCAGAGCAGCAGCACCGACGGCGCGACGCCGAGCACGGTGATGAGGACGATGATCTGGACGACGCGGCTCGGCTCGCCGGGCAGGCCGACGGTGATGCTCGGGTCGTCGGGGTTCGTCGGGCCGCTCGGCCCGTCGGGGGCGGCGCGCGGCACCGCGAAGGCGACCGGGACGGCGTCCACGGGTGTCACGGACGAGGTCACGGACGAGGCCACGGCGGAGGGCGTCGGCTGCGGGCCGGCGAACGCCGAGGACGCCGTCGGTGCGAGCAGCGCCGCGGCGCAGACGGCGAGCGCGCCGCCGAGCCGCAGCACGCGACCGGGACGCCGGCCGTCGAGGGTGCGGCGGGTCCGACGGGTCGGGCGGACGGCGCGGGTCACGTGCTCACCCCCGCCTGACGGTGAGGTCACGCAGGGCGTCGACGCCCTGGCGCCACGTGCGCGGGTCGAGGACGGCGCCGCTGCCGCGCCGGGTGGCGGGCCGGGACGCAGTCTGCGCGGCGGCCGCCGCGCGCTGCGCGGGGACGGCGGCGCCCGGCGCGACGACGCGGGTGACGGTGACCTTGCCGGGCTCCGGGGCGCGCTTCTCCCGGCGGGCGACGGCGACCTCGGCCGGGTCGAGCTCGGCGAGCAGGCTGACGCCGTGGGCGCCGGTGCCGAGCACGAGGACCCGCCCCCCGACCTCGACGACGGCCACGGCGGTCTCCCGGGTCAGCCCGACCCGGTCGACGACGCGCAGGCCGGCCCCCTCGCCGCGCACGCCGGCGCGCTTCGCGAGACGGGCGGCGATGAGGGCGAGGACGAGGACCACGACGAGCGAGGCGACCACCCGCAGGATCGTCGCCGCGCCGTCGCCGCTCACTCCGGGCCCCTCGCAGGCAGTGCCGTCCTGGCCGGGGTCCGGGGCGCCGTCCTGGCTGCCCGGCGGGACGCGGTCGTGTCGCGTCCCGTCATGTCGCGTCCTTGGTGACGATCTCGGTGATGCGCAGGCCGAACGACTCGTCGACGACGACGACCTCGCCGCGGGCCAGCAGGGTGCCGTTGACGAGCAGGTCGGCGGGGGCCCCGGCGAGCCGGTCGAGCTCGACGACGTCTCCGGGGGAGAGCGCCAGCAGCTGGCGGACGGTCATCTTCGTCCGCCCGAGCTCGCAGGTGACCTCCATCTCGACGTCGCGGAGCATGTCGATGCCCCAGCTCCGCGCGGCCTGGCCGGCGGTCGCGCCGCCCCCGGCGGCCGCAGCGGCGGCCGGTGCGGCCGCGCCGGGCAGCCCGTCGAGCCGGACGGCGACGAGTGCGTGCACGGTCTCGCCGCCGAGCAGCGGCACGAGGACGGTGATCGGGCCGGCCGTGACGACCTCGAGGCAGTCCGCGACGTCGACGGCGGTCGGCGTGCTCTCGAGCTGCCCGCCGAGCGCGGTGGCGAGCGCCTCGAGCGCGGGCCGCAGCGCCTGCGCGGGCTCGAGGTCGCCGAACGGCGTCCCCTGGAGGGCCTCGACGAGCTCGGCACCGACGACGACGAGCAGCGTCCCGTCGAGCCCGCCGCCGAGGACGGCCGTGACCGCGGCGCCCGCGGGGTCGGGCATCGTCACGGCGGACGCGTCGGCGACCGGTGCGTCGGGGACGAGGGGCTCCGCGCTGGGGACCTGCGCCGACGCCTCGGCGACCGCCGACAGCACGAGCTGGGCGGCTGGCTTCCACGCGTCGTCGACCGGCTGCCGCTGGTCGGGGACGAGTGGTGAGGCGGAGAACGTCATGTCATGTCCTTCACGTGGTGCGTGCGCAGGAGCGAGGCGACCGGCGTGCTCACGGTGTCTCCGCGAGGGCGTCGGTGATGAGCACGGCGAGCTTGCGCCCGGAGGCCCCCGGGACGGCGCGGGCGAACTCGGTCGCCGCCGAGGTGACGGACAGCGGCCGGGTCGCGGGGTGGTGCAGCGCGATGACGTCGCCGACGGCGATCCGGCCGACCTGCTCGCTCGGCAGGCGGACCGGCTCGAAGCGCACCCGCACGTCCACCTGGACGTCCGAGAGCCGCTGCTGCGTGCGCAGGGCCGCCTCGGCCCGGACACGTGTCTTGTCGCCGCTCTCCTGCGAGCGGGTCATGGCCTCCAGGGAGGGCGCGAGCATCGCGAACGGCATGCAGAACTCCACGCTGCTCTCGAGCTGCCCGATGACGAGGTCCAGACGGGCGACGACGACGGGGTCCGTCGGGAGCGCGGCCTGGACGAACCGCGCGTCGGACTCGATGGCGATGAGGTGCGGCTCGACGTGGGCGATCGTCTCGAACGCGTACGTGAGCTCGCGGAGCAGCCGGGTGAGCAGCGTCTTGGTGATCGACTGCTCGATGTCGGTGAGCGGACGGTCCGGCTGGTCGGGGCCGCCCGGACCGCCGAGCTGGTGGTCGATCATCATCAGCACGGCGGGCAGGTCGAGGCTGATGAGGGCCTTGCCCGGCAGCGGGTCGAGGGTGACGACGGCGCAGACGCTCTGGTCCGGCATGCCGGTGAGGAACTCGTCGTAGCTGAGCTCCTCGATCTGTGCGTTGCTCAGCTGGCACACCACCCGCAGGCTCGTCGTGAGCAGGGTCGTCGCCTGCCGGCTCCAGGTCTGCATGGCGACCCGGAGCATGTGCGAGTGCTCGCGGGCGAGCCGCACCGGACGACGGAAGTCGTACGTCCGCGCTTCGCCGCGCCGGCGGCGTGTCACCGCTGTCGCCTGATCGGAGGACCCCACGTGGTTTCACTTCGGACCCGTGGGGTCCTTCCTTGAGCCGCGCGGGGCCGCGGCCGGGCGCGGCTCGCCCGCACGGACCAGGCGTCTGCACGCTGCGTGAGCACAGGGGCGGCCTACTGGTAGACGAACGACGTGAAGTAGATGTCGTAGATCTCGCCCTCGTAGAGCTCGGAGACCTTCTCGACGAGTTCCTTCTTCGTCTTGTCCCGGCCCTTGGCGTCGGCGATCTCGTCGATCGCCATCCCGCTGTAGAGCGAGATCGCGGCGTCGAGCGCCTTCGCCCCGGACGGCGCCTCCGCGACCTCGGCCGTCGCCTGGAGCGTCATGCCGAGCTGCAGGAAGTGCGCGCCCTCGAGGTTGATCGTGACGTTGTCCAGCGGGACGACGACGCCGGGGACCGGCTTGGCGGCCTCCTCCGCGGCCGCGGCCACCTCCTCGGGCGTCGGCGTCTTCTTCAGGACGAGGAAGTAGACCAGTGCCAGGACGAGCAGCAGCATCGGCAGGACCATGAGGATGAGCTTCAGCTTGCCGCCGCCGGCCTTCGCCTCCTTCTCCTCCTCCTTGGTCTCCGCGTCCTCGGTCTTCGCGGCCACTGTGTCCTCCTCGGTGGGTCGTCGTGCTGCTGGCTACGGATGTCTGGGGCTGTCTGCGGCTGTCTGCGGATGTCTGCGGATGTCTGCGGACGGGGGCGTCGCGGTCGGGGTCAGTGCGCCCCGGTCTCGGTGGCGGTGCTGCCGGACGTGTCGGCCTCCGCCGTCCCCGGCGACGTGCCGGACGACGTCCCCGAGGTCTCGGGCGCGGTCGCCTCGGGTGAGTTGCCGAGGGCGGCGACCGCGCGGCCGGCGGCGTTGTCGAGCGCCGCGAGGACGACGATCTCCACCCGGCGGTTGCGGACGTTCGCCCGCGGGTCGGACTTCTTGACCAGCGGCTTGGTGTCGGCGAACCCGGTGGCGTACATCCGGTCCGCCGGGATGCCCTCGCTGCTCGCGAGGAAGCGCAGGACGCCGGTGGCCCGGTCGGTCGAGAGCTCCCAGTTCGACGGGAAGCGGGCCGTGCTGATCGGGATCGAGTTCGTGTGGCCGTCGACGGAGAGCCGGTTCGGCAGCGACTTCAGCGTCGGTGCGATCGTCGCGAGGATCCTGCGTCCCTCCGGCGACAGCGTCGCGTCGCCGCTGACGAAGAGCACCTTGTCCGTCGCGATCGTCACGACGAGCCCGCGCTCGTCGAAACGGAAGTTCGCGGCGTCCTTGAGCCCGGCCTTCTCCAGCGCCTTCTGGAGCTCCTCCTGGGCCTTCTTGAGCTTGCCGACCTCCTTGGCCACCGCGGCCTTCTCGGTCGCCTTCTGCAGTTCTGCGACGGCCTCGGGGTTCACCGACGTCGTCGCGATCTCGGGCGCCTTCGGGCCGCCGGCGCTGCCGGAGAGGTTGATGCTGTCCGGCGCGACGGAGCCGCCGACGTCGAGCATCTTGTCGGCCCCGTTGAGCATCGCCACCGGCGCGCCGAAGCCGGCCGACAGGCCGGTCTTCAGCGCCATGAACTTCTTCTGGTCGACCTGGCTGATGGCGAACATGACGATGAAGAGCACCATGAGCAGGGTCATCATGTCGGCGTACGAGACGAGCCAGCGCTCGTGGTTCTCGTGCTCCTCGTGCTCCTCCTCGTGGCCGCGGCGCTTCCCGCCGCCGCCGTGCCCGCCGCCGCCGCTCATGGTCCGCCCCAGAGCCGGGGAGATGTGCCGGTCATGACGATCACGCCGCGTCCGGCACGGCGGTCGGCAGGATCTGCGGCATCTTCGAGCGCAGCTTGGTCGCGACGACGCGCGGGTTCGAGCCGGCCTGGATCGCGAGGACGCCGTCGATGACGAGCTCCATCCGGGCGGCGTCGTTCTCGCCGACCTTGACGACCCGCTTGCCGAACGGCAGGAACATGACGTTGGCGGAGAGGATGCCCCACAGCGTCGCGAGGAAGGCCGCGGCGATGAGGTGGCCGAGCTTGTCCGGCTCGGAGAGGTTCTCGAGCACGTGGATGAGACCCATGACCGTGCCGATGATGCCGATGGTCGGTGCGTAGCCGCCGCAGTCGGTCCAGAAGGCGGCCGCCGACTTCGCGGAGCCCTTCTTCGCCTTCACCTCGGCGGAGAGGATGTCGTAGAGGTCGTCCGGGTCGGTGCCGTCGACGGCCATCTGGAGCCCCTTGCGCATGAAGGGGTCCTCGACCTTCTCCATCTCGGACTCCAGCGCGAGCAGGCCCTCGCGGCGGGCGCGCTCGGCCATCTTCACGAGCGGCTCGATGACAGCCTCGAAGTCCGGCTTCTTCGCCGTCATGGCGTAGATGAGCCACTTGAAGGCGCCCATCATGTTCGGCACCGTCGTCGACGCGAGCGCGGCGCACAGCGACCCGATGAAGATGAGCAGCAGGGCGGCGGGGGCGATGAGGGCGGCCGGGTTGCCGCCCTCGAGGATCATCGACCCGATGATCGCGACGAAGGCGACGGCGACACCGCCGATGGTTGCCGGATCCATGGGTCAGGCCTCCCGGCTCGGCATGCGGAGCACCTGGGCCAGGGCGGCCCCGCCCGCGGCGGCACCGGACGGCACGGCCGCCGGCTCGTCCTCGTGGGAGATGACGAAGGCCTCGGCCGCCACCGACGCACGCCAGCGGCGGACGCGGTCGACCACCTCGTCGACCGACTCGGCCACGATGAGCTTGTGCCCGTCCACCATCGTGATGACGGTGTCGGGCGTCGACTCCGCCCTCTCGATGAGGTCGGGGTTGACGGCCATCTCGTGGCCGCCGAGGCGGGTGAGGATGATCACGGCGTCCGTCCCTGGCTGTGTCGGTGGGGACCCTTCCGTGGTCCCACCTGTCTGTTCGGCACGACGGCCCCGGTGTTGAGCGTTCGGGTCCGTCCCGGCGGCCCGTCACCCGGACGGCCCTTGCGTGCGGCCGGGGGCCGGCGCTGCGCCCGCGGCCGCCTGCGCCGGGCCCGTCGACGACGACGGGCCCGGCGCGGGGTCGGGCGGGGTCAGCGCTTGAGGTCGACCAGGTCCTGGAGCATCTGGTCGCTCGTCGTGATGACCTTGGAGTTCGCCTGGAAGCCGCGCTGGGCGACGATGAGGTTGGTGAACTCCTGGGCCAGGTCGACGTTGCTCATCTCGATCGAGCCGCCGAGCAGGTCGCC
>JACRAB010000260.1 GCA_016213575.1 Actinomycetota bacterium
CAGGCCCCGAGCCGGCCGCGCAGCGCGGCCACCCGGGCCAGCGTCGAGTCCCGGCCGAGGATCTCCATCGACTCGAAGAGCGGCGGCGAGACCCGGCGTCCCGTCACGGCGACCCGCAGAGGGCCGAACGCGAACTTCGGCTTGATCCCGAGCCCCTCGACGACCGCCGTCCGCAGCGCCGCCTCGATGTCCGCGGCGGTGAAGGCCGGCAGCGCGCCGAGCGCCGAGGTCGCGGCGTCGAGGACGGCCGCGGACTGGGCGGCGTCCTTCGTCACGGTCGCGAGCGCGTCGTCCTCGACGACGAGGTCGCCGTCCGCGGTGAGCAGGAAAGCGACCATGGGCACCGCCTCGGCGAGCACCTGGACCCGGGTCTGCACGAGCGGTGCGGCGGCCTCGACGACCGCGCGTTGCACGCCGTCCGGGCTGCCGTCCGGGCCCGTCGCGACGATCCCCTGGCCCGCGAGGTACGCGACCAGCCGGGCGGCGAAGTCCTCCGGGGCGAGCAGGCGCAGGTGCTCGGCGTTGATCGCGTCGGCCTTCGCCTGGTCGAACCGCGCCGGGTTGCCGTTGACGTCGGTGATGTCGAAGGCCTGCGTCATCTCGGCCATCGAGAAGACGTCGCGGTCCTCGGCGATCGACCAGCCGAGCAGCGCGAGGTAGTTGAGCAGCCCCTCCGGGACGAACCCGCGGTCGCGGTGGTGGAACAGGTTCGACTGCGGGTCACGCTTGGAGAGTTTGCGGGTGCCCTCGCCGAGCACCATCGGCAGGTGCCCGAAGCGCGGCACGGACGTCGTGACGCCGATCGCGACGAGCGCGCGGTAGAGCGCGATCTGGCGCGGCGTCGAGGAGAGCAGGTCCTCGCCGCGCAGCACGTGCGTGATGCCCATGAGCGCGTCGTCGACCGGGTTGACGAGCGTGTAGAGCGGCTCGCCGCCGGCCCGGACGACGACGAAGTCCGGCACCGTGCCCGCCTTGAACGTCACGGGCCCGCGGACGAGGTCGTCGAACGTCAGGTCGTCGTCCGGCATCCGCAGCCGCAGCACCGGTTCGCGGCCCTGCGCGCGGAACGCCGCGCGGTCCTCCTCGCTGAGGTCGCGGTCGTGGCCGTCGTACCCGAGCTTGGGGTCGCGGCCGGCGGCCAGGTGCCGCGCCTCGACCTCCTCGGGCGAGGAGAACGACTCGTAGACGTAGCCGCTCGCGACGAGCTTGCCGACGACGTCGGCGTAGAGGTCCTTGCGCCGGCTCTGCCGGTACGGCTCGTGCGGGCCGCCGACCTCGACGCCCTCGTCCCAGTCGATGCCGAGCCAGCGCAGCGCGTCGAGGATCTGCTCGTAGCTCTCCTCGCTGTCGCGCGCCGCGTCGGTGTCCTCGATCCGGAAGACGAACGTGCCGCCGGTGTGCCGGGCGTACGCCCAGTTGAACAGGGCCGTCCGGACCAGGCCGACGTGCGGCGTACCGGTCGGCGAGGGGCAGAACCGCACGCGGACGTCGGCGCCGGAGGCGGTCGTCACGGGTGCGTCGGGGGCGCTTCGGAGGCTGCTCATGATGCGGCACAGCCTATCGGCGGCCCCGCCGCCGCCCGGCCCGCCACCCGCAGCCGGAAACCGGGTCGGCACCGGCCCCGGGCCCGCACTATCGTGGGCGTCTCGCCGCGGTGACGGGCCTGACACCCCCGGAGCGGCGACGGCCGGCCCCCGTCAACGGGCCGAGAGGCCGACCGGTCCGGTCGGCGAAGGTGTGGTGGCACCGCGAGCGACCCGATCGCCCACACCTCCGGGGAGCCCGTACTCCCCGGAGGTGACCACCATGAGACGCACCCTGACCAGCGCCCTGCCCGAGCACGTCGGCGAGACCGTCCGGCTCGAGGGCTGGGTGCACCGCCGCCGCCGGCTGGCCGCGGTGACCTTCCTCGTGCTGCGCGACCGCGCCGGGCTCGCCCAGGTCGTCGTCGCCGAGGAGGCCGTGCGGCGGCTCGTCGAGGGCGTCGGCGAGGAGAGCGTCGTCCGCGTGACCGGCACCGTGACGGCCGACGCCAAGGCGCCGGGCGGGGTCGAGGTGACGTCGCCGGCCGTCGAGGTGCTGTCGACCGCGCGGACGCCCCCGGTCGAGCTGTGGCGCCCGACCCTCGACGTCTCGCTGCCGACCCTGCTCGACCACGCCTCGACGACGTGGCGGCACCCGCGCCGGCAGGCCGTGTGGCGTCTCGCGGCGGCGTCCGTCAAGGGGTTCCGCGAGACCCTCGACGGGACCGGCTTCACCGAGATCACGACGCCCAAGCTCGTCGCCTCGTCGACCGAGTCGGGCGCGAACGTCTTCGGCGTCGAGTACTTCGGCCGGACGGCGTACCTCGCCCAGTCGCCGCAGTTCTACAAGCAGGCGATGGTCGGGGTCTTCGAGCGGGTCTACGAGGTCGGGCCGGTGTTCCGCGCCGAGCCGCACGACACGGTGCGGCACCTCGCGGAGTACGTCTCGCTCGACGTCGAGCTAGGCTTCGTCGACAGCCACCGGGACGTCCTCGCCGTCCTGCGCGACGTGCTCGCCGGCATGGTGGCGTCGGTGCGGGAGAACGCCTCCGAGGCGCTCGCGCTGACCGGCGCCCGGCTGCCCGAGGTGCCGGAGCAGATCCCCGTCGTGCACTTCGGCGAGGCGCTGCGGATCGCCGGCGCCGACCCCGACGAGCCCGACCTGGCCCCCGAGCACGAGCGTGCGCTCGGCGCGTGGGCGCTCGCCGAGCACGGCAGCGACCTGCTCGCCGTCGAGGGCTACCCGGCGGCGAAGCGGCCGTTCTACACGCACCCGCAGACGACACCCGAGCCGGACGGCCGCTGGACGAACTCCTTCGACCTGCTCTTCCGCGGGCTCGAGCTCGTCACGGGCGGCCAGCGGCTGCACCGGTACGAGGACTACGTCGCGGCGCTCGCGGCCCGCGGCGAGTCGCCCGGGCCGTACGAGAGCTACCTGGAGACGTTCCGGTACGGGATGCCGCCGCACGGCGGCTTCGCGATCGGCCTCGAGCGCTGGACGGCGCGGCTCGTCGAGGCGGACAACATCCGCACGACGACGCTGTTCCCCCGCGACCTGCACCGCCTGACCCCCTGACGGGGCCGGGCCTCAGGACCGGGTGACGACCGGGTTCGAGAGGGTGCCGAGGCCCTCGACCTCGACCTCGACGCGCTGCCCGGCGACCATCGGACCGACACCCTCCGGGGTGCCGGTGGGGATGAAGTGGCCGGGCAGCAGCGGAAGAGCGGCCGCGACGTGCGCGTCGAGGGTCGGCACGTCGAAGATCATCTGCGACGTCCGGCCGTCCTGGACGACGACGCCGTCGAGCCGGGTCGTGACCCGCAGGTCGCGCACGTCGACGTCCGTGACGAGGTACGGCCCGAGCGGGCAGAACGAGTCGAAGCCCTTGGCCCGCCACCACTGCCCGTCGGACGACTGCAGGTCGCGGGCCGTGACGTCGTTCGCGACCGTGTAGCCGAGGACCACCTCGGGCACCCGCTCGACCGGGACGTCCCGGCACAACCGGCCGATGACGACCGCGAGCTCGCCCTCGTAGTCGACCCGGGACGACTGCGGCGGCAGGACGATCGGGTCACCGGGACCGACGACGCTCGTGTTCGGCTTGAGGAACGCCAGCGGCTCGGCGGGGACCTCGTTGCCGAGCTCGGCGGCGTGCGCGGCGTAGTTGCGGCCGATCCCCACGACCTTGCTCCGCGGGATGACCGGGGCGAGCAGCCGGACCTCCTCGAGGTCGACCTTCTCTCCCGTCGGCTGCACCGGCATGTAGAGCGGGTCACCGGTGAGGACGACGAGCTGCTCGGAGCCCGGCTCCCCCTCGACGACACCGAACCTGGGATCCCCGCCGGCCGTGAACCTCGCGATACGCACGGGCGCAGCCTAACGACCGGTGGCCGGACGGCCCGCGCAGGCTCGTTACCGTGGTGGGGTGGCAGCGAGGACGGCGGCGGGCACGGCGCACGAGGCGGCGCCCGGGCTCGTCGTGCTCGACGAGCCCGGCTGGACGGCGCGCGCCCGCGCCCACGAGGAGCGCGTCGACCGGCTCACCGCCGGGCACCGGCAGCGGGCCGGCCGCAAGCACCCCGTCGAGGACTTCCTCTTCTCGTACTACTCGCTGCGGCCGGCGCAGCTGCGCCGCTGGCACCCGGGCGCCGGCGTGGCCCTCGCCGGTGCCGCCGCGCAGGAGCGGCTCGCGTGGCGCGACCACACGAGCGCACCCGACGGCGCCGGGGGCACCGACGGCCCGGCGGTGACCCTCGACGTCGCGGCGTTCCTCACCCGCCGCGGGGACGCCGTCCGGCACGTCCGCACCCTGCTCGCCGCGGTCGCCTCCCGGCCGCTGCACCTGGGCTGCTTCGGCCTCCACGAGTGGGCGATGGTCTACCGGCTCGACCCGGGCGACGTCCGGCACGCCGGCTGGCCGCTGCGCCTGGGGGCGGACGGCACCGACGAGGTCGTCGGGGCGCACCGGATCCGGTGCAGCCACTTCGACGCGTTCCGGTTCTTCACCGACGCCGCGCGCCCGCTGAACGCGCTCCAGCCGCGCCGCGAGGACCAGGTGGCGCTCGACCAGCCGGGCTGCCTGCACGCGACGATGGACCTCTACAAGTGGGCCTACAAGCTCTCCCCGGCGACGCCGTCCGAGCTCGTCGCCGACTGCTTCGAGCTCGCGCGCGAGGTCCGCGAGCTCGACATGCGGGCCTCGCCGTACGACCTGCGCGAGCTCGGGTACGAGCCGGTGCCCGTCGAGACCCCGGACGGCAAGGCCGCCTACGCCGCACACCAGCGGGCCTTCGCCGAGCGGGCCGCGCCGCTGCGCACCGCCTTGATCGCCGTCTGCGACCGGCTCCTCACCCAGCGCTGACTCGTCCGTTCGGGTGAACGCGGCCGCGCCGACGGTCGTTGTGATGAGGGCCAGGGAGCACGTCCACCCGTCCCCTCCCCACCGAGGAGTGCATCACGTGAACCGCTCGACGATGAGCCGCTCGACGATGAGCAGAGCCCGATTCCTCGCCGCCGCCGCCGCGGGCGCCCTCGCGGTCGCGCTCGTGCCCGCCGGCCCCGCCCAGGCCGCACCCGCGGCCGCCGCCCGGCCGGCCGCCCTCCCCGACCGGATCGACCTGCCCGTCGGCTGGCAGCCCGAGGGCATCACCTCCGCCGGCAGCCGGTTCTGGTCCGGCTCGCTGGCCGGCGGCGGGCTGCTCGCGGGCGACCTGCGGACCGGGCGGACGAAGGTGGTCCTGCCCGGCAAGCCCGGCCTGACGATCGTCGGCCTCTACTACGCCGAGCGCTCCGGCCTGGTCTGGGCCGCCGGCGCCGACGGCGCCACCTCGACGGTGTGGGCGATCGACGGCCGCACCGGCGCGGTGAAGGCCGCGGTCCCGGTCGCCCTCGACCCGGCCGGCTTCCTCAACGACCTCGTCGCGACCCGGACCGACGTCTGGGTCACCGAGTCGTTCTCGAACCGGCTCGTCCGGATCCCGCTCAACAGGCACGGCCTGCCCAAGGGCAAGGTCTCGGTGCTGCCGATCCCGGCGCCGGTCCCGACCACCGGCCAGTTCAAGGCGAACGGCGTGCGCGCGCTGAGCGACGGCAGCCTGGTGCTGAACCACTCCGGCGCGGGCGGCCTGTGGCGCTACGACCCGAAGCGCGCGAAGGTCACCGAGATCAAGGTCAAGGGCGCGCCGGCGATCGTCAGCGGTGACGGCCTCGACCTGCGCGGCAACACGCTCTACAACGTCCGCGGCAGCGGCGGCCAGGACGTCACCGTGGTGAAGCTGGCGAAGAAGCACGGCCGCTGGTCCGGCACCGTGAAGGGCGTGCTCGCCTCGACCGACGTCGACGTCCCGACGACGGGCACCCTCGCGAAGGGCTCGTTCTGGGTCGTCAACGCCCGCTTCGGCAACCCGTCGCCGGCGACGGCGTCGTTCTGGGTGACCCGCCTGGACCTGCTGGACGACTGACCACCGCCGTCGTGGCCCCTCAGAGGTAGATCACCGTGCATGTCGACGGCGATCTACCTCTGAGGGGCCGAGAGCGGGGGCTCAGCGGCGCGCGACGCCCTGCCGGAGCAGCCCGTAGACCAGCCCGTCGCGCAGCGCCTCCCACGAGGCCTCGACGATGTTCGCGCCCACCCCGACCGTCGTCCACGTCGTCGACGCGTCGGACGTCTCGATGAGCACCCGGGTCACGGCATCGGTGCCCTTGCTCGCGTCGAGGATCCGCACCTTGAAGTCGACGAGCGACAGCTTGTCGAGCTCGGGGTAGACGGGCAGGAGCGCCTTGCGCAGCGCGTGGTCCAGGGCGTTGACCGGGCCGTTGCCCTCCCCCGTCGCGACCTGCCGCTCGCCGCCGGCGAGGAGCTTGACGGTCGCCTCGGACACCGCGTCGCCGGCCGGCTTCGACTCGGTGATGACCCGCCACGACTCGACGTCGTAGTAGGTCGGCCGGGCGCCGTCCGTCTCCTCACGGACGAGCAGCTCGAACGAGGCGTCCGCCGCCTCGAAGGTGTATCCCGCCGCCTCCATGGCCTTGACGCGATCGGTCACCCGGGTCACGAGCTCGCGATCACCTCCCAGGTCGAACCCGAGCTCCTTGCCCTTGAGCTCGATGCTCGCCCGGCCGGCCATGTCGGAGACCAGCATCCGCATGTCGTTCCCGACCGTCGTGGGGTCGGTGTGCTGGTACAGGTCGGGGTCGACCTTGATCGCACTGGCGTGCAGGCCTGCCTTGTGGGCGAAGGCGCTGGCGCCGACATACGGCTGCCGGGAGTACGGCGGGACGTTCGTGATCTCGCTGACCGCGTGCGCGATCCGGGTCGCGTCGGCGAGCCGGCCCGCGGGCAGCACCTTCTTCCCGAGCTTGAGCTCGAGGTTCGCGACGATGGTGAGCAGGTCGGCGTTGCCGGTCCGCTCGCCGTAGCCGTTGAGGGTCCCCTGGACGTGCACGGCGCCCGCGTCGACGGCCGCGAGCGAGTTCGCGACGGCGCAGCCGGTGTCGTTGTGGCAGTGGATGCCGAGCGCGCCCCGGGTCGCCTCGTGGACGGCGTGGACGACGTCCGCGATCTCGACCGGGAGCATGCCGCCGTTGGTGTCGCACAGCGCCGTGACCTCGGCGCCGCTCTCGAGCGCCGTCCGGAGCACCTCCACGGCGTACGCCGGGTCGTGCCGGTAGCCGTCGAAGAAGTGCTCGGCGTCGAGGAAGACGCGGCGGCCCTCGCTGCGCAGGTACCGCACCGTGTCGGCGACCATGGCGAGGTTCTCCGCGGGCGTCGTCCGCAGTGCCCGCTCCACGTGCCGGACGTCGCTCTTCGCGACGAGCGTGACGACCGGGGCCAGCGAGTCGACGAGCGCGCGCACCTGCGGGTCGTCACCGGCGGCGACGCCGGCCGTGCGGGTCGCGCCGAACGCCGTGAGCGTCGCGTTCCGGAAGGTCAGCTCGGTCGCCGCGCGGCGGAAGAACTCGGTGTCCTTCGGGATGGCCCCCGGCCAGCCGCCCTCGATGTAGCTGACGCCGAGGTCGTCGAGGTGGCTCGCGATCGCCAGCTTGTCCTGGACGGAGAGCGACAGGCCCTCCTGCTGGGCGCCGTCGCGCAGCGTCGTGTCGTAGACGTGGAAGGCGGCGGTGCCGTCCTGCTGCGGTGTGCTGGTCACGGAAGCTCTCCGGGGTCATGGGATCGGTCTGTCTCGGCGGCCGCTGAGGCGCGGGCTGACACGAAAAAGACCCCTCGCAGTGGGTCGCGAGAGGTCTGCGCGTCGGCGGTGCCGGGACGGGTGATGAGGTCCTCAGGCGGTGCCGACGCGCCCGCCGATAATGACGAGGCTGCGCATGATGGCGCCAGTGTGGCACACCGGACCGCGTGGTCGTGACCATCGTCCACGGTTCGGGCGCGTCCCGGCGCGCCGCGGGCGCGCCCGGACGGCGGGCTACACGGCCGCGATGGCGAGGATGTCCGGCAGCTCCCGCTGGGTGACGAACGGCCCGTCGACGCGCCGCAGCGCACCGGACGCCGTCCGCAGCACCATCGTCGTCGAGCCGCCGCCGTCGAGCAGCACGGCGTCCGTCGCGTGCAGGCCCCGGGCCACGGCCGCCATCTGGTGATGGCTCGCGCCGACGAAGACGCCGTACCGCCACGAGCCGGTGCCGCCGCTCACCGTGACGAGCCACACCGCCCCGGTGCGCCGGTCCCACGCGACCATCGTCCGCGGCCGGACCGTGTCCTTCGCGCAGCGGATCCACTGCCGGCCCCCGGCCAGCAGCGTCGTCCCGGCGACGGTCGACTCGGCGACGACGCCCCCGGTGTCCGTGACCGCCCGGGCCGTGTACGTCGCCCGCTGCCCGACCCGGACCCGGCGCAGCGCCGCCGCGGCCGTCCCCGAGGCGCGGACGACGAAGCGGTTCTCCGCGGCCGCGCTGCCGCCGAGCCGGGTGCTCACCCGGCGCCCGCTCGCGACGACGACCCCCCGGCGGACGGCGACCTCCCAGGTGCCGCCGGTGCGGGGCTGGGCGCTGTTCCACTCCCGGGTGTAGACGGCGACGCCGTTCCCGGCCGCCGCGGAGTTCACCGCGACGACCGGCAGCCGCACCGCAGGGGCGGTGGCCGTCGCCCGCACCGTCACGCTGCCGCTCACGTGCGCGAACCCCTTGCTCACGACCCCGGTCGTCTCGGTGCCGACGTACCGGCTCCGCCCGGCCGGGGCGTGCAGGACGCGCCCCCGGCGCACCTGGGTGCCCTTGCTCCACTCCCGGCCCGGCTCGCCGCGCCAGAAGTAGCCGCCGTTCACGCCGACGACGAGCGTCGGCGAGGGGCGCATGGAGCCGGACGTCGTCCGGACGCCGCCGACGAGAGGCGCGCCGCGCGCGACGAGCCGCGACGAGCCCCGGTGGGCCGCCGCGACGGTGACCTTGGAGACGCGGCCGCCCTGCTGGGCCGCCGAGTACTGCCGCACGGTGACGGCGTCGTCGTCGAGGACGACCTTCGGGTGCGCCCAGTCCACCGTGAACGCGTCCGGGCAGGAGACCCACGGCGAGACCCGGTCGGCGACCGGCGCGACGGCGGGGCGGTGCACCGCCGCCCCCGGCGCCGCGGGCCCGGCCGTCGGGACGTGCGACGGCACCCCGAGGGCCGCGGCGAGCGCGGCGAGGGCGAGCGCACCGGCCGGGGTCGCACGGCGGGGACGGCGCTGAGCGGGCACACGGACCTCCGGTCGACGAGGCGTCGTGATACCCCCTCGGCACGGCGGTGCGTCCGCCGAGGACTCCGGCCGCGGCGGTTCGCCCGTCCGGGTGGCGGTCGGCGTGACCTCCACCCGGACGGGTCAGTCCGGGACCCGGCTCAGGCGAGCCGGCGCAGCCAGCCGTGCGTGTCGGCGCGGCGGCCGTACTGGATGTCGACGAGCGCCTGCCGCAGCCGGCCGGTCACCTCGCCCACGCCGTCCGCGCTCGTCACCGGCGAGGCGACCTCGCCGCCGTCCCACACGAGCCGGCCCACGGGGGTGATGACCGCGGCCGTGCCGCACGCGAACACCTCGGTGATCCGGCCGTCCTCGACCCCGCGGCGCCACTCGTCGATGTCGACGCGGCGCTCCTCGACGTCGAGGTCGAGCTCCTTGGCGAGGGTGAGGATCGAGGAGCGGGTGACCCCCTCGAGGATCGTGCCGGTGAGCTCGGGGGTGACGAGCCGGCCGTCGGCGTGCACGAAGTAGAGGTTCATCCCGCCGAGCTCCTCGACCCACCTGCGCTCGACCGCGTCGAGGAAGCAGACCTGGTCGCAGCCGTGCGAGGCCGCCTCGAGCTGGGCGGCCAGGCTCGCGGCGTAGTTGCCGCCGCACTTCGCGGCGCCGGTGCCGCCGAGCGCGGCCCGGGTGTAGTTCGACGACAGCCAGATCGACACCGGCTTGATGCCGCCGGAGAAGTACGAGCCGACCGGCGAGGCGATGACGAGGTACTTGATCTCGTGCGCCGGCCGGACGCCGAGGAACGCCTCGGAGGCGAACATGAACGGCCGCAGGTACAGGCTCTGCTCGCCGCCGGACGGCACCCAGTCGAGGTCGGTCCGGACGAGCAGGTCGATGCTCGCGAGGAAGTCCTCGACGGGCAGCGCGGGCAGGGCGAGGCGCTTGGCGGAGCGGGCCAGCCGCTCGCCGTTCGCCTCCGGCCGGAACGCCCACACGGTGCCGTCGGCGTGCCGGTAGGCCTTGAGGCCCTCGAAGATCTCCTGCGCGTAGTGCAGGACGGCGGCCGCGGGGTCGAGCGCGATCGGCCCGTAGGGGACGATCCCGGCGTCGTGCCAGCCGGCGTCCGGGGTCCAGGTCGCGCTGACCATGTGGTCGGTGAAGTGCTTGCCGAACCCGGGGTCCGCCAGGATCTCGGCGCGGCGCTGCGCGCTCGTCGGCGTGGCCGTGAGGTTCTGGGTGAACTGCAGAGCGCTCGTCCCGGGGGGGCTCCCTCAGTTGCGTCATCCGACGGCGTCAGCCGTCGGCGGCGCCGCCGGGGGTGACCGCGGCACCGGGGGTCGTCTTCGAACGTACCAGCGCCGTGGTGGGGATGCTCCACCTCACCCGGGGGAGGGTCCCCGGCGCCGTCGTGCTCGGTGTCGGCGGCGGGGAGCCGGCACCCGGGTCGCCCCGGGTGCCGCTGCGTCGGTCGTGCCCGTCAGCCCGCGACGCGGGCTGCGAGGGCGTCGCCGATCTCCGCCGTCGACCGGGCTACTCGGCCCTGCGCGCGCTCGGCGAGGTCGGCGGCGACGGCCTGCTCGACGCGCGCCGCGGCCTTGTCGAGACCGAGGTGCTCGAGGAGCATCGCGACGGACAGCACCGTCGCCGTCGGGTCGGCCTTGCCCTGGCCCGCGATGTCCGGCGCGGAGCCGTGGACCGGCTCGAACATGCTCGGCGCCGTCCGGTCCGGGTTGATGTTGCCGGACGCCGCGAGCCCGATGCCGCCGCAGACCGCGGCGGCGAGGTCGGTGACGATGTCGCCGAAGAGGTTGTCGGTGACGATGACGTCGAACCGCGACGGGTCGGTGACCATGAAGATCGTCGCGGCGTCGACGTGCTGGTAGTTCGTCGTCACCTCGGGGAACTCGGCCCCGACGGCCTCGACGGTGCGCCGCCACAGGTGACCGGCGTGCGTGAGGACGTTGTGCTTGTGCACGAGGGTCAGCGTGCGGCGCGGGCGGTTCGCCGCCCGGCGGAAGGCGTCGCGGACGACGCGCTCGACGCCGAACGCGGTGTTGACGCTGACCTCGGTCGCGATCTCCTGCGGGGTGCCGACCCGGATCGCGCCGCCGTTGCCGACGTAGGGGCCCTCGGTGCCCTCGCGGACGACGACGAAGTCGACGTCGCCCGGGTTCGCCAGCGGGCCCGCGACACCGGGGTAGAGCCGGCCCGGGCGCAGGTTGACGTAGTGGTCGAGCGCGAACCGCAGGCGCAGCAGCAGGCCGCGCTCGAGGACGCCGCTCGGGACGCCGGGGTCGCCGATCGCGCCGAGCAGGATCGCGTCGTGCCCGCGGATCTCGGCGAGCGCCGAGTCCGGGAGCGTCTCCCCCGTGGCGTGCCATCGCTTCGCGCCGAGGTCGTACTCGGTCGTGGTGAGCGAGACCTCGCCGGCCGTGGCGGCCTGCAGGACCTTGAGGCCCTCGGCGACGACCTCCGGACCGATCCCGTCGCCGGCGACGACGGCGAGGTTGACCGACTGCTGGGACGACTGCGACATGGCTCCAACCCTACTCTCGGCGTCCCGCATCTCGGGAACGCTGTCTCGCGATGTGGGATGTCAGGCGTAGGCGACGGCGCCGGCGCGGCGCGGGTCGGCCGCCGCGGTGAGGGTGCCGTCGGGGTCGCGGAGCACCGCACCGACGCCGCCGAAGTACATCGACGCCGGCTCGTGCTCGCGCCGGGCCATCCCGGCCGTCGCGTCGCCGTCCGGGAGCACGACGCCCGGCTCGTGGTGCAGCGTCTCGGCGCCGTCGGCGCCGCGGCCGACGTGCAGCCGCGGCCGGTCGACAGCCGTCTGGAGGTCGGCGCCGCCATGGGCGAACCCGGCCATCACCTGGAGCAGCGCGGTGGTGATCCGGTCGGCGCCCGGGCTGCCGATCGCCAGCGCCGCGCCGTCCGCGCGGCGCGCGACGGTGGGGGCCATGTTCGACGCCAGCCGCTCCCCCGGCGCCAGGCTGTGCAGCCCGCCGCGGTTCAGCTCGTGCTCGCCGAGGCAGTTGTTGAGCCAGATCCCGGTGCCGGGCACGGCGATCCCGGCGCCGTAGCCGCACGAGGCGGTCACCGCGCAGGCGAGACCGTCGGCGTCGACGGCGGAGACGTGCGCGGTCGACGGGGCGACGCCGAGCCAGGCCTGGCCCTGGGCGAGGACGTCGTCGAGCAGGGCCTGGCCGGCGCTCGCCCGGTCGGGGGCGACGTCCAGCTCGTGCGCCCGGTGCCGCAGGACGGCGCGGACGACGCGGACGAGGTGGTCGACGTCGTCCGGGGCCCAGCCGCCGGCCGGCGACGGGAGCGGCCGGTCGCCGAGGAGCAGGAGCATCGCCGCGAGGACCGGGCCGCCGATCGCGGGCGGCGGGTTCGTCGCGAGCCGCCAGGCGCCGACCTCGACGCCCAGCGCGGGCCGCACGAGCGGCTCGAACGCCGCGAGGTCCGCCTCGGTGACGAGCCCGCCGTGCTCGGCCATGTCCGCCGCGAGCAGCTTGGCGACGTCCCCGGTGTAGAAGGCGGCGGTCCCCTCGTCGGCGACCCGGTCGAGGAAGTCCGCGAGGTCGGGGATGTGCACCGTCTCCCCGACCCGCACCGGGGAGCCGTCGGGGTGGTGCAGCGCGGCCCGGACGTCGGGGTCGACACCGAAGAGGGTCTCCCGGACGTAGCCGAAGTAGTAGTCGGACGCCGCCCCCATCGGGAACCCGGCACGGGCCGCGTCGGTCGCGGGCTCGACGACGACCCGCCACGGCACGCGGCCGAACATCGTGTGCGCCCGTTCGACGGCCGCGAGGACGCCGGGGGTGGCGACCGAGCCGTGGCCGACGGTCATCGCGGTGTGGCCGCCGTACTCGGTGACGAGCTCGCGGACGCCGCGGCCGAAGGCCTCGGGCGGCAGCCCGCGGCCGGGCATCTCGACGTAGCCGTCGATCGTCACGGGCGGGCCGTCCGGCGGGCCGACGGTGACGAACGCGCCACCGCCGAGCGAGACGATCCCCGGCTCGGTGACGAGCGCGACCATCATCGCGGCGAGCGCGGTGTCGACGGCGTTGCCGCCCTCGGCGGCGACCCGGGCGCCCGCCTGCGCGGCGAGCGGGCTCGGGCCGGCGACGCCCACCCGCGGCTGCGCGTCGGGGCTGCCGGTCAGGGTCTCGTCAGGTCCGACCACCAGGGCATCCTCCCACCGGCGGGCACCCGGGACGCGCCGGACGCGACGGCCGGTGGCGTCGTCCGCCTCGGACGGCGCCCGGGCCGTGGTCCGGCCACCGCCCGGTGCGGCGCGTCAGCGGCTCTCGCCCTGGTCCCGCCGGTCCATCGACTCCTGCACGGCACGGCGGGCGTCGGTCTCGTCCATCGGTTCTCCTCGGTCGACGGCGGGCATCCGGAACCGTTGCGGGGCAACGGGTCCGGGTGGTCCTCGGCGTCGCCGTCGGTCGACGGCCTGCCGGTGCGGCGCCGCCCCGCCGGCGCCCCGTGGTCGGGGCCGGCACCTGACGGACGCACGGACGACGGGGTCGCGTCGTCCGGTCTCCACGGTAACCCCGGCCGCACCCGCCGCCGGGTGCGTCTCACATCGCGGAACCGCCGTCCGGCATGTGGCAGCGAGGCCGGCCGGAACGCAGCAGCGCCGCCCGCCGGGGACCGGTGGGCGGCGCGGCTCGACCGCGGGCCAGGGGTCGCCTGGCGCCGG
>JACRAB010000255.1 GCA_016213575.1 Actinomycetota bacterium
CGATCGGCGAGCGCCCGCAGCACGACCGTGCGGTCACCGACGCGCAGGGCGAGACGGCTCCCCCGGCCGACCTGGGTCATCTGGTTCCCCTCGCGCCGGGCAGGGCCTCGGGACGCGGCCGGACCCGCCGTCCCGTGGTGACCTGCCATCCGGTGCTGCCATCCTCGCCTGCCCGGGCCGCCCGGGTCGAGACCTTGACGGCGTGGTCACCCGGTCAGCGGTCCGTGTCGCGACCGGGCCGCCGGCCGGGTCAGTACGGTGGACGGGTGCCGCCGCGCCGCCGTCATGACCGGGAGAGCCTGCTCGCCGCCGCCGTCGAGGTGGCCCTGCAGGACGGCCTCGCCGCGCTCACCTTCGCCGCCGTCGGGCAGCGGGCGGGGGTCCCGGACCGCACGGTCGTCTACTACTTCCCGACCAAACCGGACCTCGTCGCGGCCGTCATGACGACGGTCGCCGCCCAGGTCGTCGCGGCCGCCGGCGCCGACCCCGGCCCCTGGCCCGTCGCCGAGGCACCGGCCCGGCTCGGGGCACTGCTCGCCGGCCCGCAGGTCGGCACCGTCCTGGCCCGCTGGCTGGAGCTGTGCCTGCTCGGTGCCGACCCGGCCTCGCCGTACCGGGCGCTCGCCGCGGGGCGCGGCGACGGCTTCGGGGGGCTCGTCGCGGACCGTCTCGCCGACGTCCCCGAGACCGGCCGGCGGGCCGCCGCGGCGCGCGTCATCGCGGTCGTGGACGGCGCCATGCTGCTGCGGATGATCGGTCTCGACGCGGACGCGGACGCTGCGCTCGGCGGCGGCGCGTGACCGGCGGCGCGCCCCCGGACGCCGTGCACCCGGACGCCGCGCACCCGGACGCCGTCCTGCGCCCGACGGTCCGCGTGCTCCTGCTCGACGGCGCGGACCGGCTCCTGCTCTTCCAGGGCTTCTCCGGGAGCGGGGAGCCGTTCTGGTTCCCGGCCGGCGGGGCCGTCGAGCCGGGCGAGACGCCCGACGAGGCCGCCGTCCGTGAGCTCACCGAGGAGACCGGCTGGGAGCGGCCCCTGCTCGGCCCGCACGTCGGCGACCGGCGGCACGTCGTCGGCTGGGACGGCACGCTCTGGGACGTCCGCGAGCGCTGGTACCTAGCCCGGGTCGACACCCTCGACGTGGACACGTCCGGCTACACCGCCGCGGAGGTCGCGGCGGACCAGCAGTGGCGCTGGTGGACCTCCGCCGAGCTCGCGGCGTCCTCGGAACGGCTCGTGCCCGCCGACCTCGCCGGCCTCGTCGCGTCGATCCTGCGCGACGGCCCGCCGCCGGTGCCGCTCACGCTGGGGATCTGAGCCGCTCCAGGAGCGCGGTGACCTGCGCGGCGACATGACCGACGTCGACCGCCCGCGTGGTGTCGACGACGACGACCGGGCCGAGCCCGGCCGGTCCGTCGAACTCGGCGTACGCGTCGGCAGGGAGGGCGGCGAGCGGGTGCGCGCCTGCGTGCCGCCGCGGGTCACGGGCGCGGTCGGCGTAACGACGCCGGGCGACGTCCGGCGGGCACGCGCAGTGCACCTCGACGACCGGACGGCGCAGCCCGGCGACGTGCGCGAGGTCCCGCGGGTCGCGCGGGCGGAAGTTCGTCTCGACGACGACCCGCGGCGCGTCCGCGGCGAGCCGCCACATGAGCCGGATCGCCGCCGCCCCGAGGGTGCGCGACCAGGCGAGCGCGCCGTCCGGCGTCCTGGCGTCCGGTGGCACCGGCAGCGCGTCGTAGAGCGCCTCCTTGACGACGTCCTTGCCGATGAGCGGCAGCCCGAGCGCGGTCGCGAGCGGGCCGGCGAGCGTCGTCTTGCCGGCCCCGGGCGCGCCGGTCACGAGGACGAGGACCGGCGCGACGCCGTCCGGCGCCCCGACCTCCCGAGCCGTCACACCGTCATGGTGCCAGGCTCAAGCCTGGCCGCCCGCCCGCCGATCATGGAGGCACGGGACCGGGAGGGCGGACGCAATGGCAGGGTGCACGTGGCGCGAGCACGACGGCATGCGCTACCTCTACGCCGACTACCGCGGGCTCGACGACGACCCGGCCCTCGCCGTCATGGCCGAGGCGGCCGAGATCGTCGCCGCGCACGACGGACCGGTCCGGATGATCTCCGACGTGACCGGGGCCCGGCTCGGCTACCGGTCGCAGGGGGAGTCCAAGCGGCTGAGCCGCCAGGTCTGGGAGCCGCGCGGCACCCGGATCGCCCTCATCGGCATGACGAGCCTGCAGGTGATGGCATTCCGGGGCTTCAAGCGGCTCGGGCAGGGGCGGGCCTTCGCGGCGTTCCAGACTCTCGACGAAGGGCTCCTCTACCTCGCGGGCGACGAGATCCTCCGGCCGTGACCGGGCTCATCCCAGAGCGACGTCGAGGGACTCCAGCCCGCGGATGACGAACTCCGGGCGCCGTACCGGCTCCTGGGCGAGCACGATCGCCGGCATCCGGGTGCGCAGCGCCGCGAGCACCGACTGCACCTCGACCCGGGCCAGCGGGGCGCCGAGGCAGAAGTGGATCCCGGCGCCGAACCCGAGGTGCGGGTTGGGTGCGCGGCCGACGTCGAACCGGTCGGGGTCGGCGAAGACCGCCGGGTCCCGGTTCGCGGCGCCGAGCAGCGCGGCGACCTTCTCCCCCGCCCGGACGACGGTGCCGGCGACCTCGACGTCCCGGGTCGCCGTCCGCTCGAAGAGCTGGAGCGAGGAGTCGAACCGGAGCATCTCCTCGGTCGCAGCCGGAACGAGGCCGACGTCCGCGACGACCCGCTCCCACTGGTCGCGGTGCCGGAGCATCGCGAGCATCCCGTTGCCGACGACGTTGACGGTCGCCTCGTGCCCGGCCATGAGCAGGAGCACGCAGGTGCCGACGATCTCGTCCTCGGTGAGCCGGTCCTCGCCGTCCGCGGCGGCGACGAGGTCGCTCACCATGTCGTCCTCGCGGGGGTGCGCGCGGCGGTCGGCGACGAGCTCGCGCAGGTAGCCGACGAACGCGGCCGACGCCGCCTCGGCCTGTGCCCGACGGGTCTCGTCGAGCCCGTACTCGTACATCTTGACGATGGCGTTCGACCACGGCCGCAGGTGCACCCGGTCGTGCGGCGGCACGTTGAGCAGCTGGGCGATGACCTCGACGGGCAGCGGTTCGGCGACCGCGGCGATGAGGTCGGCCGCGCCGGTGCCCGCACCGCCGGCGTCGCCGGCCGGCGGGTCGCCGCCGTCCCGGAGCCGGTCGACGAGGTCGGCGACGAGCGAGTCGGCGAGGTCGCCGATCCAGGGCCGCATCCGCTCGACGTGCCCGCGGCCGAACGCCCCCGCGACGAGGCGCCGCAGCCTGGGGTGGGTCGGCGGCTCGTTCTCCAGGATCGACGTCCGGTGCAGCATGTTGAACGCCGGGAACTGCTCGGCGGGCTCCTTGTCCTTCCAGATCCGGCCGAGCCCGCGGTCCCGGAAGACCGCGTCGCACGCCGCGTGCGAGACCGCGACGTGCAGCCCCATCGCGTCGTGCCGGTGCACCGGCGCCTGCTCGCGCAGGGTCGCGAACGTCGGGTAGGGGTCGGCAAGGAACCCCGGGTCGGCAGGGTCGAAGGGCATGGCCGCACGCTAGCCGACCGGCGCGCAGGCGATGACCGGCTCAAGACCGCGCACCCCACCGACGATGTCGTACTCATGGAGCGGGTCCGGTGGCGCGAGGAGCAGGGCGTGCGTTTCCTGCTGGCGGCCTACACGGGCGCGACCTCGCGGGAGGCCTTGGAGGTGCTGGAGGAGGTGGGCCGGATCGTCGAGGCCGAGCCCGACGGGGCCTTCCTCGTCACCGACGTCCGGGGCACCGACCTCGACCGGGCCTGGGTGTCCCGGGGGAAGAGCATCACCATGACCGTCTTCGAGCCGCGTCAGACCCGGATCGCGCTGCTCGGCGTGACCGAGTTCCAACGGCTCGCCCTGACCGGGATGCAGCGCCTCGGCAAGGGCCGCCGGCTGCGTCCGGTGTCGACGCTCGACGAGGCCGTCGCCTGGTTCGCCTCGGCCTGAGCCGCGTCTGCGGGCTGCCGGTAGGTTCTCGTCCATGGCACGGACCATTGCGACGAACACGACGGTCGACCTCGACGGGCTGCTGGAGTTCGCCCGCCCGCGGCACCACGGCATCCTGCTGACCCGGCGCTCCGACGGCTCCCCGCAGGGCTCGCCGGTGACGATGGGCGTCGACCCGCGGGGCCGGATCGTCGTCTCGACCTACCCGGACCGGGCGAAGACGGTCAACGCGCGGCGCGACCCGCGGGTGAGCGTCGTCGTCCTCTCGGACGACTTCGGCGGCGCCTGGGTGCAGGTGGACGGCGAGGCCGAGGTCATCGACCCGCCGGACTCGGTCGAGCCGCTCGTCGAGTACTTCCGCTGCATCTCCGGCGAGCACCCGGACTGGAGCGAGTACCGCGCGGCCATGATGAAGCAGGCGAAGTCGCTCATCCGGGTCACGCCGACCCGCTGGTCGCCGGTCGCCACGGGCGGCTTCCCGCCCCGCCTCGCCGACGACTGACCGTCAGGTCCCGGAACGCGGAAGCTCCGCCGCACCAGGGTGCGGCGGAGCTTCCATGCCGGCCGGTTGCGGCCCGGGCGGCGAATGTCAGGCCGGCACCACGGGGATCGCCGCGATCGACTCGGCGAACCGGGCCGACGTCACGTCCTCGTCCGTCATCCGCCCCGACAGGTACGCGTCGTACGACGCGAGGTCGAGGTGGCCGTGCCCGCAGAGCGCGGTGAGGATGACCTTCTCCTCGCCGGACTCCTTGCACGCCAGCGCCTCCCGGATGCACGCGGCGATCGCGTGGGTCGGCTCCGGCGCCGGGACGATGCCCTCGGTGCGGGCGAACTGGATCGCGGCGCTGAAACACTCGGTCTGCGGCAGGGCTAGCGCCTCGATGAGCCCGAGCTCGTAGATGTGCGAGATGAGCGGGCTCATGCCGTGGTACCGCAGGCCGCCCGCGTGGATCGGGTCCGGCACGAAGTCGTGGCCGAGGGTGTGCATCTTCATGAGCGGCGTCATCCCGGCCGTGTCGCCGAAGTCGTAGGCGTACACGCCCTGCGTCAGCGACGGGCAGGACGCCGGCTCGACCGCGCGGATCGTCGGGTTCATCTTCCCGGCGAGCTTCTCCCGCAGGAACGGGAACGTCAGGCCGCCGAAGTTCGAGCCGCCGCCGGTGCAGCCGACGATGACGTCCGGCGAGAGCCCCAGCTTGGCGAACTGCAGGAGCGCCTCCTCACCGATGATCGTCTGGTGCAGCAGCACGTGGTTGAGCACGCTGCCGAGGGCGTACCGGATCTCCGGGTCCTGCGCCGCGACCTCGACGGCCTCGCTGATCGCGATGCCGAGCGAGCCCGGGTGGTTCGGGTCGGTCGCGAGCAGCGCGCGGCCCGCGTTCGTCAGGTCGGACGGCGACCGGTGCACGGTGCCGCCGAACGTCTCGATCATGATGCGCCGGTACGGCTTGAGGTCGTAGCTCGCGCCGACCTGCCACACCTCGCACTCGATGCCGTACTGGGCGCACGCGAAGGCGAGGGCGGTCCCCCACTGGCCGGCACCGGTCTCGGTCGTCAGCTTCCTCACGCCGGCCTTGGCGTTGTAGTACGCCTGCGGGACGGCGGTGTTCGGCTTGTGCGAGCCGGCCGGCGAGACGCCCTCGTACTTGTAGAAGATCTTCGCGGGCGTGCCGAGCGCCTTCTCGAGCCGGTGCGCGCGGTACAGCGGGGACGGCCTCCAGAGCCGGTAGACGTCCTGGACCTCCTCGGGGATGTCCACGTAGGAGTCGGTCGTCACCTCCTGGAGGATGAGGTCCATCGGGAAGAGCGGTGCGAGGTCCTCCGGGCCGACCGGCTGCATCGTCCCCGGGTGCAGCGGCGGGGGCGGCGGCGACGGCAGGTCGGGGATGACGTTGTACCAGCGGGTCGGCATCTCCGACTCGTCGAGCATCACCTTGTGCTGCTGCACGTCGGCCACGGGGGCTCCTCCTGACGTCGTCGCGGAACTTCTCGGCGCAGCCTTGCAGGTGGAACGCGCCCGGGCCAGGGACCGTCCGGTTCGTCCCGACCTCGATGTGGTGCGATGGGCGGGTGACCGAGTGCAGCCCCGCCGTGCCGCCGTCCCTGCTCCGCAGCACGCCGTCCGCCCAGGGCGTCGACCCGGCCGGGGTCGGCGCCTTCCTCGACGCGGTGGACGCCGCACCGGACGTCGAGCTGCACTCCCTCGTCGTCGTCCGCCACGGCCACGTCGTCGCGGAGGGCTGGTGGCACCCGTACACGCCCGGGCGGGTGCACCTGCTCTACTCGCTGAGCAAGAGCTTCACGTCGGCCGCCGCCGGGTTCGCCGTCGCCGAGGGCCTGCTCGACATGGACGCGACGGTCCTGTCGTACCTCCCCGAGCTCGACGGCGCGGTCTCCGACCCGCGGAGCCGGGCGATGCGGGTGCGGGACGTCGCGGCGATGGCGAGCGGGCACCTCGAGGACACCGTCGACGTCGCCCTGCCCGCCGA
>JACRAB010000261.1 GCA_016213575.1 Actinomycetota bacterium
AAGAGCGCCTCGGGGCCCGGCGTGGGATTCCCCGGGGACTGCAGGTCGAGCGCCGCGCTGTAGCAGGACGAGGCGCTGCCCTTCTCGCATGCGGCCAGGCAGTCGAGCAGGCGGCCGTTGCGGCAGCCGAGCGGCGAGTAGGAGTGCGCGGGGAGCTCGGCGGGCATGACGTCGACGGGGCACGCGTCGGCCGGGAAGAGCCAGGAGCAGGACGACGACCCGGACGTCGTCCGGGCCCGGGCCAGCGGCGCGGAGGTGCTGCGGCACCGGGACATCGCCGCGCTCACGCCGTCCGAGAAGGCGGCGCTGGCCGAGCTGTTCTCGGCGATCCGGCCCGTCCCGCCGCGCCGCCGCGCCGTCCGGCGCCGGCCGTGGCACCGCGGCGAGCTCGACATGCGCCGCATCCTGCGCGACGAGCTGCGCCGCGGCGGCGAGCCCGGCGCGATCAAGCTGCGCCGGCGGGTGTCCCGGCCGCGCCGGGTCGTGCTGCTCCTCGACGTCAGCGGCTCGATGTCGCCGTACGCCGACGCGCTGCTGCGGCTCGCCCACGTCTGGGTCCGCAGCGCGCCCCGGACGACCGAGGCGTTCACGATCGGCACCCGGCTCACCCGGGTCACCCGGGCGCTGCGCCAGCGGGACGCCGACGCGGCGCTGCGGGGTGCCGGCGAGCAGGTGCCGGACTGGTCCGGCGGAACCCGGCTCGGCGAGGTGCTGCAGGCGTTCCTCGACCGCTGGGGCCAGCGCGGCCTCGCCCGCGGCGCCGTCGTCGTCGTGTTCAGCGACGGATGGGAGCGCGGCGACCCGAGCCAGCTCGGCGAGCAGATGCAGCGGATGCACCGCCTGGCGCACCGGGTCGTCTGGGTGAACCCGCACCGGGGCAAGGCGGGCTACCGTCCGGTCCAGGGCGGGATCGCCGCCGCCCTGCCGTACTGCGACGACTTCGTCGCCGGTCACTCGCTGGCGACGTTCTCCGAGCTCGTGGAGGTGGTGCGCCGTGCGTGAGGTCATGCCGGAACTGCTCGACTGGTGGCGCAACGGCGAGACCGTCGGCGTCGCGACCGTCGTCGCGACCTGGCGCTCCGCACCGCGCCCCGCGGGCGCCTCGATGCTCGTCGGCCCCGGCGGCGAGGCCGTCGGGAGCGTCTCGGGCGGCTGCGTCGAGGGGGCGGTCTACGAGCTCTCCCAGGAGGTCGTGGAGTCCGGCGAGCCGGTGCTCGAGCGCTACGGGATCAGCGACGACGACGCCTTCGCCGTGGGCCTGACGTGCGGCGGCATCCTCGACGTCTTCGTCGAGAAGGTGTCGCGCGAGACCTTCCCCGAGCTCGAGGCCGTCGCCGAGGACGTCACCGCCGGCCGGCCCGTCGCCGTCGCCACCGTCATCGAGCACCCGGACCCGACGCGGCTCGGCCGCCGGATCGTCGTGCGCCCCGACGAGGTGACCGGCACCTTCGGGCTCACCGGCTCGGTCGGCTCGCTCGGCTCGACCCGGGCGGACGACGCGGTCGTGGACGACGCCCGCGGGCTGCTCGCGGCCGGCCGGTCGGAGACGCTCACCTACGGCCCGGACGGCGAGCGCCGCGGTGAGGGGATGCGCGTCTTCGTCTCGGCGTACGCCCCGAAGCCGCGGATGCTCGTCTTCGGCGCGATCGACTTCGCCGCCGCGGTCGCCAAGGTCGGGGCGTTCCTCGGCTACTACGTGACGGTCTGCGACGCGCGCCCGGTGTTCGCGACGAAGTCCCGGTTCAAGGACGCCGACGAGGTCGTCGTCGAGTGGCCGCACCGCTACCTCGCGGCGGAGGTCGAGGCCGGCCGTGTCGACTCCCGCACGGTGCTCGCCGTCCTCACCCACGACCCGAAGTTCGACGTCCCCCTGCTCGAGGTCGCGCTGCGGCTGCCCGACGTCGCCTACATCGGCGCGATGGGCTCGCGGCGCACCCACGACGACCGGCTCAAGCGGCTCGTCGAGGCCGGCCTCACGCCCGAGGAGATCGGCCGGCTCTCGTCGCCGATCGGCCTCGACCTCGGGGCCAGGACGCCGGAGGAGACGGCGGTGAGCATCGCCGCCGAGATCATCGCCCTGCGCTGGGGCGGGGACGGCGGCCGGCTCGGCGAGCGCGAGGGGCCGATCCACCACACGGCGCCGCGCTGACCGTCAGGGCGTCGGGTCGAACGTGTACTCGACCGCCTCGCCGACCTGCACGTAGCCGAGCCGGGCGTAGACCCCGTTCGACGTCGGGTTCGCGAGGTCGGTGAAGAGCATCACCTGCTCCGCGCCGTCGTCGAGCAGGGCCCGGGTCACGGCGGCGGTGGCCGCCGCCGCGTAGCCGCGGCGGCGCAGCGCGGGCGGGGTCCAGACCGGGCCGACCCGGCCGACCCCGTGGGTCGGACCGGACCGGCCCGCGAGGCTCACCGGCGCGCCGTCGACCTCCCACAGCAGGAAGCGTCGTTCGGTGACCCCGGTGGCAGCCCTGCGCACGAAGACCTCCCGGGGGTCGGGCTCCCGGTCGGCGAACGCCTCGGTGGTGAAGTCGAGGAGCCAACCGGCGAGCAGGTCCTCGTCGGCGGGGCCGGCCACCCGGGCCGCGCCCGGGACCCCGGTCGGCGACGCCAGGGTGCCGAGCACGTGGACCCCCTCGTCCGTCGTCACCCGCGCTGTGCCGCCGGTGACGGTCGCCCACGTCCGGGCGAAGCCGGCGACCGGCCCGCGGATCCCGACGACGCCCAGGGGCGTCCGGCCGGAGCCGAGCAGCGCCTGCGCCAGGAGGGCACCGACGGCGTCCGGACCCGGCCCGGTGTACGCGTTCGGGGCGGTGTGCATCCCGGACGCGACGACCGCGCCGTCCTGCTCGACGGTCGCGAACCAGGGCTCGTCCCAGGTGTACGTGCCGCGCGTCATCCGCTCCGCCACGACCGCGATCACGTTCGTCAGCACGGGCTCTGCTGCCAGGTGCGCGCCGGCCCGGTCGAGGAAGGCTTGCGGGTCGTCGGTGGTCCACACGTCCATGCCGCAACTCTGGCGGCTCACGGGCCCGCGGGTCGACCGGATTCGGCCCTGCCCGGGGACACCTCTCCCGGACAGCCCCTCAGAGGTAGATCACCCTCGCTGTGCACGGCGATCTACCTCTGAGGGCTGTTCGGCGGCGCCCCCGGTCAGGCGAGGTGACCGACCGACGGCGCGGACGTCGTCCGGTCGCCCGCGGGCAGCCGGGACGCGACGGCCGGCACGAGGACGGCGGCCGCGACGAGGTGGGCGACGACCAGCGCGAGCCGGCTCGAGACGTCGTCCGGGGCGAGCAGCGCAGGCACGAGCGACAGTGCCGTCCCGGCGACCCCGAGCCGCACGAAGCGCCGACGGTCGCGCAGCACCAGGGCAGCGGCGAGCCCGAGGAGGGCGCCGACGACGGTCCAGAACCAGAACGCCCCCAGCGGGATCTCCTTGCCGGAGACCGCGAACGACGTCCCCGCGGCGCCGGCGAGCCACGCGGTGGCCGTCGTCGCGAGCGCGGCGACGACGGTCGCGGCGAGCCAGACCGGTGCCACCCGGCGGGCGGTGCTGCCGACGCCGGTCACGCGAGCAGCTCGTCGAGCTTGTCGTAGCCCTCGCGGACGCCGCCCTCCATGCCGCTCGCGACGAACGCGTCGCGGTCGGCGAAGCTGTCGACGAGGGACGTCGCGGCGAACTCGGTGCGGCCGTCGCCGAGGTCGGTGAAGACGAGCTTCTCGAGCGCGACACCGTCCGGCATCCCCTCGAAGGTGAAGGTCTGCACGATGAGGCCGGACGGGCGCACCTCGTGGAAGGTGCCGCGGAACCAGGCCTCGAAGCCGGTGCTCGTCGTGTGGACGTAGCGGTACGACCCGCCGGTGCGGCAGTCGAAGTACTCGACGCGCATCGACGCGTCCCGCGGGCCGAGCCAGCGGACGATCAGGTCGGGGTCGGTGTGCGCCCGGAACACCTTGTGCGGCGGGGCGTCGAACACCCGGGTGATGCGGACGAGCGGCACGTCGGGCGCGACCTCGATGCGGGTGTCGTGGGTGCTCGTGGGCATGGTGGTCCTCCGGTTCGTGGGTGGTGCGCGTGGTCGGTGGGTCTCGGGTGCTGGTCGGGGTGCTGGTCAGGTGTTGTTCAGGCGGGCGGCAGCGGCTCGACGTCGTCCGGCAGGTCGGCGAGGACGTCGTCCAGCCGGCGGAACCGTTCCTCGGCGAGCAGCCGGTACCGCTCGATCCACGTCGTCATGAGGTCGAGCACCTCCGCCTCGAGATGGACGGGACGGCGCTGCGCGTCCCGGGAGCGGCTCACGAGGCCCGCGGTCTGGAGCACCTTGACGTGCTTGGAGACCGCCTGGACGGTCATGGCGTACGGCTCGGCGAGCTCGTTGACCGTGGCGTCCGCGACGGCGAGCCGGGCGACCATGTCGCGCCGCACCGGGTCGGCGAGAGCGGCGAACACCTGCGTGAGCGCGTCCCCGGGCATGGTTCCTCCGTGATGTTCCCGGCACCGGCCGAGGTATTCAACCGATCGGTTGAATATATCGTAGCCGCGGTCTCCGGTCTATGCAACCGTTGGGTTGAACAAGGGTGTGGGTGGCTGTGGGAGATCGCGCCGTGCTCCCCGGTGTCCACATTCTTGACACTCCGGTCCGTGCGTGGCGTGACTCACTCGAGGGAGTGGCTGTCCGTTATGCCTGCTCTCCCGGGGGACCCCCGGCCGCAGGGCCGCCCCCGGGCGGGTATACGGCCGGTGACCTGCGAGGACACGCCGGGAGGCAACTCCCCGCCAGGCCTTGTGTTCGACGCCGCATTCACCTTGGATGCGTCGTGAGTCACATCGAGGTGGCCCGCTCGAGCGGCCGCCTCGTTCCTGCACGAGATGTATGACGTGAGAGGCGTGGAGGCCGCATGGGCACCAGGAGGATCTCCGTCACCGTCGACGGCGTCGCGTACAGCGACGACGTCGAACCCCGCACCCTGCTCGTTCACTACCTGCGTGAGCGCCTGGGCAAGACGGGGACGGTGGTCGGATGCGACACCAGCAACTGTGGTGCGTGCACCGTTCATCTCGACGGCCGGAGCGTGAAGTCCTGCTCCGTGCTGGCCGTCCAGGTCGACGGGAGCGACGTCACGACGATCGAGGGCCTCGCCCAGAACGGTGAGCTGCACCCGGTGCAGCAGGCGTTCCACGAGAACCACGGCCTGCAGTGCGGCTACTGCACGCCCGGCATGATCATGCAGTCGGTCGACCTGCTCAAGGACAACCCCGACCCCAGCGACGAGGAGATCCGCGAGGGTCTCGAGGGCAACCTCTGCCGCTGCACGGGCTACCAGAACATCGTCAAGGCGGTGAAGGCGGCGGCCAAGGCCGGTTCCGTCTCCGCCGGTGTCGCTGGAGGTGCCGCGTGACCGCGGTCGACGAGACCACCGGGGCCAAGGAGTTCGGCCAGTCCCGCCGCCGCAAGGAGGACGCGCGCCTCATCACCGGCCGGACGAAGTGGACCGACAACATCGTCCTGCCCGGCATGGCGCACCTGGCCATGGTCCGCAGTCCCGTCGCCTCGGGGACGATCGCCTCGATCGACGTCGCGGACGCCAAGACGTCCCCGGGCGTGCTCGGGGTCTGGACCGGCGCCGACCTCGACGCCGAGCAGGGCGACCTGCCCTGCGCGTGGGCGGTCACGCCGGACATGAAGCACCCGCGGCGGCCCGCCGTCGCGGCCGGCCGGGTCAAGTTCGCCGGCGAGATCGTCGCGGTCATCGCGGCGCGCTCGGCCGCCGAGGCCCGGGACGCCGCGGACAAGGTGCTCGTCGACTACGACGACCTGCCCGTCGTCCTCGACATGAACGAGGCCATCAAGGAGGGCACCCCGCTCGTCCACGAGGAGCTCGGGACCAACGTCAACGCGACGTGGATCTTCGACTCCGGCGAGGCCGGCACCGGCGGCAACGTCGACGAGGCCATCGCCGCCGCGCACGCGGACCCGGACAGCCTCGTCATCGAGCGGACCTTCCGCCAGCAGCGGCTCGTCCCGGCGTTCATGGAGCCCCGCTCCACGGTCGTCGACCCGACGGGCGAGCAGCTCACGGTCTGGTCGGCGACCCAGGTGCCGCACATCGCGCGGTTCCTGCTCGCCGTGGTCCTGGGCATCTCCGAGTCGAAGGTGCGCTTCATCGCACCGGACGTCGGCGGCGGCTTCGGCGGCAAGATCCACCTGTCGCCGGAGGAGGTCGCGACCGTCCTCATCGCGCGCAAGCTCGGCAAGCCGGTCAAGTACACCGAGACCCGCAGCGAGTCGATCCAGTCGGCGCACCACGGCCGCGACCAGATCCAGAAGATCACGCTGGCCGCCAAGAAGGACGGCACGGTCACCGGTCTCAAGGTGGACCTGCTCGCCGACATGGGCGCCTACCTGGGCCTGGTCACGCCGGGCGTGCCGATCCTCGGCGCGTTCATGTACAACGCGATCTACAAGATCCCGGCGTACCAGTTCAAGTGCGTCAACGTCTTCACGAAAAAGGTCCTCACGGACGCCTACCGCGGCGCCGGCCGTCCCGAGGCGACCTTCGCCATCGAGCGGATGATGGACACCCTCGCGAACGAGCTCGGGGTCGACCCGCTCGCGCTGCGCGAGAAGAACTGGATCAAGCACGAGGAGTTCCCGTTCACCTCGGTGTGCGGCCTCACGTACGACTCGGGCAACTACGAGGCGGCCACCAGCCGCGCCGTCGAGCTCTTCGACTACGAGGGCCTGCGTCGCGAGCAGGCCGAGCGCCGGGCCCGCAAGGACCCGATCCAGCTCGGCATCGGCATCTCGACGTTCACCGAGATGTGCGGCCTCGCGCCGTCCCGCGTCCTCGGCTCCCTGAACTACGGGGCCGGCGGCTGGGAGTACTCGGCGATCCGGATGCTCCCGACCGGCAAGGTCGAGGTGCTCACCGGGGCCAGCGCGCACGGGCAGGGCCACGAGACGGCGTTCAGCCAGATCGTCGCCGACCAGCTCGGCGTGCCGTTCGAGGACGTCGAGATCCTCCACGGCGACACCCAGATCACGCACAAGGGCCTCGACACGTACGGCTCGCGGTCCCTGGTCGTCGGCGGCATCGCCATCGTCAAGGCGGCCGAGAAGGTCATCGAGAAGGCCAAGCCCATCGCGGCCCACCTGCTCGAGGCCAACGTGGCGGACATCGAGTTCGACTCGGGCAAGTTCTCCGTCGCGGGCACCGACAAGGGCGTGACGATCCAGGAGGTCGCGCTCGCCACCTTCGCGGCGCACAACTACCCCGAGGGCATCGAGCCGAGCATCGACGCGGACGCGACGTTCGACCCGGAGAACTTCTCCTACCCGCACGGCACCCACCTGTGCGCGACGGAGATCGACACCGAGACGGGCAAGGTCACGATCCGCAAGTACGTCTGCGTCGACGACATCGGCACGGTCGTCAACCCGCTCATCGCCGAGGGCCAGGTCCACGGCGGTCTCGCCCAGGGCATCGCCCAGGCGCTGTGGGAGGAGGCGCGCCACGACGAGTCGGGCACGCTGACGACCGCGACGTTCGTCGACTACACCCTGCCGACGGCCGCGGACATGCCGTTCTTCACGACGGACATGACCGAGACCGCGTCGACCTCCAACCCCCTCGGGGTCAAGGGCGTCGGCGAGGCCGGCACCATCGCCTCGACGCCGGCGGTCATCAACGCCGTCGTCGACGCGCTGCGGCCGTGGGGCATCGACGACATCCAGATGCCGACGACCGCGCAGCGGGTCTGGAAGGCCATCCAGGGCAAGGAGTTCGACGCGTCGGTCGGCGCGAAGGACACCCGGGACGGCAGCCACGAGGCGGCGCCCGGCAACGGTGCACCGCTGTGGAGCGGCAACGAGAGTGGAGGTGCCCAGTGATCCCCGCGGCGTTCGACTACGAGTCGCCGGCCAGCGTCGACGAGGCCCTGGCGGTCATCGCCGGTGCCGGTGACCGCGAGGTCAAGGTGCTCGCCGGCGGGCAGAGCCTCATCCCGGTGCTGCGCCTGCGGATGAACGCTCCCGACCTCGTCGTGGACCTCGGCCGCATCGCCGAGCTCCGCGGCGTCCGGGACGACGGCGACGCGATCGCCATCGGCGCGATGACGACGCACGACGACGTCACCCGCGAGCCGCTCATCCGCCAGCACGCCCTTCTGCTGTCGCTCGCGGCGCAGACGGTCGCCGACCCGCAGGTCCGCCACCGCGGCACCTTCGGCGGCTCCCTCGCGCACGCGGACCCGGCGGCGGACATGCCGGCCCCCGCGCTCGCGCTGGGTGCCGAGTTCGTCATCGCCGGTCCCTCGGGCCGGCGCACGGTGGGCGCGTCGGACTTCTTCACCGACCTGTTCACGACGGCGATCGGCGAGGGCGAGCTCCTCGTGGAGGTCCGGGTCCCCAAGCACACCGGCTGGGGCGCCCACTACGAGAAGTTCAACCACGTCGCGCACACGTGGTCGATCGTCGGCGTCGCGGCGGCCGTCCGCGTCGAGGGCGGCACGATCGCCGAGGCCAAGGTCGGCCTGACGAACATGGGCCTCGTCCCGATCCGCGCCACCGCGGTCGAGCAGGCCCTCGTCGGCCAGCCCGCCACGGCGGACGCGATCCGGGCCGCGGCGCAGAACGCCGACCAGGGGACCAACCCCATGAGCGACGCCAGCGCCGACGAGGACTACCGGCGGCACCTCGCCAAGGTCCTCACCGGCCGGGCCGTGCTCGCGGCCGTCGGCTGACCACCCCGCACCACGGCACCGCTGCACGACAGCACCGCTGCACGACTGCACGTCCCGGCGGGCCGGGCCTCCTCGTGAGGCCCGGCCCGTCGGCCGTGGCACCCCGTCCACGACCCCTCAGAGGTAGTTCGCTCTCGATATGCACGCGGATCTACCTCAGAGGGGCTGCCGGGGGCAGTCCCTCGTGATGCGCCGTGACGGGGCTGGGGCATGCTGTCGGGAGGTCGGGCAGCGGTGCCCGGCGCGTTCCCCGGAGGACCTCCCTGTGAAGCTCGAGCACACGTTCACCGTCCCGGCGCCCGTCGACCAGGCGTGGGCGACCCTCCTCGACATCGAGGGCGTCGCCCCGTGCTTCCCCGGGGCGACCCTGACCGGCACGGACGGCGAGGAGTTCGCCGGGCTCGTCAAGGTCAAGCTCGGCCCGGTGTCGCTCAGCTACTCGGGCAAGGGTCGTTTCCTCGAGCGGGACGACGAGGCGCACACCGTCGTCCTCGACGCGACCGGTCGCGACAAGAACGGCAACGGCACCGCGGGGGCCACCGTGCACGCCCGGATGGAGGCGGCCGGCGAGAGCTCGACCCTGGTCGTCGTCGAGACCGACCTCAAGGTGACCGGACGCCCGGCCCAGTTCGGCCGCGGCGTCATCCAGGACGTCGGCGGCCGGATCATCGGCCAGTTCGCCGACTCGCTCGCCGC
>JACRAB010000254.1 GCA_016213575.1 Actinomycetota bacterium
GACCGCGACCGCGGGGCCGCCGTCCTCGACGACGCCGCGCAGGTACTCCAGCGCCGCCTCCGGCGGGTCGCTCGGGTGCCGGACGTACGCGGTGTCGAAGGCCTGGACGACGTCCCGGACGGCGCCGGCGTCCGCGTCGTCGGCGAGGTCGAGCGGGCGGGCGGTGAACGGCGCGGGGACCGCGGGGAGCTCGACGGCGGGGGACGGGGCGGGGTCGACCGGTGGCATCCCCCGATGCTCCCCGTCCCCGGCGCGGCGTGCCACGACATTTCGGCGGTCGGCGGGCGGGGCGCGGAGCGCATAGGCTCGCAGCGTGCTGGATGCGGTGCCCGGGCGGGCGACGGGGATCGGGAGCTGGCCGGGCGGGGACGTCCTGGACACGATGCGGACGACGTTCGGCGAGCTCGGGGAGCCGCCGCACCTGCCGTACCTGCCCGAGCTGCCCGGTCGCGGGCCCGGCTCGGAGATCATCGGCCGCGGCGCCGTCCTGCTCGTGGACATGCCCGTGGACCTGCAGCCGTCCGGTTGGCGGCTCGTCGACCACCCCGGCCGGGACCTGAGCCGCGCCCAGGGCTACCTCCGGGAGGACCTCGACGTCCTCGCCGAGGTCGCCGACGGGTACGTGGGGCCGCTCAAGGTCCAGGTCGCCGGCCCGTGGACGCTCGCCGCGTCCCTCCACCTGCAGCGCCTCGAACGGGCCGTCGTCGACCCGGGCGCCGCCCGCGACATCACCGCGAGCCTCGCCGAGGGGGTGGCCCGGCACGTCGCCGAGGTGCGCCGGCTCGTCCCGGGCGCCGACGTCGTCGTCCAGGTCGACGAGCCGTCGCTGCCCGCCGTCCTGCTCGGCCGGCTGCCCACCGCGAGCGGCTTCGGCCGGCTGCGCGCCGTCGAGGAGAGCACCGCCGTCGAGGCGCTCGACGTCGTCCTCGCCGCCGCGACCGGTGCCGGGGCCACGGCGACGGCCCTGCACTGCTGCGCGGACGACGTGCCGCTCGCCGTCCTGGCCCGGACCGCCGCCGACGCGCTCGCGATCGACCTGCCGCGGCTGGGCCTGGCGGGCTGGGAGGTGCTCGGCGAGATCGTCGACCGCGGCACCGCGCTGTGGGCCGGCGTGGTCGCCGCCGGCGCCGACCTCAGCGCCCCGACCGCGTCCGCGGGGGCCCTCGCCGACGTCGTGTGGACCCGGTGGCGGCGGATCGGCCTCGGGGCGGAGCACGCGGCGTCCGTCGTCCTCACCCCCGCCTGCGGGCTCGCCGGGACGACCCCGGCGGCGGCCCGCGCGACGATCGCCCGGCTGCGGGACGCCGCGGCCGCCCTCGCCGAGCGCGCCGCCGCGGACTGACCCGGCCGGTCGCGCCGCCGCCGGATGGTGGTGGTGGCACTACAGCCCCGGGACGGCCCCGGGTGCATGCGCCGCCACGGGGCTGTCGACGGGGTGGTGGTAGCACCACAAAACCGTTGCGCGGCAACGAAAGACGCCGCCGCGTCCGTACGCTCGCGCTACCACGACGGCCGACCGGCCTGACGCGCGGGGCCCTCGGTCGCGCAGCCGGTCCGGAGAGCAGGAGCGCACCGTGTCCGGACAACGAACCCCTCACCGCCGCCGGCGCGCCGGCGCCGTGGCCCTGGTCGCAGCCTCGGTGCTGCTCGGCACCGTGGCACCCGCCTCGGCCACCGAGAAGGCGCCCGGCGTCAAGCAGTCCACGCGGATCGCGGACCGGGCCTACCCGGGGATCCAGCTCATCTCGAACTACTACACCGCCGAGGTCGCCGTCCCGGAGGTCATCGTCGACGAGGTCGCGCTCCAGCGGCTCGTGAGCAGGCTGGAGACCCAGGTCCTCGTCGGCGCGGTCGACAGCACCGAGGCGGCTGTCGTCGACGCGCTCGTCGACGAGATCGCCGAGAACACGACGACGTACTTCAAGCCCAGCAAGACGATGCGGACGACGAAGGCCTCGGTCGGCTACGTCGGCACCGGGTGGGTCGTCACCCCCGACGGCTACATGGTCACCGCCGCGCACGTCGTCGACACCCCGCAGGACGAGCTGGTCCAGGCGTTCGCGGCGTCCGCGCTCGACACCTTCGTCGAGCAGGACGTCAAGGAGCTGCAGTCGGGCGGCGGCATGCAGTTCACCGACAAGCAGGTCGCCAAGCTCGCCAAGGGCATCGAGGCCTGGGACGCGAAGTACCTCGAGCTCGGCGGCGTCCAGCAGCAGCTGAGCGCGCAGATCGGCGTCGCCCTGCCCGGCTTCGGCAAGGGCCAGAAGGGTGTGCCGGTCGAGGTCATCTCCAAGGGCGAGGCGTACCCGGGCAAGGACGTCGCCGTCCTCAAGGTCGACGGCCAGACCCACCTGCCGACGCTGCCCGTGGGCAAGGACGCGGACGTCACGGCCGGCTCGACGCTCTACGTCGCCGGCTACACCGGCGCGTCGACGTTCTACGCCGGGATGTCCGCCGACTCCGAGGTGCAGCCGGCGGTCACCGAGGGGCCGATCAGCGCCGTGAAGTCGAACACCGCCGGGGTGCCGTACTTCCAGACCCAGGCGCCCGCCGGGCACGGCAACAGCGGCGGCCCGGTCATGGACGAGGCGGGCGACGTCGTCGGCATCCTCGTCGCGGGCTCGATCGACCCCGGCACCGGGCAGGCGGTCGAGGGCCAGCAGTGGGTGCTGCCGATCAGCGTCGTCACCGAGAAGCTCAACCAGAGCAACATCAAGCCGACGGCGAGCGACACGACGACGCTCTACAACACCGCGCTCGAGTCGTACTACCAGCACTACTACGAGCGGGCGCTGCCCCAGTTCCAGCAGGTCGCGAACCTGTACCCGGGCCACCCGTACGCGCAGGAGTTCGTCACGAAGTCGCAGACGGCGATCAGCTCGGGCCAGGACGAGACGCCGAGCGGTACGGGGATGCTGCTCGTCGTCGGGGCCGTCGGGGTCGTCGTCATCGTGGGCGTCGTGCTCCTGCTGCTGCTCCTGCGGCGCGGGCGCACGGGCCGCGGCGGCGGCCCGGCCGGGCAGGTCCCGGCCCAGCCGGCACCGCAGCTCGTCGGTGCGGCGCAGGGGTACGCCCCGCAGGGCCAGCAGTTCGCGCAGGCGGGCCCGCTGTCCCAGCAGCCCTACGCGCAGCGGCAGTACCCGCAGCAGGGGCAGCCGCAGTACCCGCCGCAGGACTACCCGGCGCAGCAGTACCCGCAGCAGCCGCCGGCCCAGCCGCAGTACGCGCAGCCGCAGTACCCGCAGCAGGGCCAGCCGCAGTACGCGCAGCCGCAGCACCCGCAGCAGCAGTACCCGGCGCAGCAGTACCCGCAGCCGGTCGGCCAGCAGTACGCGCCGCAGCCCCCGGTCGGCCAGCAGTACCCGCAGCAGCCGGTCCAGCAGTACGCACCGCAGCCGCCGGTCCAGCCGGCCCAGCCGGTCCAGCCGGTGCAGTCCGTGCAGCCCGGGTTCGTCGCACCGCAGCAGGGCGACGCGGACGGCTCCACGCCGTCGCAGGGGCGGCCGCCCGCCTGAGACCGGTGCCGGGGACATCCCCGTGACCCGGCACCTGACCGGCCCGTCCCGCACCCGGGACGGGCCGGTCGTCCGTCGTGGCGCGGGGTCCCGTCCCTCCCCGGGGGCACCCGGAAGATCCCCGGCACGGGTGACGACGACGTACGGTCCCCGCGGGAAGGCTGCGGATCATGACATCGTCTGCTGTGGCCTCCGCCGGAACCGGACCCCTGCCAGGGAGCGTGCAGAGCGCTCCCGCACCCCCGCCGTACGGCGGGTGGCGTGGCCGGCTGCACCGGCGCCTGCCGGCCCGCCCCGTGGCCCGCGCCGGCGTCGGCGCCTTCGTCCTGCTCGTCGTCACGCTCGGGATCGCGGCCCGGGTCCAGAGCTTCCCGCTCGCACCGGTCCGGGTCGCCGGGCTCGTGCTGGCCTGCTCGGCGCTCGGTCTCGCCGGCTGGGCGCCGCGCCCCGCGGCCGGGCTGGCGGCCGCCGGGCTGGCGGTGAGCGCCGCGACCGCGGTCGTCCCGGCGGGCACCTTCGTCGCCGCTGTCTGGGCCTTCGTCCTCGTCGCCCGGACCGACCGCCGCGGGGGAGCGGCCGGCCTCGGCACCCTCGTCGCGCTCCTCGGGCTCGGCGCGCTGCTCCCGCCGACGAACCAGTGGGACAACCTGGAGATCCCGCTTCCCGGCCTGCCGGTCACGGTCTGGCTGTACGCCGTCCCCGGGCTGCTCGCCGTGCTCGTGGGCCTCGCGGTGCCGCGGCGCCCCGTCCCCGAGGCGGCGCCCGCCTGGACCTTCCTCGGGCGGTCGCCGGCCGTCACCGCGCCCGAGGCGCTCGTCGTCGCGTGCGGCGTCGGGATCACCGCCCTGCGGTACGCCTCGCTGTTCACCGGTCCGTGGCTCGGGCTGTCGACCGACCGGGAGACCCTGCTGGGTTCCACCGGCGCCGCCCTCGCGCTCGGGCTGCTCTGCGTGTCCCTGGCGGCGGCGGCGCTGTCGCCGTGGTTCCCGCGGACGGGCTTCACCGTCGCCGCCGCGAGCCATGGGCTGCTCGTCGGGTTCACCCTGTACGGGTCGCTCCTGTCCCTGCCCACGCTCACCGCGACCACGACGGTGTCGCTGTTCGTCCTCGCCCGCGTCCTGACCGCCCGGCCGGCCGGCACGGCCGGGACCGGCGCCGCGTTCCGGCGGGCGGCGCCGGTCCTGGTCGCCGCCACGGTCGTGACCGCGGCACTGGCGACCGCCGACGAGACCGCTGGGATGGTGAGGGACCTGAACCTGCAGTCCCGCCTGCTGGACGACGTCGGGTTCGGCCCGGCGCAGGCGCTCCGGGCGGTGCTGGGCCAGGGGCTGCCGGTCGCCGTCGTGCTGCCCGTCCTCGCGGTCGCCGGGGCGTGGCTGGTCACCCGCTCGCTCGCCGACCGCGACCGGCTCGAACGCGCCGTCAGCCGGGAGGCGGCGACCGCGGAGCGGAGCCGGATCGCCCGGGAGCTGCACGACGTCGTCGCGCACCACGTCTCACTGGTCACGGTCCGGGCGGAGTCGGCGCCCTACGTCGTCCCGGACCTGCCGGACGCCGCCCGGGACGCCTTCGGCGAGATCGCGACCACGTCCCGCCGGGCGCTCGACGAGCTCCGCGACGTCCTCGGGGTACTCGGCCGCCCCGACGGCGAGGAGGCCGAGCGGGCGCCGCAGCCGACCCTGGCCGACGTCGCAGGGCTCGTCGCGGCGGCCCGCCACGCAGGGGCCCGGGTCGCCTTCGACCGGGCCTCCTTCGACCGGCTCGTCGACGTCGCGGACGTCCCCGCCGCCACCGGGATCGCGGCGCACGCCGTGGTCCGCGAGGCGCTGAGCAACGCCCGCCGGCACGCGCCGGGCCAGGAGGTCACGGTGCGCCTGACGACGGACGACGGCACGCTGCGGGTCACGGTCTCGACCCCGGCGTCGACCCCGCCGTCGACGGGCTCCGGCGCCGACGGCCGCCCGGGGCTGGGACTGGTCGGGCTCCGGGAGCGCGTCGACGCGGTGGGCGGGACGTTCACCGCCGGGCCGGTGGACGGCCGGTTCGTCGTCGTCGCCCTGCTGCCCCTGCGACGTCCGAGCGAGGCGTCCGCGTGATCCGGGTGCTCGTCGTCGACGACCAGCCGGTCGTCCGGGTCGGCTTCGCGGCGATCCTCGCCGCGCACGAGGGGATCGAGGTCGTCGGCGACGCCGCGGACGGCGAGCAGGCGGTCGACGCAGCCCGCCGGCTGGTGCCCGACGTCGTCCTCATGGACGTCCGGATGCCGGTCCTCGACGGCATCGAGGCGACCCGCCGGATCACCGGCGGGGGGCCCGC
>JACRAB010000024.1 GCA_016213575.1 Actinomycetota bacterium
GGTCCGCGCGCTGCGCGCGCGGACCCTCGACATGATGGTGCTGGTAGCGGTTGCCGTGGGCGCCGGGTGGCTGTACTCCCTGGGTGTCACCCTGACCGGTGGCGGTGACGTCTTCTACGAGGCGGCTACGATCCTCACCGCCTTCGTGCTGCTCGGGCACTACTTCGAGATGCGCGCCCGGGGGGGTGCCAACGAGGCTGTGAGGGCGCTGCTGAAACTGGCTCCCCCCGTCGCCTTGGTGCTGCGAGGCGACGACGCCGTCGAGATCCCGACCGACCAGGTGGTCGTGGGTGACCTGTTGCTGGTCCGGCCGGGGAGCAAGATCGCCGCTGACGGTATGATCGAGGACGGCGAGAGCGATGTCGACGAGTCCACGGTCACCGGAGAGAGCCTGCCCGTGCACAAGTCGCCCGGGGACGAGGTCGTCGGAGCCACGATCAACACGACCGGCACGTTGCGGGTCCGGGCCACGAAGGTGGGTGCCGACACTGCGCTGGCCCAGATCGTCAAGCTGGTGCAGGAGGCGCAGAACTCCAAGGCGCCGGGGCAGCGGCTCGCGGACAAGGCCGCGTTCTGGCTTGTGTTCGTCGCGTTGATCGGTGGGGCCGGCACGTTCGCCGCGTGGCTGCTCGCTGGGCGCCCGGTGGAGCAGGCGTTGTTGTTCGCGATCACCGTGGTCGTCGTGACGTGCCCGGACGCGTTAGGCCTGGCCACCCCTACGGCGATCATGGTCGGCACTGGCCTCGGTGCCCGGCGGGGGGTGCTGTTCAAGAACGCCACAGCGATCGAGACGTCCAAGACGATCGATGTCGTCGTCATGGACAAGACGGGCACGCTCACCATGGGCGCCCCCGAGGTGACGGAGGTGGCCACCACCGGCATCAGCGAGGCCGATGTCCTCGCCCTGGTCGCGGCCGTCGAACGCGAATCCGAACACCCGTTGGCGAAAGCGGTCGTGCGTCGGGCCGAGACGGTGTCGGCCCCGCGCTTGCAGGCAGAGGGGTTCGTCAGCACGCCTGGCCAGGGTGCGGTGGCGACCGTTGACGGGCACCGGGTGGCGGTGGGGAACGCCCGGCTGATGACGGCCGAGGGCGTGCCGGTCGGCAGCCTCGACACCCGGCGCAGCGAGCTCGCCTCCCAGGGTGTGACTGCGGTGCTGGCGGCGGTCGACGGGCAGGTGGTCGCGGTCATAGGGATCGCGGACGCGGTACGGCCCACGTCGGCCGCGGCGGTGGAGCAGCTGCGTGAGCTCGGTGTCGAGGTCGTCATGCTCACGGGCGACAACGCGGCGACCGCGGCCCGGATCGCAGGCCAGCTCGGGATCTCCACCGTGATCGCGGACGTGCAGCCCGGCGACAAGGCGGCCAAGATCCGTGAGCTGATCGACTCCGGCCACCACGTGGCCATGGTCGGCGACGGGGTCAACGACGCACCCGAGCTCGCCCAGGCCCACCTCGGCATCGCCATCGGCGCCGGCACCGACGTCGCCGTCGAGACCGCCGACGTCGTCCTGATGCGCTCGGACCCCCAGGACGTCGCGGTGGCGCTGCGGATCGGCCGAGGGACCGTCGCCAAGATGCGACAGAACCTCATCTGGGCGATCGGCTACAACACCGTCGCACTGCCGATCGCGGCCGGCGTCTTCGAACCTGCTCTCGGGCTCGTCCTTCGACCGGAGATCGCCGCCGTCACGATGGCCGGATCCAGCCTGCTGGTCGCGGTGAACGCGCTGACCCTCAAGAGGCTCCGGCTGATGCCGCCGCCCGCCGGCGGCCGGCAGGGCCGGCGACAGCACGCCGTGACGGCGGCGCAGGCCGAGCAGACGTGATGGCGGCCCTCGACGCGGACGTCGTGGTCGTGGGCGCCGGCCCGGGCGGGTGTGCCGCGGGGCTGGCCGCGCTGCGTGTCCGCCGGGACGCACGGGTGCTCCTCCTCGACCGCGCACCCTGCGGCCGCGACAAGGTCTGCGGGGACCCGGTCGGACCACGGGCGCGGCAGACCCTGGCGGCACTCGGCGCGGGGACGGGGGTGCGCCACGAGGAGGAGGTCAGCCGGTTCCGGCTGGTGTCCGCTTCGGGCCGGTCGGTGTCCGGTGCGGTGTCGACGCCGGGCTTCGTCGTGCTGCGGCGCATCCTGGACGCCCGCCTGCTGGACGCCGCAGTCGCTGCAGGAGCGCAGTTCCACCGGGCCACCGTGGCCGCGGTGCCAACAGGTGCGTCGGACGTCGTGGTGACCCTGCGCGGCGGAGGGACGGTCCGGGCAGCCGTCGTCATCGGCGCCGACGGCGCGAACTCCGTGGTCCGGTGCAGCATCGGAGAACCGCCGAGCCGGGACGCCCACCTGGCCCTGGCCGTACGGGGGTACGCGGACCGACCGCAGGACCTCCGCGAGCTTCTGATCCGGTGGCACCCGGTCGCGCACGGCATCGCGTACGCGTGGGCGTTCCCGACCGCGGACGGTCATATGAACGTCGGTTACGGGGCGCCGGTGAGTGCGGTCACCGGCGGCAGGAAGCAGCTGGAGTCCGCGTTCGCACTGCTTCTCGAGAACGTTCTGGACACCTCCGGTGTCCGGTTCACCGGTCATCACCTGCCGCTGTCACCCGGCCGTCCGCGGGCAGCTTCAGGGCGTGTGCTGCTCGTCGGTGACGCCGCCGGCCTGGTGAACCCGCTCTCCGGGGAGGGCATCTTCTACGCCCTGGAGAGCGGCCGGCTCGCGGGGGCCGCCGCACTGTCGTCGCGGCCCGATACCGGCTACCGCGAACACCTCGCGCAGCGTTTCGGGCGCCACCACCGCGACACCGCGTTCGCCGCCCGCCTACTGCGCCCCGTCTCGGTCGAGGCGACGATCCACGCGGCCCGCAACGACGACCCGGTGCTGCGGCAGATCCTCGACCTCGCCCTCGGAGACGGTTCGCTGAGCGCTCGCGACATCGTGCGCTTCACCAGATCATGGATCGCTCCCCGTAGGAGGACACCGTGACCCTTCCCGCGGCGCCCGGCGCACTGCCTGCTGCCCTGACGTCGACGGGTGTCCGCGCACGCCCGGCGCACGGGCCGGTGTGCAGCGTCGCAGCACCGTGCACTGCATGCGCGGCCGCCGACGGTGAGCGGGCCCGCGGATTGGCGTCGCTGCGTGAGCTGGTGGCCGTCGAGGCCGAGCCGCTGGTCGTGCTCACCCATCTGCTGCGTCTGTGTCGCGACGAGCACACCACCTTGTGGGAGCAGATCGCCGACCCCGGCTGCCAGGCTCTCAGCGATCGGCTGCGGGAACGGTCGCGTCCGCTCGCGGTTACCGCATCCGCGACGGGCGTCTTATCCCCGGATCTGCGCGCAGCGATGACCGACGCCCTGGCCGCCGACGGGCCGGTCCCACCGGTCGTGGTGGCGCACGCGCTCGCGGGCCTGGTCGACAGTGCGTTCGCAGCGACCTTCAGGGAGTCCTTCCGTCGGCGCAGCCCTTACCGCCCCGGCGTCGGGGACCCCATCCCGGTCGACAGCCCGGACCCCAGGCACTTCACTGACGTCCCGCCCACGTCGCCGCCCTGGCGGCTCGCGCAGCGCTTGGACGAGACGCGCCACGTCCGGCTCGCCGGCTCCTGGGCCGTACAGTTCCGGATCGTCTTCGACTACAGCCTGTCCGCCACTCTCGCCGGGCTCATGGGCCCTGCAACCGTCATCGCGACCTGTCACCCGAACCGCACCCTTGACGAACTCGACCTCGCGCCTTCGCGCGATGGGAGGGCCTTCCCTGTAGGCCCCGCCGACCCCGCCGCCCAGCAGGAGCAGATCGACGATCTCATAGCCACCGCCGTCGCCGCGGGAGCCGACATCGTCGTGCTGCCCGAACTGGCGGTCACACCAGAGATCGCGGCCCACCTGAAGCGGTGGACGCGACAGCACGACGGCCCCCGGCTCCTGGTCGCCGGCAGCTACCACGCCCACCGCCTGTCCGACGGCGTGCTGCGCCGGTCGAACACCGCTGTGGCCTGGGCGGCGGGTCGCGACGAGCCCTTGCTGCAGGACAAGCACTCACCTGCCGACCGACCGGTCCAGGAGGACATCCAGCCCTCCGGATGGCCGGAAGTCGTCATCCACGTCACCGACGAGGGCTGGCACCTGGTGCTCGCGGTGTGCCGAGACCTGCTCAACCCGCACGCGGTGCACGCACTCGGCGAGGCCGGCGCCAACCTCGTCCTGGTGCCCGCCATGAGCCAGTCCCTGCTTGCCTTCGGCAGCCCCGCAGCCCAGCTCGTGGGCTCCTGCCAGGCCGTCGTCGTCATCGCCAACAACCCCGCGAACTGGAGCACCCCAGCTGAGGGGCCCGTCCCGCCCCCGGCGCGTGCACTCTTCGGGCACCCGTCGTTCATTCGGCAGACCCGGTCGCTGCACGCGCCGTCCGACGGCCCCGGCGTCGGGCTGCTGCGCCTCGGTACCGCGCAGGTCTCCTGGCTTGCGGTGGCCCGTCCGCCTGCCCGCCTGACCCACCCGACCGCGGGCGCGCCCGCGACCCCCTGTCAGCCGGCGACCGGATCCGATCCGGAGGCCGGACCCGCCACCGGGCGGGGCATCGCGGCGCGGCCCGCGTGGGTGCGCGCACTGGCCCCCCTGACGCCTGCCGCACGCGGCATCACCTACGCGACGGCGTCCTGCTCTGGAGACCACCACCTGCGATCCGCCGCCGTGCTCATCCTGCTTCAACCTGGGCCCGACGGACCCGAAGTTCTTCTCACGACACGGTCCCCCGACCTGACCCACTACCCCGGACACCTCGCGTTCCCTGGCGGGGCGACCGAACCGCAGGACGGCGACGCGACCGGCACGGCGCTGCGCGAAGCGGCCGAGGAGGTCGGTCTCGACGCCTCGTGCGTCGAGGTTCTGGGGTGCCTACCCGGCCTCGCAGACCCGCTCGCACGCTTCCTGGTCACACCGGTGGTGGCCTGGACGCCGTACGCGCGGTTCACCGGTCGCGTCAGCGTCGCCGAGGTGAGCGAGATCGCATTCCACCACCCGGCACGACTGCTGGCACAGCTGGCAACCACATCCGACGGCACCGACGACGACGGCCCAGGCAACCAAGCCGGACCGGACCGCCGTCCCCGGGTCGGACCGATGACCATGGCGCTCCTGGACGTCCTCGCCGCCCGCCTGACCCGATCATGAAGGGTCGTCGCGGTTGCGCCACCGGCGCAGCCCGGAAGGCTGCCACGAGGCGGTCAGGACGATGCGGCCTCACAGTCTGCGGCACAGGTGTCGCACCGGCTACACCGCCCCCAAGCTCGTGTGCGCGTGCCGACGTAGCCAGCCGGCGATCACCGCACGACGCATGACGCCCTGGGCGATGCCCGTCTCCGGCGGGACCCACACCAACCACAACCCCAAGGCCCGGTGAAGTTCATGTTCCCCCCGCCCGACCCCGCCAAAGCCTGCGACCTGACGATCGCGCCACACCACTCCAGTGCGCCCGGGACAGACCTGCTCCGGCCAGACCAGGCACTCGTCGACCGGCTCGCGCATCCCACCGAGCAGGAGGTCGCCGTCGTCGACGCGTGGTGGCGGGCGAACAACTACCTGACCGTCGGGCAGATCTACCTCATGGCGAACGCGCTGCTGCGCGAGCCGATCGCCACCGAGCACATCAAGCCCCGGCTGCTCGGCCACTGGGGGACCAGCCCCGGCCTGTCGTTCGTCTACGCGCACGCGTCGCGCCTCGTCCGGGAGACCGGTCAGCGGATGATCTACCTGGCAGGGCCTGGACACGGCGGTCCCGCACTCGTCGCGGCGGGCTACCTCGAGGGGACCTACAGCGAGATCTACCCGCAGGTGGGCCAGGACGAGGCGGGTCTGCTGCGGCTCTTCCGCCAGTTCTCGACGCCCGGCGGGATCCCCAGCCACGTCTCGGTGACGACGCCCGGGTCGATCCACGAGGGCGGCGAGCTCGGCTACGTGCTCGTCCACGCGTTCGGTGCCGTGATGGACGACCCGGACCTCGTCGCGCTCGCGGTCGTCGGTGACGGCGAGGCCGAGACCGGTCCGCTCGAAGGCTCGTGGAAGGGCATCTCGTTCCTCAACCCGGTCCGGGACGGCGCCGTCCTGCCGGTGCTGCACCTCAACGCCGCCAAGATCTCCGGACCGACGGTGCTCGGGCGCAAGGACCCGGCAGAGGTCCGGGAGATCTTCCACGGCCACGGCTACGAGGTCATCGAGGTCGAGGGCGAGGAGGTGCCGGGGATGCACCTGCGCTTCGCGGCCGCCCTTGCCCGGGCCTGGGCCGCGATCCGAGGGATCCAGGCGGACGCGCGCGAAGGCCGCTGGGACGGCACCCGACCGCGCTGGCCGATGATCGTGCTGCGCAGCCCCAAGGGCTGGACCGGGCCGGACGTCGTCGACGGCGTCCAGGTGCGCGGCACCTGGCGGGCGCACCAGGTGCCGGTGGCCAACGTGCGGGGCAACCCGGAGCACCTGCGGCTGCTCGAGGAGTGGATGCGCTCCTACCGGCCGGAGGAGCTCTTCGACGCGACCGGGGCCCCGACCGAGATCGTCCGGCGGGCCAACCCGGTCGGTGACCTGCGGATGAGTGCGGTCCCGGCCGCGAACGGGGGCGTGACCGCGGTCGACCTCGATCTGCCCGACTTCAGGGACTACGCGGTGGCCGTCCCTTCGCCGGCCCGGGTGCGCGCCGAGTCGACACGGGCGCTGGGCGCGATGATGCGGGACACGTACCGCCGCAACCCTCACTCGTTCCGGCTGTTCTGCCCGGACGAGACGAACAGCAACCGGCTCGGCGCGGTGTTCGAGGCCTCCGACCGGGCTTTCGCGGAACGCCTGACGGAGCTCGACGTCTCGATCTCGCGCGACGGCCGGGTCATGGAGGTGCTCTCCGAGCACAACTGCCACGGCTGGCTCGAGGGGTACACGCTCACCGGCCGGCACGGCTGGTTCGCCACGTACGAGGCGTTCGCGATGGTCAGCGCGTCGCAGACGATCCAGCACGCCAAGTGGCTGCAGGAGGCGGACAAGCTGCCGTGGCGGGCCGCCGTCCCGAGCCTCAACGTGCTGCTCACCTCGACCGCCTGGCGCAACGACCACAACGGGTTCAGCCACCAGGGACCGGGCCTGATCCAGAACGTCATCACCGCGCGCGGAACCATCGGCCGGGTCTACCTGCCGCCGGACTCCAACTGCCTCATGTCGGTGGCGGACCACTGCATGCGGTCGCGCTCCTACGTCAACCTCGTCGTCATCGACAAGCAGCCGCAGCTGCAGTGGCTGTCGATGGACGAGGCCGTCGCGCACTGCGCGCAGGGCGCCGGCGTCTGGGCGTGGGCGGGTACGGACGACGGCAGGGCCGAGCCGGACATCGTGCTCGCCTGCGCCGGCGACGTCGTGACGATGGAGACCGTCGCGGCGGCCGACATCCTGCGCCAGCGCCTGCCGCAGCTGCGCACCCGCGTCGTCAACGTCGTCGACCTCATGACGCTCCCGCGCCGCAAGGACCACCCGCACGGCATGGACGAGACCCTCTTCAAGGAGCTCTTCACCGACCACGTGGACGTCGTCTTCGACTTCCACGGCTACCCGGGTGCGGTCCACCAGCTCGTCCACGGGCGCCCCGATGCAGACCGGTTCCGGGTGCGCGGGTTCATCGAGGAGGGCACGACGACGACACCGTTCGACATGGTCGTCCTCAACCGGGTCTCCCGGTACCACCTCGTCATGGACGCCCTGAACAACGCCCGGCGCACCCCGCCCGGCGCGACCGAGCTCATGGCGTACTGCCGGGCCCGGCTCGCCGCGCACGAGGCGTACGTCGTCGAGCACCTCGAGGACCTGCCCGACATCCGGGACTGGGTGCTAACGGCGCCACCCGCAACACACTGACCGCCGACGTTGACCAGACGGACGGGACCTCGACGAGAGAGCGCAGCGCGCGTCAGGAGGGGAGAGAAGACCACCAAGTCGTAGCCACGCTGCGTCGGCAGCAGCGTTCTGGCTGCCTCGGGCCGATACGAGACCGTTCCACGGCGGGGTCGACGCGAAGGAAAGCTGTGCGAGGGTGACCCGGCACGGGCCCTACGGATGTGACCAGCCCTACGGATGTGACCGGCCCACGGCAGGGCCCACTAGTGGGCCGGTGTGGCGGACGCGCCTGCGCGCCGGGACATTGGCCGCCCGGCGATGACATCAGATGGGTGGCGAGGTCAACCCTGGTCCGGCGCACGCGTCGAACGGCGACGCCCGGCCGCCGAGGTGGCCAGGGCCACGAGCACCGCGCTGATCCAGGTGATCGCGAGGGCGACGACAAGCGTCAGCGCCCAAGCAGGAACTGCCATGTCGCTCACTCCCACTCTTGTTCGCGCGGACAGCACCACGGGTAGCTACCACTAGGTAGCATAGTAGTGAGGCGGCCGGTCGCGGCGACACCGTAGATCGTCCCTCCCCGAGATAGACGGTCCCTCCCTGAGTGGGCCGCCCGCGGCTCGGCCGCCGGTCCGCAGTGGGCGGTGATTCCCGGGCAGGCTGCTCGTGACTGGTCTGCACGATCCAGATCCGGGCGGGCACCTGCGGGAGCTCACAGCGTGGCCAACTTGCTCCTGATCATGGTCCCTTCGCGAGAGGACGTGGAAGTGGTCGGGTTCGGGATAGGTGCGGAGCGGGTCGCGCGGCCTGACGGACCCACCGGCGCCCGCCGGCTCCGGACCGATGGCTGGCGGCGCCGGTCCTTGGGCGGAGCGGACCGCGCCGCCGGCGAGTTCGAGGCCGGCCGCGCGCCGAACGAGTATGTCGCCGCACATGAAGGCTGGGGATCGACGGCGCGGTTCTTCGCGTCTCGCCTGTACCTGGTCGACCGTGTCTTGGGCGGATGCCGACCCGGCCGGCTCCTCGACGTGGGTTGCGGTCCGGGAGTGCTGGTCCACCGTCTGCTGGATGACGGGCCCAGGGGCTTCGACATCACGGCGTGTGACCGGAGTGCGGCGATGGTTGACGCGGTTGTGAGGACCACTCTTCCGGGTGAGAAGGTGCAGGCGGTCGTTGCGTCCATAGAGGACATGCCGTTCGCTGACAGCGAGTTCGACGTGGTCGTCGCCCTCGGGGTCCTGGAGTACGCCAACTGTCGCGGGGCGCTGCGCGAGGTCCATCGCGTCCTCCGCCCCGGTGGGACGGCAGTCGTCACCATGCTGAACCCGTTGAGCCCGTACCGGCTGGCCGAATGGTTCCTTTACTGGCCGGTGCTGCGCTGGGTCGGGCACCTGGAGAGGATCGTCGGGGTGCCTGAGGACCGGCGGCACGGCGCGCGTCGGTCGGGCGTCCGCGCGGTGCCGGCTCGCCGCTTGGCGCGCCTGCTAAGCCAGGCCGGGCTCGTCCCGCAGGAGGTCGTCTTCTACGACGTGAACTTCCTGGTTCCACCGTTCGACAAACTGGCCCGGCGATGGTCCCGGAGGTGGCGACGCTCTCCCGAACGAACCCTGGGCCGTGGCTGGCGTCGATGGCTGGGCACCGGCTACCTCGTGGTGGCGCGCCGGCCTGTCGTGGAGGGGGATCGGCGATCGTGACGCGGTCACCGCTCGGGTGACTTGTGTCGGTTGGTGGCTCCAGCGGCTCGTCCGGGCGCGTTGTCGGGGCATGTCCCGGGTCAGGGTGCCTGTTGATGCAGTGCGCGAATCGTGGTCGGCAGCCTGTCTGCCAAGCTGTCCCGTGAGATCCATGCCCCGGCGCCGAGGTCGATGGCGCTGCGGTAGTAGTCGCTCGACGGTTCCGGCCCGACGACGACCACGCGATCTCTCGGGAAGCGGCGCAGGGCATCGCGGCAGCAGGCGGGGAAGTCTCCGGTGTCGACGACCAGCAGGTCGGGTCGGCAGCGCTCGAGGGCGTCGGCGAGCATCTCACCCTCGTGGGGAATGACGGCGGTACACCCACAGTCCCGGGCAAGGATCTCGCAGACGAAGCGCTGCACGAGCCTGTGCCGGATCGCTACCAGCGCGGTTCTGCTTCCCCCGAGGTCAGACTCGCTCGGTCCGTCGGGGTCCCCGCAGATCGCCTCAACGCCGGCCGATGCGCCCCTGTCATGGGCCGGGACACTGTCGGGCACAGGGTCACTGTGGCGGATAGAAGGCGCTGGCCGCGCCGCAGCGTTGTCGAGATGCACCATGTCACCGCCCTCCTTGTGGAAGTGTCGGTGCTGACATGGGCCGCGGACATCCGCACTGCCTACGCAGTGGGTAGGTGGATTCCCCGCGGGCCGTCTATCGCGCGTCGACCGGCGTCGTGGCCCTCCGCTGCTCCAGGGAGCCGGGGCCATCGCCCCGGAGGTCACGTCTCCTCGAGAAGCCCGAAGTCGCGGGCGACCGCGACCAGGTCTGCGCGGGTGTGCCGTTGGAGCTTCTGCGTCAGGTGCATCCGGTGGGTTTCGACGGTCCGTACGGACAGGAACAGCTCGCCGGCGATCTCTGCGTTCGTGTGCCCCGTCGCGATCAGTCGCAGGACTGCCTCTTCGCGTTCGGTCAGCTCGCCACCGGGGCCGTTGACTCGTCGACCGGGCTCGGGCGCGGTGAGCAACGCGGCCCCGAGGGACGGGTGGACGTAGGCGCCGCCTCCCGCGACGGTCCGTACTGCCGCGACCAGTTCGACGTCCGCAGCGTCTTTGAGCAGGTAGCCGGTGGCGCCGGCTGCGAACGCTTGCCGCACGTACCCGACGTCTTCCTGCATGGTCAGAACAAGGACGCGGGTCGCCGGGCTCTGGTCGCGTACCAGACGCGTGGCGTCGATCCCGTTTGTCCCGTGCAGCCCGATGTCCATGACGACCACATCGGGGCAGTGGGTGGCCACGGCGGCTGTCGCGTCTTCGGCCGTGGCGGCCTCGCCGACCACGGTGATGTCTGGCTCGGATTCGAGGATCAGCCGTAGGCCCGTCCGGACAACGCGATGGTCGTCGCACAGGACAACCCTGATCATGGTGGTCATCGCGGAGTCTCGCTCGTCTCGCTCATGCCTGCGGTCCCTCCAGGGGTACCCGCAGTGCGACCGTCGTGCCGTGGCCCACCCGTGACGTCACTCGTACGGCGCCCCCGACGAGGGCGGCCCGCTCGGCCATACCTCGTAGACCCAGGGAGGTGGCGTGTTTCGAGACCTCGAAGCCCCGGCCGTCGTCGATCACGTCGGCGCTGAGGTGGTCCTGGGTCGCGGTGATCCGCACGAGGACATGCTGCGCTCCGGAGTGCCGGACGACGTTGGTCAGGGACTCCTGCACGACCCGGTAGGTGACCGTCTCCACGGGAGCCGGTAGCCGTGGCGATCCACCCGAGGGATCATGCTGGGCCGCCCCGGGGTGACGCTGCGCTTGTCGTGTGCGCTGGCGGTAGTCCTGCTGCAGCTCGATGTCGATGTTGTCCCGACCGGTCAGGTCCGTGACGAGACGTTCGAGCGCCGCGGCCAGACCCAGGTCGTCAAGGACGGTCGGGCGCAGTCCGGAGGCCAACTGGCGGACTTCGGTGAGTGCCTGGGCTATCAGGCTGCGCACGTCCGCGATCCGACGGTCGATCTGTTCCATGTCCAGGGGGTCGGTGCGCAGACCTGTCTCGACCAGGTGCAGCCCGAGCAGGACGCCGGTCAGGGACTGACCGACCTCGTCGTGCAGGTCTCGGGCGACCCTCTTGCGCTCCTCCTCCTGGGCGGTGATGACGTCCGCCAGGGTCTGGCTGCGAAGCCGTGTGCGCTCCTGCGCGGCGGCAGCCTGCGCGAGGGCCTCGCCGCGTTCGCGTTCGGCGGTCACCAGGTGTGCGCCGTCGATCGCGCACGCCGCGAAAGCGGCCAGCGTCGTCAGGGACCACTCGTCGGAGAAGTCGAACGAGGGCCCCTCGTCCTGTGCGACGTACAGGTTGCCGTGGCGTCGCCCGCCGCTGCGGATCGGGACGCCGAGGAAGGAGGTGAGCCGCGGATGGCCGGACGGCAGGCCGACGTAGCTGGGATGCTGCTCGACGTCGGACGTCCGGACCGGGCCGTCGGCGAGCGCGGTCACCGAGAGCAGGCCCCAGCCGCGCGGTAGTCGCCCGATTTGGGACATAACCGCGGGACTCACGCCGCGGTGCAGGAAGCGAACTGCGGTGCCTGCAGTGTCGTACTGCGCCAGCGCGGCGTACCGGGCGCCCGTGACGGCCAGCGCGGCGTCGAGGATGCGTTCGAGGATGCCCGCTTCATCAGTCTCCCGGGCCACTGCCAGCGCCGCCTCGAGAAGCACGGCATGCCGACGCCGGGGGTCCGGTAGGTCGGACGTCGCAGGTCCTTCCGGTGGCTGGTCTTCGCGTCGAGGTCCCGGCATCACCACGACTACTGAGGATAGTACTCATGCTGGCGGTTGTCGCAGGTGATCCGCTGGAGGCGTCGACGCGAAGGCAAGCTGTGCGAGGGCGGGCCGGCAGCTTGTGGTGATCAGCTGCGCGAGACGCGGGTGTAGACCACAGTTGCAGTCCAGATGGCACGCCTGCTGACGAACCCGCCGGTCTTGGGGGCGTCGTACATCATGCCGTTCCCGGCGTAGATGCCGTTGTGGTAGACGCGGCCGCCGGAGACGAACGAGACCAGGTCGCCGGGACGTGCCTGCGATCTCGGCACCTGGGTGGTGGCCCGCATCTGCTGGTCTGCCGTTCTGGGGAGGCTGATCCCGAGCGTCGCGTACACGTACTTGACGTAGCCCGAGCAGTCGAACCCCGTGGGAGTGGTGCCGCCGTAGAGGTACGGGACGCCCACGTATTTGGCGGCCACGGCCAGCACGTCGGACGCGTCCGCCGCCTGGGCCGGGGTAGTCGCCCGGGTGGCATCGGTCCCGGTCGTGGGCGTGGTCACGCGGCTGCTGGTCGTGGTCACCCGGCGGATGCTGCGGGAAGGTCTCGCCGGCGCCGCCTCGTGCGCGGGTCGCGCCGCTACTGCGGCGGGGCGCGGACGCGCAACAGCCCTGATGGTGGTGTCCGGTCCGAACCGGACGGCCACCGGCGGCGCCGTCAGCGGCTGCCCGGTCACGGCGCCCGGTGGCAGCCGGGTGACCGAACCCGATGCGAGGCCGCCAGCTGTGGTGACGCCCGGGTCGAGAGGAGCAACGGATGCTGTCACTGCGGGCGAGGAGTGGCCGCCGCCGACGTAGGCCGCCACGACGGGGATGCTGCCTGTGAGGGCGAGGCCGGAGGACATGGCGATCGCCACGCTTCCGCGGCTCAGGGCGGGTGCGCGGTCCGTGACGGCCGCGCGGGCGATCGTCAGCGGTGTACTGGCGCAGCGTTCGGCGCGATGCCGAGCGGGGCGTGCTTCAGTCATGTGTGGCCCTCTGACGCCTGCGGGGTTAGCTGTCGGGTTCGGGTAGAGGAAGCGCCCGGCCGCGTCTGCGGCTACACCCCAAGGAGCCAGAAGTCGCACCCGGCACCGCGGTTGGGTTCCCCGTCCCTGCCATGGACTCGAAGACATCCCGCGGATGGCAGGGCTCGGCGTCCGCGGCGGCCGTTCTCGAAGAGACGGCGCCCGCACCATACCCACGGGACCCTGGTGCAGCGCAACGGGCTAGGACGACGCAGGGCGCCATTCATCGAATCTTCATGGAGCACCGGGTCGTCCAGGGATGCGCTCCCCGGTGCAGTCGAGCGTCGTATTGGACCAAGGTCGTAGTGAACCAAGGTCGAAGCGGACCAAGGTCGTAGCGGCGAGACGAAAGGGGGCGCGGGATCAACGGTGGTGGCGGCTCAAAGCACTGTGGACCAGGTCGCGGCCCAGCCTTGGACGACGACCATCAGATCGGTCCAGAGTCCGGTTACCTCGGCCGCCCCCAGTAGGACGAGTCCTGCACCCCCGACGCGCAGCAACGCGCGGGCGTGCACGCGGGGCCATGAGAACGCACGCGCGGCCCTCTCGGTGAAGACGGCCGCGAACAGGAACGGCAACCCGAGTCCCAGGCTGTATGCGAAGGCCAGCGCGGCGCCGCGACCGGCTCCGACCGTGGAGGTGGCGAGCGCAAGGACCGAAGCCAGGGTGGGGCCGATGCACGGCGTCCATCCCAGTCCGAACAGGACCCCGAGGACCGGGGCGCCGACCAGGCCCGTGCGTGGGCGATACGAGACACGCAGCGAGCGGGAAGCCCAGGGCAGTCGAGCCAGCACACCTGCGAATGACAGGCCCAGCACGATCGTCAGCACACCCAGGGTCACCGTCAGGGCCCGCTGGTGGATGGCCAGGGCCCTTCCGGCGGCACCGAAGGCGGCGCCGTACGCGGTGAACACCCCCCCGAACCCCACGACGAACAGCGCGGCACCGGCGGCCGTCCGCATAGATGCCGAGCGTGGGGTTCGGCCGGTCGCGGCCGTGGAAAGGAGGCCGCCACCCACGGTGCCTGACACGTAGGCGAGGTATCCCGGTACCAGGGGGAGGCAGCACGGAGAGGCGAAGGAGACCAACCCGGCCGTGGCCGCGACAAGAGCAGCCAGCAGAAGCGGTCCGTGGCTGACGATCTGCCCCGCGGCGGTGGCGTCCACCGTCCAGTTGCCCCTTCCCCAGGAATGTCACGTCGGCGACGATGCGAGAACTACGAGAGCACATAGTAGAGACGGTTTGCGCCAGATGCCGTGTCATCACGCCCGGCTGCTCGTGTCCGGAAAGGTGCGTCGGTGCCGGGCCTGCCGGCTTGGCTCGCTGCGCCGGCGGCGGGGCGGCTTACGATGAGGCCGACGAGTGGAGGACGGGTGCGCAGACTGGGTGACCTGGAAGCGGCGGTGATGGACCGGCTGTGGGTCCGGGACCGTGCCGTGAGCGTCAGAGAGGTCCTCGAGGACCTGAACCAGGACCGCGCGCTGGCCTACACGACGGTCATGACGGTTCTGGACAACCTCCACCGCAAGGGCTTGGTCACGAGGACGCAGTCGGGCCGCGCCTACTTGTACGTCCCGGTGAGGAGCCGCGCGGAACACGCGGCCGATCTGATCGCTGGGGTCCTCGAGCAAACGGCCGACCGTACCGTTCCGCTGCTGCATTTCGTCCAGAGTCTGACACCGCAGGAGATGCACCGGCTGCGTACGGCGTTGGACGCGTCCACGGGCGCAGATCTGGCAGCGTCGGACGGTGCCGGTAACGCCGCTGCGCCACCGCCGGCAGGCCCCGGCCCCCGCCGCGCAGCCGCCCGCGCAGACACCACCGCCGTCTCGCGGACAACGTCACGGGGTCGGGCCCGGTGAGAACCGCAGTTGCTCTCTTCGGGTACGCCGCGGTGATGGGCTCGCTCGGGGCCCGATGGCTGAGCGGCGCCCGCTGGAGGCTACGTGCACCGCGCTTGGCGCTGTGGATCTGGGCGTTCGTGCTGCTGAGTTCGTTGACCTCGCTCGTGCTGGCCGGGCTGCTCCTGGCCGCGCCGGACTCTGGCTTCACTACGAGTCTGGCTGACCTCATGCACGCGTGTGCGGCAGCGATGGATCAGGCCTACAGGGCGCCGGGTGACGCATTGCTGCATGCCGGTGGCGCGGTCCTGGCGCTCGGGATCACCGCCTGGGTCCCGGTCCAGTTCGCGGTGTCCTGGTGGTCCGTGAGCAGGCAACGCGCACGGCATGCCCGTGACCTGCGGCTGATCGCGCGCCCTGGCCCGCTGCCGGGGGTCGTCGTCCTGGACCACCACGTGCCGGCGGCGTACTGCCTCGGCGGACGGCGCGGCGCCGTGGTGGTGACGTCCGCCGCTCTTGTCGTCCTTGACGCGGCCGAGCTAGAGGCCGTCCTGGCTCACGAGGCCGCCCACCGCACCGGGCGTCATCACCTCGTGCTGACCGCAACCCGAGCGCTGTCTAAGTGCCTTGCACTGCTGCCAATGGCTCGCCGGGCCGTCTCAGCCGTCCATGAGCTCCTTGAGATGATGGCTGATGACGCCGCGGTCGCCGCGGCCGGATCCGGCGCTACCCGGTCGGCCCTACTGAAGATCGCCGATCCGGGCTCCGGTCGGCCCCAGGTGATGCTTTCTGCAGGCGACACAGCAGTCCTGCTGCGCCTCCACCGACTGCAGGACGGTCCCCGGCCGCTGCGTCGAATGTCGTCGGCCGCGCTTATGACCGCGGGTCTGGCGGTGGCCGCCCTCCCGCTTCTGGTGGCGGCGGCTCCGGCGATGACCGCGGTCCGATGGGACTACTGCCCGCTCTCTTGATGCGAGCCAGCCCTGCGGCGGCCCGGCCGTGGCCGGATTGAGCCGGATCGGGCCTGTCGCCGCCCGTGTCGGGGGAGCGCACATACCTGCGGGATGGTTACCCGGCGGGTTCACACTATCTACTAACCTTTCTAGTAGGTGGCGTAGGCTGTCGAGCTGTGCGACCACGGCACCCCAAGGTGGAGGCGAGCGAGAACCGTGGGACCGACCGGAGTGCGCGGCTGCGGCCGTGACGTGCGGTGAGCTGGCGCTGGAGTTCCTGGGCCTGGTCTTCACTGACGAGCATGAGGACCGCGCTGCAGTTGCTCCTCCTGCTGGCGGTTGCCGCTGTGCCAGGATCGTTGCTCCCGCAGGAGCCGGTCGATCCGGCGGCGGTAGCCGGCTTCGTGTCCCGTCACGAGGACGCCGGTCCGGCGTTGGAGCGACTGGGACTGTTCGACGTGTACGCCTCCGCCTGGTTCTCCTCGATCTACCTCCTGCTGCTCGTGTCGCTGGTCGGCTGCGTCCTGCCCCGTCTCCGGCGGTACTGGCGGTCCGTCCGATCGGCGCCGCCGCCCGCGCCGCGCAACCTGTCGAGACTGGCCGGCTATCGCCGCGTCACGATCACCCACCCCGGAACTGCATCGGTGCGGATGCCAGGGGGCGAGGTGTCCGGGTCGGTGTCGCTCACGGCAGCGGCAACTCTGCCGGCACCGGCATCCGCACCGACGTCGACTGCGCTGCTGACCAGGGCCCGCGACGTTCTCATCGGGCATGGGTACCGGGTCCGGATGGCCGAGGCTGACGGCAGCCTGGCTGCGGAAAGGGGCTATCTCGCCGAGGCGGGCAATCTGTTGTTCCACCTGAGCCTGCTCGGCGTCCTGCTGGCGGTGGTGCTCGGTGCGTTCTTCGGCTGGAGCGGTCAGGTGATCCTCGCCGAGGGACAGACCTTCGCGGACGTGCCTACCGGCTACGACAGCCTGCGCCTCGGCCGCCTGATCGGCGCAGGGGACCTGCCCGCTTTCGCAGTGACACTGCGGGGGATGAGCGTGCGGTTCGCCAAGTCCGGACCGGAACGGGGTGCACCTCGACAGTTCCTCGCCGACCTGGCCGTGCAAGACGGTGAATCGGTGAACAGGCCATTCCGGCTGGCGGTCAACCATCCCCTCAGGGTCGCCGGCGCCAAGGTCTACCTGGTGGGAAATGGGTACGCCCCGCGGGTCACCGTGTGGGACTCGCGCGGGAGCGTGGTCTTCGCCGGCACCGTGCCCTTCCTCCCGCGTGACGGTCAGTACACCTCGGTGGGTGCCATCAAGGTCCCGGACGCCCGTCCCAGCCAACTGGGGTTCGCCGGACTCCTCCTCCCCACCGCCGAGTTCGATCCCGCCCGAGGCCCGATCTCGACCTACCCGGACCTGACGCGCCCCCGCCTGGTGCTGACCGCATACACCGGCGATCTCGGCCTCGACAGTGGTCTTCCACAGTCGGTCTACGCTCTGCAGACCTCACGGATGACCCAACTGCGGACTCCGGATGGCAGCGGCCTGCGGCTGCTTCTGGCCCCGGGCACGGTCGCCGAGCTTCCCGGCGGGGGACGCATCCGGCTCGACAAAGTGGGCCGGTACGCCGCCCTGGACGTGCGGCGCGACCCCGGGAAAGGCGTCGCGCTGATCTCCGCGTCGACGGCCTTGGCCGGGCTGATCGTCTCTCTGCTGCTGCGCCGACGAAGGATCTGGGTCCGTGTCCGCCCCGCACCCGAGGGCACTGTCGTCGAGGCTGCCGGTCTGGCCCGCGGCAACGACCCCTCCCTGGACGCGCGTGTTGCTGACCTCCTGGCCCGCATCTGCTCAGACGGCCTGCCGGCTGCTGCGGTCCGGGCGGCTGTGTCAGCCCCGCAGGGCTGACGCGGCGGCCGCCGTCAGGCATCGACCCGCGCACTCTCGAGGCGCACATCTTCGGGACGGAGCCACTACTATACGGCATAGTAGTTAGTCGACCGCGATGTCGAGCGGCGCGCGGATCGCCGTCGCCGCCGACACCAGGATGGTGATAGACCCATGAAGAAGCCGGGCCGGCGGCCGGGCCGCAACCAGGGTCCCGCAACGGGCACTGCCCCGGCCGTGCGACGAAGTCCGACCAGGAGCCAGGGCCTTCCCGCAGGCGACGCACCCGCCGCCGACGTGGACGCAGCCGCCTCGGCGGTCCCGAGCACGTTCCTTCGCGCTGCCCATCCGCCGAGGCCGCCCGCCGACCGCACCCGCGGGCTCAGCGACGCCGCAGTGGCCGACGACAGAGTCCAGTCGGTCCTAGCGGGAACAGGCCTTCCGCCCCACGGGACCCGCCGGCCGCCCGGCGGCCGAGCCGGTGGTGGAAGACCGCTGACCGAGCCGGACGCACCGGTCCGTGACTCCGTCCCCTTCAAGGGGTGGGCGTGGCCACAGCTGCTGCGGAGACGGCCGGTGAGCCCGGTGGAGATGGCACGGTCCCGGTGGCGAGTCCTTGATGCCGTCGAACCGCAGGCGATCTCGCTGACGTACTGGTTCCGCACCCCGGCCACGGTGAGCGCGACCGACGCCGCGCCGACGCCGGTCGCGACGCCGGTCGATGTGCGGGTCACCGGTCGACGGCGCCCAGACGATGCGCAACCCGAGGACTACGCAGACTTGACGCGCGA
>JACRAB010000258.1 GCA_016213575.1 Actinomycetota bacterium
CCGGTCGGCTTCTGCATCGGGGAGACCCGCGGCGTCGACGGCGACGCCGGCGGCTACGTCCGGTCGCTCGGGGTGCTGCCCGCCGCGCGCGGCCGTGGCGTCGCCCGGCACCTGCTCCGGGTCGCGTTCGCCGAGCACACCCGGCGCGGCTGGGCCTGGAGCCAGCTCACCGTCGACTCGGAGAACAGCACCGGCGCGACGGACCTGTACCGCTCCGTCGGCATGGAGCCGGTCGAGGTCATCGACGCGTACGCGACCCGGGTCGGGCGCGGGTGAGCCCGGACGGCCCCGGCCTGCCGCGGCTGCCCGCCGGCTGCACCGCCCGGACGCCGGACCCGGCGGCCGACGCCCCGGCCCTCGACGCCGTCCTCGCCGCCTTCGCCGCGCGGTACGCGGCACCGCACAGCCAGCCGGCGGCCCAGGCGCTCGGGCGGCTCGGCGCCTCGCTGCGGGACGGCGGCGCCGCCGTCCTCGTCGACCACCGCGACGGTGGGACGGCGGGACCCGCCGCCCTGGCCTGGGTCGACGTCCGTGACCGCGCGCGGGACACCGACCGGGAGCCCACGCTGGCGCTCGACGTCCGGGTCGCCCCGCCGCACACCGGCCCGCTCGAAGCGCCGCTCGTCACCTGGTGCCTCGACCGCGTCCGGCAGTGGCTCGCCGCCGACGGCAGGGCCGCCGTCCGGGTCGAGAGCGACCCGCACCGCGAGGACCGCGCGACGACCGCGGCGATGGCCGGCGCCGGGCTCGTCCACGACCGGACCTACTGGCGGATGGAGCGCCCCCACCCCGCCGCCGGCTCGGACGCCGGGTCCGGCGCCCCGCCCGGCGTCACCGTCCGCCGGGTCACCGACGACACCGGACGACGGCTCGTGCACCGGCTGTGGCTCACCTCGTTCGCCGACCACCACGGCTTCGAGCCGCTGGGCTTCGACGAGTGGTGGACCCGCTGGGAGCGGCGCGGCGGCACCGACCTCACCCAGTGGTGGGTCGCCGACCTCGACGGCGAGCCGGTCGGGCACTGCATCGGGGACGCCCGCCTGGCCACCCTCGACGGCGGCTACGTGCGCTCGCTCGGCGTCGACCCGGCGGCCCGCGGCCGCGGCGTCGCCCGGCACCTGCTCGGGCTCGCGTTCGCCGAGCACGTCCGGCGCGGCTGGACCTTCACCCAGCTCTTCGTCGACGCCGGCAACGAGACCGGGGCGACGCAGCTCTACCGTTCGGTCGGGATGGTGCCGGTCGAGGTCAAGGATGAGTACGCCGCCCGGATCGTCGCCGAGCCGACGACCCGCGTGCCGTCGTAGAGCGCGAGCGTCTGGCCCGGCGCCACCCCGGAGAGCGGCCGCCCGAGCCGGACGACGACCGCACCGTCGAGGGACGTCACGACGCACGGCACCTCGTCGCCGTGCGCCCGCACCTGCGCCCCGAGCCGCTGCCCGACGGCCGGGGCCGGCCCGCACCACGTCGCGCCGTCCGCGACGACCTCGTCGACGTCGAGCGCGGCGCGCGGGCCGACGGTCACGGTGTTCGAGACCGGCTCGACCGAGAGCACGTAGCGCGGCTTCCCGTCCGGGGCGGGCCGGCCGAGGCGCAGCCCGTGCCGCTGCCCGACCGTGTACGCGTATGCGCCCTCGTGCTCGCCGACGACCGCGCCGTCGGCGTCGACGACGGGCCCCGGCCGGACGCCGAGCCGCGCGCCCAGCCACGCCTTCGTGTCGCCGTCCGCGACGAAGCAGATGTCGTGCGAGTCGGGCTTGTCGGCGACGAGCAGGCCGCGGCGCGCCGCCTCGGCGCGGACGTCGTCCTTGACCATGTCGCCGAGCGGGAAGAGCGCGTGCGCGAGCCGCTCCGGCGGCAGCACGGCGAGCACGTAGGACTGGTCCTTGCCCGGGTCGACGGCGCGGTGCAGGGCCGGCGCGCCGGCGGCGCCGTCCGCCTCGACCCGCGCGTAGTGCCCGGTGCAGACGGCGTCGAAGCCGAGCGCGAGCGCCTTGTCGAGGAGCGCGGAGAACTTGATCCGCTCGTTGCAGCGCACGCACGGGTTCGGGGTGCGCCCGGCGGCGTACTCGGCGACGAAGTCGTCGACGACGTCCGCCTCGAACCGCTCGGACAGGTCCCACACGTAGAACGGGATGCCCAGGACGTCGGCGGCCCGGCGGGCGTCGTCGGCGTCCTCGACGGTGCAGCAGCCGCGGGCACCGGTGCGCTGCGTCGCGGGCTCGCGGGCGAGCGCGAGGTGCACGCCGACGACCTCGTGCCCGGCCTCGACGGCCCGGGCGGCGGCCACGGCGGAGTCGACGCCGCCGCTCATCGCGGCCAGCACGCGCACGGCCGTCACGCCCTCGCGCGCGCGGACGACAGCCCGGCCCGGCGGGCCCGCTGGACGACCGGCCCGATCGCGTCGGCGAGGGCCGCGACGTCGTCCGCGGTCGAGGACCAGCCCAGCGAGAACCGCAGGGCGCCGCGCGCGTCGTGGAGCGGCACGCCCATCGCGAGGAGCACGTGGCTCGGCTTGGGCACGCCGGCCTTGCACGCGGAGCCGACCGAGCACTCGACGCCGCGCGCGTCGAGCAGGTAGAGCAGCGAGTCCCCCTCGCAGCCGGGGAAGGTGAAGTGGGCGTTGCCGGGCAGCCGGCCCGCCGGGTCGGGGTCGCCGCGCAGGACGGCGTCCGGCACCGCGTCGAGGACGGCGGCGACGAGGTCGTCCCGCAGGTCCGCGACGCGCACGGCCTCGGCCTCCCGGCCGGCGACGGCCCGCGCCGCCGCGACGGACAGCGCCCGGACCGCGGGCGCGTCGATCGTGCCGGAGCGCGCGCCGCGCTCCTGGCCGCCGCCGTGGAGCACAGGGGTGAGGTCGAGCCCGCGGCGGGCGACGAGGGCGCCGGCGCCGACCGGGCCGCCGACCTTGTGCCCGCTCACGGTGAGGCAGTCGACACCGGACGCCGCGAAGTCGACCGGCAGCCAGCCGACCGCCTGGACGGCGTCGGTGTGCACCGGGACGCCGTGCTCACGGGCCACTGCGGCGACGTCGGCGACCGGCTGCACGGTGCCGACCTCGTTGTTGGCCCACATGACGCTGACGAGCGCGACGTCGTCCGCCCGCTCGGCGAGCACCGCCCCCAGGGCCTCGACGTCGACCCGGCCGACGGCGTCCACGGGCAGGTAGACCGCCTCGGCGCCCTCGTGCTCGACGAGCCACTCGACGGGGTCGAGGACGGCGTGGTGCTCGACGGCCGTCGTCACGACGACCGGACGACGCCGGGCCGTCTGCCGGGCCCAGTAGAGGCCCTTGACGGCGAGGTTGTCGGCCTCGGTGCCGCCCGCGGTGAGGACGACCTCGCTCGGGCTGGAGCCGAGCGCCGCGGCGAGCCGCTCCCGCGCCTCCGCGACGGTGCGGCGGGCCCGCCGCCCGCTCGTGTGCAGGGAGGAGGCGTTGCCGGGGCTCGCGAGCTCGTCGACCAGCGCCTCGAGCGCCTCCGGACGCATCGGCGTGGTCGCCGCGTGGTCCAGGTAGGCGGTCACGACGGGTGAGTCTAGTTCGGGTGCGCGAACGGGGCCGGTCCGCGGTGGACCGGCCCCGTTCGCCGCGTTCGCGGTCGTGCTCAGCCCTTGCGCTTGGTGACCTCGTCGGTCGCCTGCGGGAGGACGGCGAACAGGTCGCCGACGACGCCGAAGTCGGCGAGCTCGAAGATCGGCGCCTCCGGGTCCTTGTTGATCGCGACGATCGTCTTCGAGGTCTGCATCCCGGCCCGGTGCTGGATCGCGCCGGAGATGCCGCACGCGACGTACAGCTGCGGGGAGACCTGCTTGCCGGTCTGCCCGACCTGGTTGGAGTGCGGGTACCAGCCCGAGTCCACGGCGGCCCGGCTCGCGCCGACCGCGGCACCGAGCGAGTCGGCGAACGCCTCGACCTTGCTGAAGTCGCCGTTCGTGCCCCGGCCGCCGGAGACGACGATCGCGGCCTCGGTGAGGTCCGGGCGGCCCGACTTGGCCTTCGCCTTGCGCTCGACGACCTTGACCGCCTTCGCCAGGTCCGAGAGCTCGACCGCGACCGCGGTGGCCTCCGGCACGCTCCCGCCCGCGACCGGCTGCGGCTCGACCGCGTTCGGCTTCACCGTGACGACCGGCAGCCCCTTGGTCACCGTCGCGTCGACCGCGAACCCGCCCGCGAACGCGGCCTGGGTCGTCGCGACCCCGCCGCCGTCACCCGCGCGGACGTCGATCGCGTCCGTGATGAGCCCGGAGTCGAGCTTGAGCGCGAGCCGGGCCGCGACCTCCTTGCCCTCAGCGCTGCTCGGGATGAGCACCGCGGCGAGCGCCGACGCACCGCCGGCGGCCTCGACCACGGCCGCGAGGGCCTCGGCCTTGGCGAGCACCAGGTAGTCGTTCACCGCGGCGTCCACCGTGTAGACCGCGGTCGCGCCGAACTCGGCGAGCGCACCCGCGGCGTTCTCGTAGCCGTTGCCGACGAAGACCGCCGCCGGCTCACCGAGCCGGGCCGCCAGCGTCAGCAGCTCGCTCGTCGTCTTGCGCACCGCACCGTCGACGTGGTCGACGAGCACCAGAACCTGTGCCATCTCAGATCTCTCCTTCGTCCCAGGCTCTCGTCAGACCAGCTTGGCGCCGGCGAGGAACTCCACCAGCTTCGCGCCGCCGTCACCCTCGTCCGTCACGACCGTGCCGGCCGCGCGCGGCGGGCGCTGCGTGACCCCGGCGACCGACGTCCAGGCCGCGCCCAGACCGACCTCGTCGGCGCTCACGCCCAGGTCGGCGAGCGACAGGGTGGTCACGGGCTTCTTCTTCGCCGCCATGATCCCCTTGAACGACGGGTACCGCGGCTCGTTGATCTGGTCGGTCACGCTGACCAGCGCCGGCAGCGCGGACTCCACGACCTCGGTGAACGCGTCGCCGTCCCGCTCGATGACGACCTTCGCGCCCGGCCCGTCACCCTCGATCGACAGCGAGCCCGCGAACGTCACCTGCGGCAGCCCGAGCCGGTCCGCGACCAGCGCCGGCACGACGCTCATGCCCGCGTCCGTGGACGCCATCCCGGTGATGACCACGTCGTACTCGAGCGTCGCGATCGCCTTCGCCAGCACCAGGGACGTCGCGAACGCGTCCGACCCGTGCAGCGCGTCGTCCACCACGTGGACCCCGGCGTCGGCGCCCATCTGCAGCGACTTGCGCACCGCGTCGCTCGCGCCGTCCGGGCCCACCGTCACCACCGTGACCGTCGACCCGTCGTTCGCCTCCGACAGCTTGAGCGCCTCCTCGACCGCGTACTCGTCGAGCTCCGACAGCAGCCCGTCGACCCCGGCCCGGTCCACCGTGCCGTCACCGGCGAACCGACGGTCGCCCTGGGCGTCCGGCACGTGCTTCACACAGACGACGATCTTCATGCTCCTGCCCGACCTCCTGGCTCAACGGCCGCCTGGCGGCGGACCGACGTCTCGTCACGGCGGACCGGCGTCCGCGCAGACCTGACCATTGTTACCGACGAGTAGCTCTCGCTTCGACCCGAATGCTGTGACCCACGGCACGCGTCCACCGTCCGGCGCGGGCCTGCCCCGCCACCGCGGGACCGGACCGTCCCAGTGTCTCAGCGTCCTTCGAACACGGCCTTGCCGGGACCGCTCTCGACGAACGACGTCATGCCGATCTCCCGGTCGCGGGTCGCGAAGAGCCCCGCGAACAGCTGCCGCTCGATCTCGAGGCCGGTCACGAGGTCGACGTCGAGCCCGTGGTCGATCGCCTCCTTCGCGGCCCGCAGCGCGAACGCCGGCCCCCCGACGTAGCGGGCGACCCGGGCCCGGGCCGCGGCGTACACGTCGCCGTCCGGGACGACCTCGTCGGCGAGGCCGATCGCGAGCGCCTCGACGGCCTCGACGAAGCGGCCGGAGAAGATGAGGTCCTTGGCGCGGGCCGGGCCCACGAGGCGGGAGAGCCGCTGGGTGCCGCCGGCGCCGGGGATGATCCCGAGGAGGATCTCCGGCTGGCCGAGCTTCGCCGACTCCCCCACGACCCGGAAGTCGCAGCAGAGCGCGAGCTCGCAGCCGCCGCCGAGGGCGTAGCCGGTGACGGCCGCAACGGTCGGCTTGGGGATGCGGGCGACCGCGGTGAAGGACGACTGCAGAGCGCCGGAGCGCTCGACCATGTCGGTGTACGACATGGCCTGCATCTCCTTGATGTCGGCCCCGGCCGCGAAGACCCGCTCGCCGCCGTAGACGACGACCGCGGCGATCCCCGGGTTCGTGCTCGCGAGCCCGGCGGCGGTGCGGATCTCCTCCTGCATGGCCGCGTCGAGCGCGTTCATCTTGGGCCGGTCGAGCCGGATCGTCCCGATGCCGCCGTCGACCTCCAGCCGGACGAGGTCGCCCGACCACACGGTCGACGGGCCCTGCTCCGAACCCTGGTCGCTCACAGCCTCGTCGCTCACAGCATCGTCCGTCCGTCTCGCGTCGTCGCGGTCCCGGCGAGCCTACCGACGGCCCTCCACGGCCGCCGCCCGCACCGTGCGAGGTAGGTCACTCCCCGGTCGTGCCGGTCATCTCCCGCAGCGTCGCGTGCCACGTCTGCACCGAGCCGAGGACGGCGTCGATCGTCGCGCCGAGCAGCGAGCGCAGGTCGAGCCCCTCGCTGACGACGAGGTCGACGGCGACGACGAGCCGCCCGTCGTGGACGGTGGTCTTCACGAGGTTCAGCGCGCCCGTGACGGCGTTCGCGGCGCGCAGCCGGTCGAGCTCGTCGCCGGGCACGTCGTCCCCCACGAGCCACTGCCCGAAGACCCGCATGAGCGGCGGCTGGGTGTCGATGCAGCGTACGAAGACCTGCTGGCCCTGGGCCTTGAAGGCGACGTCGCCGTCCTCGTCGATCGACGGGCGGAAGCCCTCGTCGAGGAGCGCGTCGAGCACGCGGCCGCGCAGCGGGTGCTCGTCCATGGGCGGCGGGAAGCTGGGCAGGGACGTCGGGTCGCTCACGCCGTCCAACCTATCGCCGACACGCGTGACGGCGACGCGGCGGCGCAGTCGTCGGGGCGTTCCGGCAGACTGCGCACGTGCCGACGCCACACGCCCGCCTGCACCGCCTCGGGGTCCACCCCCGGGGCGGCGGCGTCGACGTGGCCGTCGTCGCCCTCCACGCGGAGGCGGTCGACCTGTGCCTCGTCGACCGCTCCGACGCCGGTCCCGGTGCCCCGCCCGTGGTCACCGAGCGACGGGTCCCGCTGCGCGGGACGACCCACGGCGTGTGGCACGCGTTCGTCCCCGACGTCCCCGTCGGCACCCGGTACGGGCTGCGCGTGCACGGCCGCTGGGAGCCGGCGCGCGGGCACCGCCACAACCCGGCCAAGCTCCTGCTCGACCCGTACGCCCGCGCCGTCGACGGCCCGCTGCGGCTCGTGCCGGAGCTCTTCGGCCACACCGTCGGCGCGACGCTCGAGGGCGAGCCGGACGTCGCGGACCCGCGCGACTCGGCGCCGTACGCGCCGCTCGGTGTCGTCGGCCCGAACCCCATCGACTGGGGCGACGACGCCCCGCCCGGGGTGCCGTGGTCCGACACGGTCGTCTACGAGGCGCACGTCCGCGGGCTGACCCGGCTGCTGCCCGGCGTCCCCGAGCACCTGCGCGGCACCTACGCGGGCCTCGCGCACCCGGCGACCGTCGAGCACCTGCGCACGCTCGGGGTGACGACGCTCGAGCTGCTGCCCGTGCACGCGATCGGCGACGAGCCGCAGCTCGCGCGGCGCGGCCTGACGAACTACTGGGGCTACTCGACGCTCGGCTTCTTCGCGCCGCACCCGGGCTACGCCGCCGCGAAGGACCCGCTCGACGTCGTCGACGAGTTCAAGGGCATGGTCCGGCTGCTCCACGAGGCGGGCATCGAGGTCGTCCTCGACGTCGTCTACAACCACACGTGCGAGGCCGGCAACGACGGCCCGAGCCTGTCGTTCCGCGGCCTCGACCACGCGACGTACTCCCGGCTCGACGGGCACGGGGCGCACGTCGACTCCACCGGCTGCGGCAACAGCCTCGACTTCCGGGAGCCGCGCGTCGTCCAGCTCACGCTGGACTCGCTGCGGTACTGGATCGAGGAGATGCACGTCGACGGCTTCCGGTTCGACCTCGCGACGACGCTCGCGCGCGGGCGCGAGGGCTACGACCCGGACCACCCCTTCCTCGTCGCCGCGCGGGCCGACCCGGTCGTCGGTGCGGCCAAGCTCATCGCGGAACCGTGGGACGTCGGCCCGCACGGCTGGCGGACCGGCCAGTTCCCGCCGCCGTTCGCGGAGTGGAACGACCGCTTCCGGGACAGCGTCCGCGACTTCTGGCTCACCGGCGGCCGCCGGGTGGCCCAGGGCCAGTCCGGCGGCGGCGTCCGCGACCTCGCGACCCGGCTCGCCGGCTCGGCGGACGTCTTCTCGGCGGCGCGCGGACCGCTCGCGTCGCTGAACTTCGTCACCGCCCACGACGGCTTCACGCTGCACGACGCGACGGCCTACGACGTCAAGCACAACCTCGCCAACGGCGAGGACGACCGGGACGGCGCGTCCGACAACCGGTCGTGGAACCACGGCGTCGAGGGCCCGACCGACGACCCCGCGATCCTCGCCGCCCGCCGCCGGGCGGCCCGCAACCTGCTCGGGACGCTGCTGCTCGCCACCGGCGTCCCGATGATCGTGGCCGGCGACGAGCTCGGTCGCACGCAGGGCGGCAACAACAACCCGTACTGCCAGGACAACGAGGTCTCCTGGGTCGACTGGCGCCTCGACGGCCGGCAGGAGGACCTGCTCGCGACGACCCGGCACCTGCTCGCCCTGCGCCGCGAGTACCCGGTGCTGCGCCAGGACCGGTTCTTCGCCGGCCGCCCGGTGCACGCCTGGGGCACCAAGGACCTCGCGTGGTTCGCCGCGGACGGCACCGAGATGGAGCACGAGCGCTGGCACGACCCCGACCAGCGGGTGCTCCTCATGTACCTGCACGCCGTCGTCCCCGACGGCTTCGGCGAGCACACCGACGGCTCGCTGCTCGTCGTCGTCCAGGGCGCCCCCGAACCGGTCGACGTCGTCCTCCCCGGCCGGCCCTGGGCCCGCCGCTACCGGCTCCTGTGGGACAGCGCGACCGAGCGCCCGCAGCCCGCGGCCGAGCAGGCCGGGGAGGTCCCCGGCGGCAGCACGGTCACCGTCGCCGCGACCTCCCTGCGGGTCTACGCCTCGCACCGCCACCTGCGGCAGGGCTGACCCGGGTCACCCCGCGTTCGTCACCAGGCCCAGCTCGGCCGGGCCGGCGAGCAGGTCGGTGCGCGGGAGCACCCGGACCGTGTAGCCGAACGGGCCGGTGCGGCGCAGCGCGAGCGTGCCGTCGAAGCGGTGCCGGCCGGCTTCGTACGTCTCGGCGTGCCGCAGCGTGGCGGTCACGGTGTCGACGAGGGTGTCGGACGGCGTGACCCGGCCGTGCACGACCTGGACCTCGACGTCGTCCGGGGTGAGCTCGCCGAGCGAGACGAAGGCGCGGACCACGACCTCGTCGCCGACCTGCGGGCTGTCGCTCACGCCGTCGGACTCGACGTGGTCGACCCGCACCGACGGCCAGTGCTGCCGGACGCGCGACTTGAACCCGGCGAGCGCCGCGGCGGCCTCCGGCGTCGTGGCGCGCGCGGCGTCCGCCGCCGGCATGTAGAGCCGGGTGACGTAGTCGGCGACCATCCGGCTCGCGAGCACCTTCGGGCCGAGCGAGGCGAGGGTGTGCCGGACCATCTCGAGCCAGCGTGTCGGCATGCCGCGGTCGTCGCGGTCGTAGAACCGCGGCGCGACCGAGCCCTCGATGATGTCGTAGAGCGCGGCCGCCTCGAGGTCGTCGCGGTGCTCCGGGTCGTCGACGCCGTCGGCGGTGGGGATCGCCCAGCCGTTCTCGCCGTCGAACCACTCGTCCCACCAGCCGTCGAGGATCGACAGGTTGAGGCCGCCGTTGAGCGCGGACTTCATGCCCGACGTGCCGCAGGCCTCGAACGGGCGCAGCGGGTTGTTGAGCCAGACGTCGCAGCCCGGGTAGAGCGACTGCGCCATCGCGATGTCGTAGTTCGGGAGGAAGGCGATCCGGTGCCGGACCGCTGGGTCGTCGGCGAACCGGACCATCTGCTGGATGAGCCGCTTGCCGTGGTCGTCCGCGGGGTGCGACTTGCCGGCGATGACGAGCTGGACCGGCCGGTCCGGGTGCAGCAGCAGGCGGCGCAGCCGCTCGGGGTCGCGGAGCATGAGCGTGAGCCGCTTGTACGTCGGCACCCGGCGCGCGAAGCCGATCGTCAGGACGTCCGGGTCGAGCACCTGGTCGACCCAGCCGAGCTCGGCCGGGCTCGCCCCGCGCCGCAGCCACGAGGACCGCACGCGCGACCGCGCCTCCTCGACGAGCGAGGAGCGCAGCTGCCGGCGGACCGACCAGATCTCCTCGTCGGGCACCTGGTCGACGCCCTCCCAGCCGCGGGCGTCCTGCGTGATCTGCGGGCCGATGAACTTCTCGCCGAGCTCGACGACGCGCCGGTCGACCCACGTCGGGGCGTGGACCCCGTTGGTGATCGAGGCGATCGGCACCTCGGCCGGGTCGAACCCCGGCCACAGCCCGTCGAACATCTCGCGGCTCACCGCGCCGTGCAGCCGGCTCACGCCGTTCGCCCGCTGCGCGAGCCGCAGGCCCATGACCGCCATGTTGAACACGCCGGCGTCGCCGCCGGGGTAGTCCTCGGCGCCGAGCGCGAGGATCCGGTCGACGGGCACGCCCGGCACCGAGTTGTCGCCGCCGAAGAAGATCTCCATCTGGTCGCGGCCGAACCGGTCGATGCCCGCGGGCACCGGGGTGTGGGTCGTGAAGACGGTGCCGGCGCGCACGGCCTCGACGGCCTCGTCGAAGGTGAGCCCGGTCCCGACGAGCTCGCGGATCCGCTCCAGGCCGAGGAAGCCCGCGTGCCCCTCGTTGGTGTGGTAGACCTCCGGGGCCGGCGCGCCGGTGAGCCGCTGCCACACCCGCAGGGCGCGCACGCCGCCGATGCCCAGGAGCATCTCCTGCTGCAGCCGGTGCTCCCCGCCGCCGCCGTACAGCCGGTCGGTGATGCCCCGGGCGGCCTCGTCGTTCTCCTCGACGTTCGAGTCGAGCAGGAGCAGCGGCACCCGGCCGACCTGCGCCTTCCAGACAGGGGCGGTGAGCACCCGGCCGCCCGGCAGCCCGACGGTGACGTGGCACGGGCTGCCGTCCGCCTCCCGCAGCAGCGCGAGCGGCAGCTCGTCCGGGTCCAGCACCGGGTAGGTCTCGGTCTGCCAGCCCTCGCGGGACAACGACTGCTCGAAGTAGCCGTGCCGGTAGAGCAGGCCGACACCGACGACCGGGACGCCGAGGTCGCTCGCGGACTTGAGGTGGTCCCCGGCGAGGATGCCGAGCCCGCCGGAGTACTGCGGCAGGACGGCGGTGATCCCGAACTCGGGCGAGAAGTAGGCGACGGACGACGGCACGCCGTCGCCGAGGCGCTGGTACCACCGCGGCTCGGCGAGGTACGTCTGCAGGTCCTGCGCCGCGGCGTCGACCCGGGCGACGAACTGCGGGTCGGAGGCGAGGGCGTCGAGCTCGTCGGTCGAGAGCGCGCCGAGCAGCGCGACGACCGGGTCGTGCTCCGAGGACTCCCACCGCTGCGGGTCGACCGACGCGAAGAGGTCGCACGTCGGCGGGTGCCAGGACCAGCGCAGGTTGCTCGCGAGGTCCCCGAGCGCGGCGACGGGCGCGGGGAGCACGGTTCGGACGGTGAAGCGGCGGATGGCTCTCACGGCACGCAGCGTACGGGAGGTGACGCTTGCGAACGCAGCGCGACGAGCCCGTCGGAGCCGTCCCGGAGCGGCCCCGGCGGCGCCCCGCGGCCCCCCTCGGACTCGCTGTCTGTAAGCGTTTGCCCACACCGCAGGACCCGGTACGTTGCGGGACGGTGACGGTGCGCGTCGAGAACCCCCGAACGGCCCTGCCCTGAGGGTGCTCGACCGCAATCCGTGACTATCAGTATCGAAGACTTCGACGGAACGTAAGACGCTGTCGTCCGACCTCTCCACCACGACCATCCCGGTCCCGGCGTCATCGCGCCGGGCACCCCGTCCGGGCGGTGTCAAGACTCCGCCCGGGCGACAGGTGAAGTTCCGGCCCGGACGTGTCGAGTGTTTCCGGCGACGGCCCCGACGGCCGCAGGACGACGCGCGGGTGCGGCTGCACCCCGCCGACAGCAGTGGTGAGGTTGAGACATGACCGAGGCAGTAGCGAGCATGCAGGGGACGGCCGCTCCCGTCGTGGGCACGTCGGGCACCGCAGCACCGTCGCCCGCGACCGCGCCGGTCGCGTCCCCGGTCCGCCCGACCGCCCCCGGGACCCCGGTCGTCGGCCGGATCCCCGTGCTCGCGGTCACCCCTGTCGTGGACGGCGGCCGCTGGCCGGCCAAGGCCGTCGTCGGCGAGCCGGTCCCCGTCGAGGCGACGGTCTTCCGCGAGGGCCACGACGCGGTCGCCGCGACGGCGGTCCTCGTCGACCCGGACGGCGCCGAGGCGGCCCGCGTGCGGATGGTCCCGCTGGCCCCCGGCACCGACCGCTGGGGCGCGACCGTCGTCCCCGACCGGCAGGGCGTCTGGACGTTCCGGGTCGAGGGCTGGAGCGACCCGTACGCCACGTGGGAGCACAACGCGGTCATCAAGGTCGCCGCCGAGCAGGACGTCGAGCTCATGCTCGAGGAGGGCGCCCGGGTCCTCGAGCGGGCGCTCGACGAGGCCGGCCCGGCGCTCGGCGACGCCCGCGTCCTGCGGGACGCCATCACCGCGCTGCGTGACACCGACCGCCCGGCGCAGGCCCGGCTCGCCGCCGGCACCTCCCCCGAGGTGGAGCTCGCGCTGACCCGCAGCCCGCTGCGCGACCTCGTGTCGCCGTCCGCGACGTACACGCTGCGCGTCGAGCGGCGGCTCGCGCTCTTCTCCTCCTGGTACGAGCTGTTCCCCCGCTCCGAGGGCGCCCGCTTCGACGAGGAGACCCAGACCTGGCACTCGGGCACCTTCCGGGAGGCCGAGGCCCGGCTGCCCGTCATCGCCTCGATGGGCTTCGACATCGTCTACCTGCCGCCGATCCACCCGGTCGGCCGGGTCAACCGCAAGGGCCCGAACAACACCCTGAACCCCGGCCCGCAGGACCCGGGCGTCCCGTGGGCGATCGGCTCCGACGAGGGCGGGCACGACGCCGTCCACCCGGACCTCGGGACGATCGACGACTTCGACCACTTCGTCGCGACCGCGCGCGAGAACGGCCTCGAGGTCGCGCTCGACCTCGCCCTCCAGTGCGCCCCGGACCACCCCTGGGCCCGTGAGCACCCCGAGTGGTTCACGACCCGGGCCGACGGCTCGATCGCCTACGCCGAGAACCCGCCGAAGAAGTACCAGGACATCTACCCGCTGAACTTCGACAACGACCCGGTGGGCATCCGCGAGGAGATCCTGCGGGTCGTCGAGTACTGGATCTCGCACGGCGTCGAGGTGTTCCGGGTCGACAACCCGCACACCAAGCCGGTCGAGTTCTGGGAGTGGCTCATCGGGATCGTCAACGACCGGCACCCGGACGTCATGTTCCTCGCCGAGGCCTTCACCCGGCCCGCGATGATGCACACGCTCGGCAAGATCGGCTTCCAGCAGTCGTACACGTACTTCACGTGGCGGACGTCGAAGACCGAGATCGCCGAGTACGTCGAGGAGCTCCAGGGCGAGTCCGCGGCATACATGCGGCCGAACTTCTGGCCGAACACCCCGGACATCCTCCACGAGTTCCTCCAGTACGGCGGGCCGGCCGCATTCAAGCTGCGCGCCGTCCTCGCCTCGACCCTGTCGCCCTGCTGGGGCATGTACTCGGGGTACGAGCTGTGCGAGCACGTCGCCGTCCGGCACGGCAGCGAGGAGTACCTCGACAGCGAGAAGTACCAGTACCGCCCGCGGGACTGGGCCAGCTACGAGCACGGCGGCGTGAACGAGGGCCGCTCGATCGCCGGCTACCTCACGCGGCTCAACCAGGCCCGGCGCGACCACCCGGCCCTGCAGCAGCTGCGCGGGACGACGTTCCACCACGCCGAGGACGACCACACGCTCGTCTACTCCCGCCGGCTCACCGCCGACGTCTCGCCGAACGGGCGCGAGGACTGCCTCGTCGTCGTCGTCAACCTCGACCCGCACGGTGCCCGCGAGACGACGGTGAAGATCGACATGCCGGCGCTCGGGATGGACTACGGCGACACGTTCACGGTCCACGACCTCATGACCGGCGACACGTTCCGCTGGGGCGAGTACAACTACGTGAGGCTGGACCCGCACATCCAGCCCGCCCACGTGTTCCACCTCAGGAGGATCTAGGTGCAGGGCTTGGAGCTGACCGGGCCGGGGCTCAAGAACGACCCCAACTGGTACCGCAAGGCCGTCTTCTACGAGGTGCTCGTCCGCGCCTTCGCCGACTCCAACGGGTCGGGCTCGGGTGACTTCACCGGGCTCATCTCGAAGCTGGACTACATCCAGTGGCTCGGCGTCGACTGCATCTGGGTGCCGCCGTTCTACGCCTCGCCGCTCAAGGACGGCGGCTACGACATCAGCGACTACTGCGCGGTGCTCCCCGAGTTCGGCACGCTGCCGGACTTCCAGGAGCTCGTCACCCAGGCGCACGCGCGCGGCCTGCGGGTCATCACCGACCTTGCGGTGAACCACACGAGCGACCAGCACCCCTGGTTCCAGGCCAGCCGCAGCGACCCCGACGGGCCGTACGGCGACTTCTACGTGTGGTCCGACACCGACGAGCGGTACGCCGACGCGCGGATCATCTTCGTCGACACCGAGACGAGCAACTGGACGTTCGACCCGGTGCGGCGCCAGTACTACTGGCACCGGTTCTTCGGCCACCAGCCGGACCTCAACTTCGAGAACCCGGCCGTGCAGGAGGCGATCCTCGACGTCATCACGTTCTGGATGGACCTCGGCATCGACGGCATCCGGCTCGACGCGATCCCCTACCTCTTCGAGGAGGAGGGGACGAACTGCGAGAACCTGCCGCAGACGCACGACTTCATCCGCCGGGTCCGCCGCCTCGTCGACGACAGGTACCCGGGGCGGATCCTGCTCGCCGAGGCCAACCAGTGGCCCAAGGACGTCGTCGAGTACTTCGGCTCCGAGACCGAGCCCGAGTGCCACATGGCCTTCCACTTCCCCGTCATGCCGCGGATCTACTACGCGCTGCGCGAGGAGAAGGCCGCGCCGATCGTCGACATCCTCCGCGAGACCCCGCAGATCCCCGCCGGCGCCCAGTGGGGCACGTTCCTGCGCAACCACGACGAGCTGACGCTCGAGATGGTGACGACCGAGGAGCGCGCCGCGATGTACGGCTGGTACGCGCCGGACGCCCGGATGCGCGCCAACGTCGGCATCCGCCGCCGGCTCGCGACGCTGCTCGACAACAGCCGCGCCGAGCTCGAGCTCATCAACGCCCTCCTGCTCTCGCTGCCGGGCAGCCCGTACATGTACTACGGCGACGAGATCGGCATGGGCGACAACATCTGGCTCGCCGACCGGGACGCCGTCCGCACGCCCATGCAGTGGACGCCGGACCGCAACGCGGGCTTCTCGACGGCCGACCCCGGCAAGCTCTACCTGCCGGTCGTGCAGTCGCTCGCGAACCACTACGCGGCGGTCAACGTCGAGGCCCAGCTCGCGACGTCCGCCTCGCTCCTGCACTGGACCCGGGCGATGCTCGGCGTCCGCCGCCGGCACCCGGTCTTCGGGCTCGGCGCGTTCGTGCCGGTCGAGGCCGACAACCCGCACGTCCTGGCGTTCCTTCGGGTGCTCGGCGACGACGTCCCCGGCGAGACCCCGGAGACGGTGCTCTGCGTGAACAACCTCTCCGGGTCGCCGCAGGGCACCCGGCTTTCGCTGCCGGAGCACGCGGGCAGCGTCGTCACCGACATCTTCGGCGGCACCGGCTTCGAGGCCGTCCCGGCGGACGGCGTGCTGCCGGTCACGCTCGGCTCGCGGGACTTCTTCTGGCTCACTCTGGGCACCGCCTCGGCGTGAGCACGCGACACGGCACGGACGCCGACCCGGCGGAGCTCGCCGGGGTCCTCGCGGCATGGATGCCGCACCAGCGCTGGTTCGCGGCCAAGGGGGACGGCGCACCCGTCGTCCCCCGGCCGGTCGGCCGCGCCGTCCTCGGCCCGGGCATGACCGTCGAGCTCGTCGAGGTGGCGTCGGCGGACGGCACGACGACGCTCTACCAGGTGCCGCTGTCGCTGCGCGCGGTCGAGGACCCCGCCCTCGCGGCGGCGCTCGTCGGCCGGGTGGGCAGCGACGGCCCGGACGGCCGGTGGGTCTACGACGGGCTGCGCGACCCGGCCCTCGTGCGCGCCTGGCTGCGGCTGCTCGCGGACGGCGGGACGGCCACCGGCGCGGACGGCACGGTCGTGCACGGGGTCCGGCAGCCCGGCGGCGCCCCGCTCGACCCGGACGCCCCCGCGAAGGTGCTCGCCGGGGAGCAGTCCAACACCTCGGTCGTCGTCGACGCCGGCGGCCCGGCCCCGGCGATCGTCAAGCTGTTCCGGGTGCTCGCCCCCGGCGAGAACCCGGATGTCGTCGTCCAGTCGGCGCTGGCCGTAGCGGGCTGCGAGCGGGTGCCGCGGCCGGTCGGCCGGCTCGAGGGCACCTGGTGGGCCACGGACGGCGGGGCACCGGTGCACGGGCACCTCGCCTTCGCGTCCGAGTTCCTCGCGGGCAGCGAGGACGCGTGGCGGGTCGCCTGCCGCGCCGTCGACGCGGGCGCCGGCTTCGAGGCTCAGGCGCGCGCGCTCGGCGGCGGGACCGCCGAGGTGCACACCACCCTCGCGGAGGTGCTCCCGACCCGGCCCGCGACGCCCGAGCTGCTCGCCGGCCTCGCCGACGGGCTGCGGGCCAGGGTCGACTGGGCGGTCGCCCAGGCCCCGGAGCTCGCGCCGCACGCGGACGCCGCCCGGGCCGCGGTGGACGGCGTCCGGCAGGCCCGCGCCGGGCTCGTCCTCCAGCAGGTGCACGGCGACTACCACCTGGGCCAGGTGCTGCACTCCCCCGCCCGGGGCTGGGTGCTGCTCGACTTCGAGGGCGAGCCGCTGCGGCCGCTCGCCGAGCGGCTCGCGCCCGACCTCGCGCTGCGCGACGTCGCCGGGATGCTCCGGTCGTTCGACTACGCGGCCCGGCACGCGACCGTCGGGCTGCCGCCGGACGACCCGCGGGTCGCCGCGGCGACCGCCTGGGCGGAGGGCTGCCGGACCGCCTTCCTCGAGGGGTACGGCGCCGTCACCGGCCACGACCCGCGCGAGGACGCCGCCCTGCTGCTGGCCCTCGAGCTCGACAAGGCGCTCTACGAGGTCGTCTACGAGACGCGCAACCGGCCGGGATGGGTCGCCGTCCCGATGCATGCCGTGAACAGGTTGCTCCCCCTGCACCTCGGCTGAGATCGTTACCGGGTAGGCCCAGGACGGTGCAGGGGCGACGCGCCGTGGCCCGGCGCGGCGCCCCTGTCCGGCTTCGGGTGGTGCCGGTCAGCCGGCGGACGCGACGGCGGCCGCGCCCGCGGCGACGGTGTCCGCCGCCGCGCCGCCGAGCGACGC